>JAIOQB010000408.1 GCA_021413585.1 Planctomycetia bacterium
AATGTGCTACGTTTTGGTACAGCCGGTCCCCCCTTGGCGTGCGTAAAATGATTTCAGCGGGGATCTTCTGCCCCGCAGCGAGGACTACGACCGGTGAGAATTCTGATCGCCACTTGTGAAGCTACTCCGCTGGCCCGCACGGGTGGGCTCGGCGACGTCTGCGGCGCGCTGCCTAAGGCGCTCTCTGCCCTGGGGCACGACGTGAGCGTGATCATGCCCGCGCATCGCTCGGCTTTGGCCTCCGGTCTGCCGATGCAGCCGACCAGTTGCGAGTTTGCCGTGCCGATCGGCAACAAATCGGTGCGAGGGCGGATTCTGGAGACGCGGCTGCCGGGCACCAACGTCCCTGTGTACCTCGTCGATCAGAAGGACTACTTCGACCGCCCGGCGATCTACGTCGACACGGACGGCCAGGAATACAAAGACAACTGCGAGCGATTCGCCTTCTTCTCCCGCGCCACGCTGGAAGCGGTGCGGCTGATGGAGTTGCGGCCCGATGTGCTGCACCTCAACGACTGGACCACCGGGCTGCTCGCCGCGTACTTGAAGGCTGAGCTGCGCGGCGTGCCGCCGTACGACTCGATCGCCACGCTTTTCACCATTCACAATCTGGCGTACCAGGGCACCTTCTGGCATTGGGACATGCTCCTGACGGGCCTCGATTGGAAGTACTTCAACTGGCGGCAGATGGAGTCGTTCGGCAATTTGAACCTGCTGAAAACGGGCCTCGTGTTCGCCGACGCGATCAACACGGTCAGTCCGACGTATGCCCTGGAGATCCAGCAGCCCGAGTTAGGCTGCGGCCTGCAGGATCTGCTCTCGTTCCGCCGCGATGTGCTCAGCGGCATCATCAACGGCGTCGATTACAGCGAGTGGAATCCGGCCACCGACACTCATCTGGCCGCGCATTATGACGCGAGCAACGTAGTAGAAGGCAAAGCGGCGTGCAAAGCGGCCCTGCAGCGCGAGCTGGGTTTGACCGTGCGCCCCGAGGTGCCGCTGATCGGCCTCGTCGGCCGGCTGGTAGAGCAGAAGGGGATCGACCTGGTCACCGCGGTGATGGAGCATTGGGCCGATCACGTGGACGTCCAATGGGCTATCCTGGGGACAGGCGAGCGGCGGTACGAAGAGCAGTTGACCGCGTTGGCCGAGCGGTTTCCGCGGCAGATGGCGGTGCGGATCGGGTTTTCCGATCCGCAGGCGCATCGCATCGAAGCGGCCGCCGATATGTTCCTGATGCCCAGCCGGTATGAGCCGTGCGGGCTCAGCCAGCTTTACAGCCTCAAATACGGCACGGTCCCGGTCGTGCGGGCCACCGGCGGGCTGGTCGATACGATCACCGACGCCACGCCCAGCACGCTGGCGGACAAAACGGCCACCGGATTCTGCTTCGCGGACTACACGTCCACTGCCCTGGCCGCCGCCATGGAGCGGGCGTGTCAGGCCTTCGCGCAGCCGCAAGTTTGGCGACAATTGGTCAGCACCGGCATGAGCCAGGATTGGTCCTGGGCGGCCAGTGCCAAGGAGTACGTCGCCACGTATCAGCGGACGATTGCCCGGCGCCGCGAACCGGCCCGGGCGTTGTAGCGGGTGCCTGGGGCAACGCCCCAGCCGTAGTCGGCGGGAAACATCTGGGGCGTTGCCCCAGGCACCCCGCGCCGTTTAGCCGCGACCCGCAGGGGAGCGCGCCCAACCAGACTCTCACACGGATGTTGAAATGTCTGAACTGCGTCAAGACCCAATCAGCGGCCAATGGGTGATCATCGCGCCGGAGCGCGCCGGCCGCCCCGATGATTTCTCCCGCCGCACCGCCACGCGCCCCAGCGGTCCCTGCCCGTTCTGCGCAGGGCACGAGCATCTGACCTCCACGCCGCTGTGGGAGTTGCCGGCCAGCGCCGCTGCATCGTCGAAGGGCCCGAACGCAACGCACTGGCGGATCCGCGTGCTGGCCAACAAGTTTCCCGCACTCGCCGACAACACCACGATGGCGATGGACGGCGCAGCGGATGCACCGCAGGCAATCAGCGCCGCCGCAGGCCGCCACGAAGTGGTCGTCGAATCGCCAGAGCATGTGCAAAGCGTCACGGACCTCTCGCCCCAGCAGATGGCCGATGTGATTCTCGTCTATCGAGATCGGCTCGCCGAACTGAAGCGCGACCCGCGGTTGATCTGCGGGCTCGTCTTTAAGAATGTTGGCCCCGGAGGCGGCGCGACGTTGGAACATGTTCACAGCCAGATCGTGGCGCTACCCGCCGTGCCCGAACGGTTGCGTGCGGAGCTGGCCGGCGCTGCCGAGTGGCAGGCGCGGCATGGCCGCTGCGCGTTCTGCGCGCTGGTGGATCGCGAGTTGGCCGACGGCACTCGATTGGTGGCGACGAGCGAATCGTTTGTAGCGGTCGCACCCTGGGCCTCCCGGATGGCGTATGAGACGTGGATCCTGCCGCGCCAGCACGCCAGCCACTTTGAAACATTTTCCGATTCGATGTCCGCAGAACTGGCGGGAATGCTACAACAGGTGGTGGGGGGAATCGAACACTTTTGCGAAGGTGGTGCGTACAATTACCTGATTCACACGGCCCCATTTGACACGCCCTCGGGCGACCATTATCACTGGCATATAGAGGTTATTCCGCGTGTAACGCGCCTGGCCGGGTTCGAGCTCGGCACAGGGTGGTACATCAACGCGGTGTTGCCTGAAATAGCGGCGGCCAAGCTGCGAAATTTCATCGCCGCGGCCGAGGAAAGGCGAAGTTCCACCGCGAGTCTTCCGATTAGATAAGTGAGGCAAATTGAGTCGCCCGTGGGGCCGACCCCTTTGCCAGTGCGACCATGGTGCCAGCACCGGTTGCGCGACCGGAACATCCTTCGCCTCAAAGTATTGCCGCAGAGCCCTACACGAACCTGCGGATCGCCCTGCACACCAGCGGCCCGCTGCTGGAGTGGCTCGACGCGAACCATCCGGAATATCTGGATCGACTGGCGAAGCTGGTGGCCGCTGGACGTTTGGAGATCATCGGCGGCGCGTATTACGAACCGATTCTGGCGATGATTCCGTCGGCCGATCGCGTTGGTCAAATTCGCAGCTACACGCGGGCGTTGGAAACGCGGCTGGGCGGCAGCGTGCAGGGGATGTGGATCCCCGAGCGCGTGTGGGAGCAGTCGATGACGCGCGACATTGTCGACGCGGGCATCCGCTACACGCTGGTCGACGACTTCCACTTCAAGAACGCCGGCCTCGAACCCGACTCGCTGCACGGTTATTACCTCACCGAGGACGACGGCCGGATGCTGGCCGTGTTTCCCGGCAGCGAGCCGCTGCGGTACCTGATTCCGTTCCGCGATCCGGAAGAGACGATCGCCTACCTGGGCCGCGTTTCCGACAAGCACCCCGGTGCGGTGGTGGTGTTCGGTGACGATGGCGAGAAGTTCGGCACCTGGCCCGA
>JAIOQB010000061.1 GCA_021413585.1 Planctomycetia bacterium
AAAAATCCGGATTACCCTCCGGCATAAGGAGAAAACCATGACCGCCGATAACGAACTCCGCCAGCAGATGCTGGAGATGATTCACGGACTGCTGGACGACACCGCACAACGGGCGTTGATGGCGCGCATCTCGTCTGACCCAGAGGCGGCCCGGGCCTACGCCGAAGTCTCCATCGAAGCCGATCTGCTGGCCAAGGCCGCGCGGCTCGAAGGCCCCAAGATCGAGTTGCCCCAGCGTCGCGTGACGCGCGGCGCCGCGGCCCGCAGCGGTCCGGCGGCTTACCTGCCGTGGATCGTCTACCTGGCGGCGTCGGTGCTGGTGCTGGTCACCGGCGGCGGATACGTGTGGGACCATTTCAGCCAGAAGGATATCGCCCGCGATCATCTGCGGCTGCTGGTGTCGGCCCCCGCCACGCTGGCCCCCGGCGTCGATGGCCGCGTGACAGTCCGCACGCAATCGGTCACCGGCGAACCGCTTCCCGCACAGGTGGAAGTGGCCCTGGTGGCGCTTAACGACAAGCAAGAGCGGCAATTGTTGCCCGGTTCGGAGCGGATCCGCAACGTCGGTCCTGACGGCCAGATCGACCTGACGATCCCCGCTTCGCTGCAACTCAGCGGCCCGGTGCGACTGGAGGTGCTGGCTCACAACGGCGGCAGCCATCCCCGCATGGTCCGCCGGCTCGACATGGAGGCGGAGCATTACGTGGCCCAACTGGGGCTCGAGAAGCCGTGGTATCAGCCAGGGGACACGATCTACTTCCGCGCCTTGGCGCTGGAGAATTTCTCGCTCGCTTCGCGGCGCGAGTTGCCCGTGGAGTTTGAACTGCTCGACCCGAGCGACGCGCTGGTGGCGGGCTCGAAGTCGCAAGGCGTCACGCAGCGCGGCGTGGGCAACGGCTCGTTCCCCCTGGATGCAAATCTGGCCGGCGGCATGTATACGCTGGTCGCCCGCAGCCTGGAGAAGCCGGCCGCGTTTCCCGAAACGAAGCGGCAATTTCTCGTGCAGAAGTATCGGCTGCCGCGGCTCAAGAAGGAATTGGAGCTAACTCGCGACAGCTACACCCCGGGTGATCCGCTGATCGCCGACTTCTCCGCCGTGCGGGCCGAAGGGGGCCCCGCCGCCGGAGCGCAGATCCACATCGTCGCCACAGTCGACGGCCTGACCGCCTTCGAGAAAACCGACAAGCTTTCCTCCAACGGCACCTATCAGGTCCGCCTGTCGCTGCCGAAGAAAATCGAAAAAGGCGAAGGCCAACTCGCGGTGATCGTCGACGACGGCGGCACTCGCGAGACGAGCGCCAAGACCATCCCGATCAACCTGGGCAAAGTAGCCGTCGAGTTCTATCCGGAAGGGGGCGACCTCGTCGCCGGCCTCGTAAACCGCGTTTACTTTGCCGCCCGCAATCCGACGGATGAGCCGGTCCATATTGAAGGCCACGTGCTTGACGCTGCTGGCAAGGAAGTGGCCCAGGTCACTACGACTAAAGAAGGGCGCGGCAGTTTCTACTTCACACCTGAGAAGGATCAGACGTACACTCTCAAGATCACGAAGCCCGAGAAGGTGCAAAGCGCACCGAAACTGCCAGCGGTCAATCCGCTGGCGCTCGTTACATTGTCGACTCGATTCGGGGGCAAGTTCATCCCGATCGGCGACGGGAATCGGGACATTGAAGACCCGCGGCTGGTCGGGCTCAAGCCCAACACCGGTGTGCTGGATGCGAACGAGCCGATGTCGATTCTCGTCACTTCGACCCGCGAGCGGATGCCGCTGGCGATTACCGCTACCTGCCGCGGCGTGGAGGTCGGACAGACGACGCACATCACCGGCGCGGCAGGCGAGGCTCAGACCATTTCGCTCCCCCTCTCCGACGCAGCTGACGGCGTGATCCGCGTCACGGTCTACGACTACAGCGGCGAGAAGCCCGTGCCGATTGCCGAGCGGTTGGTCTATCGCCGCCCTGCTCGCAAGCTGACCGTCACGCTGGCCGAACCCGATACGCGCTTCAGCCCCGGCCAGAAGGCCGAAGTGCGGTTGAAGGTGGTTGACGAGCGGGGCCGCCCGGTGGCCGCCGCGCTCGGCGTGGCCGTGGTGGACGACGCTTTGCTGGGTCTGGCTCGCGAGGGTACCAAGCACCAACCCGCCACGATGCCGACGCATTTCCTGCTCGGCACGGAAATCGACAAGCCCGAGGATTTGGAGAACGTCAACTTCTACTTGAAGGATGACGCCAAGTCGGCCGTGGCGCTCGACCTGCTGTTGGGCACGCAAGGCTGGCGGCGGTTTGCCGATCGGCGGCTCGATCAGCTCAAAGGCCAGGACGGGATCGAAGCCAAGAACAGCCGCGAGGCGCTTGATCGGCTGGTGGCCATGAGCGGCCAGGCGGGTCCGCCTGCGGTGTACGATAATTTGAACGATATCCAACCGGCGTACGAACGGCAGATGGCGGATTACGATTCGGCCCGCTCGGCCCGGCTGGCGATGTTCGGACGGATCGGGCTCATCGGCGGCGGCGTGCTGCTGCTGGCCATCGCGGTGATGGGTTTGTTGCAATTGGCCCGCCAGCCACGGCTGTGGATTCCGGCGCTGGCAGCGGCGACCGGCTGTCTGGTGGTCGGCGGCCTGTGGGTAGGGATGTCTCCCCGGCCGCACGCCCCCGCTGACGCTGCGGCATCGTTCCGGGCCGACGACGTGCGGCAGTTGGCCAAGAACGGCGGACCAGTTGAAGACGCCCGAGGACAGGCTGAGTTGGAGAAGTTGGAGGTAAACGAGGAGGCTGGCGACATGGCGATGATGGCAGATGCCGCGATCGCGCCGCAGCCGATGATGCTCCGCGGCGCCGTGCCGCAGAATGCCCCCGCCGGAGCGCCACAACCCGTGGCGGCCATGGCCGCGCCGGCTATGAAGGCGGCACCGGTTGCGGAAGCGCTGGCCGCCAAACCAGGCGACAACCGCCGTAACGGGTTCCAAGAACAAAAGCGGGCGCAGCAGTTTGGCGTCCGCGAGCGGCTCGCTCGCGATGCCGACGCGAAGCAGGACGCCCGGTTCGATAAGCAAATCGCCGGTGGCAGGGCGCTGGCGGAAATGCAAGCTCCGGCGGCGCCGGCCCCTGTACTTGCCCAAGGCAAAATGGCCGCTGGTGCCATCATGGCCGGCGACGTGGCCCAGGGACAACAATTGCGCGCACCTCGCATGAAGTTGCAGGCCGGCGGGTGGGCCCGCACGAACGGCATCAACGGCATCAACTACCTCCGCCGCCAAATGCGCCAAGCCGCGGTGCAAGGGAACGACGCCCAAGTGGTCGAGTTGGCCAAGCAATTGGAAAAGCAACTCGAAGCCCAGCGGTTTCCGGTCCGCCAGTACGCCCATCAGCACACTCCCAGCGAGGCGGGCGTGCGCACCGACTTCGCCGAGACGCTGTATTGGAACCCGCTGGTGATCGCCAACGAACAAGGCGAAGCGACCATCCGCTTTGACTTAAGCGACGCGGTGACCACGTTCCGCGTGGCGGTTGACGCTCATGCGGCAGCCGGATCGGAAGGACTGGGCCGCATCGGCACCGGCGGCGGCGGGCTCGTTGCGCGGATTCCGTTTAGCATCGAGCCAAAACTGCCGCTGGAAGTCAACGCCGGCGACACGATCGATCTGCCGGTGGCGATCATCAACGACACGAAAGACGGCATGACCGTCGGGCTGAAGCTGGAGTACGACAATCTGCTCTCGCTCACCGGCGATGCTGCCCGCAAGCTCGACCTGGCGGCCGCCGCCCGGCAGCGGGAGTTTTTCTCACTGGCCGTGACTGGCGAGAAAGGCAAAGCCAAGCTCCGCCTGGCCGGCACCGCCGGCACGCTTTCCGACACGGTCGAAAAGACCATCGAGGTCGTCCCCCCCGGTTTCCCCGTCTCGGAATCGTACGCCGGCAAGCTCGAAGGAGAACGCGAGCAAACCGTGGCGCTACCCAAGGAGTGGGTCAAGGGATCGCTGAGCGTTTCGCTGGAATGCTACCCCACGACGCTGGCCGATTTGGAGAAGGGTATGGAGAGCATCTTCCAAGAGCCCTCGGGCTGCTTCGAGCAGGCCTCAATGTCGAACTATCCCAACGTGCTGATGATGCAATACATGCAAGAGCACAACGTGGCTGACCCAGCCGTGACGCGCCGTGCCCGCGACCTGATGAAAAGCGGCTACGGCAAGCTCAGCGCCTTTGAATGCAAGCAGAAAGGCTATGAATGGTTCGGCGGCGATCCAGGGCACGAGGCGCTCACCGCTTACGGCCTGATGGAATTCCGCGACATGGCGGCGGTGTACGAGGTCGATCCGACGATGCTCAAGCGAACTTCCGAGTGGCTGCTCGCCCGCCGCGATGGCAAGGGGGAGTTCCAACGCAATCCTCGCGCGCTCGACAGCTTCGGCAGCGCTCCGCCCGAGGTGACCAACGCCTACATCGTGTGGGCACTGACCGAATCGGGCCAAAAGGGAATCGACGGGGAGCTGGAGCACGCCGTGGACCTGGGACGCAAGAGCGACGATCCGTACGTGATCGCGCTGTCCGCCGCCAGCGCCGTCAACTACGGCCAGAAGGAAGCGGGCCGCGAACTGCTCAAGAAGCTCGTCGGCAAGCAACAAGCCGACGGGCATCTCGAAGGTACCCAAGGCTCGATCACCCGCAGCGGCGGCGAGTCGCTCAAGGTGGAAACCACCTCGATCGCCGCGCTGGCGTGGCTGAAGCTCCCTGAGTTCCTACCGCAGGCCAACAAGTCGATCGACTGGATTTTGAAGAGCCGCCAAGGGGCCGGCGGATTCGGCTCGACGCAAGCGACCATCCTGGCGCTCAAGGCGCTGGTCGAACACGCCAAGGCAAGCCGGGCCACGGTCAGCGGCGGCGAGCTGATAGTCCTGCGCGACGGCCAGGAGATCGGCCGCACGAAGTTTGAAGCGGGACAGCACGACGCCATCGCGGTGACTGGCCTGGTTGAAAAGCTCCAGCCGGGCGAGAACAAGCTGACGCTCAAGCTCAGCGGCGACAACAAGATGCCATTCGCCCTGGCGGTGAACTATCGAGCCGCCACGCCGGTCAGCCAGGCCGGCTGCCCGGTGAAGCTGGCGACGAAGCTCGGCCACGACAAGGTCGCGGCCGGTGGCACGGTGGGCTTGATCGCCACGCTCGACAACACCACCGACAAGGGGCAGCCGATGACCATCGCCATCCTGGGCATCCCTGGCGGCACGCGGCCGCGGACTGATCAGCTTGAAGAGCTGAAGAAGCACGGCACGATCGACTTCTATGAAACGCGTGCCCGCGAGGTGATCTGCTACTGGCGATCCCTGGCGCCGAACCGCCACATCGAAGTGCGACTGGACCTGGTGGCCGACGTCCCCGGTGGTAAGGAGTAACCAGTAGCTTCCGCCTGCCGGGTGGGCGGGAGCTGATCAGGTGCCATGGGCAGCTTGCTGCCCTTGCCGCGGCATCGGCTTTCGTGACGCTCCACTTGGTCCACTACCCCCGCGTGTCCTACTCATGCTGCTAGCGTAAAACGGGGAAAAATCCTCGCTGTCTGGACACTCGCTCGGCGGCGGGATATGGTACGGGGACATGGGCCTGGGCAACCCGCGCGTTGGCGCGGCGCAAAAATGGCCCCCATCTGATGGAGCCTCCCCGTGACTGCCACGACAGGATTCTCTCGCCGCGATTTTCATCGCTTGGCCGCCGCGGCGCTGGGTGGACTGGTTGGCGGCGCACTCGCTGGCTGCGGCGATGCTGGATCGAACGGCGGCGCAGCGACTGGCAGCACGACCGCCGACAAAACCGCGCTGGCCGACAAGCACGTCTGCCGCGGCCTGAATGAAACGGCAACGCAGCCGAACGGTTGCGCGGGCAAAGGCAACTGTTCCACGGTGGCCGCCCATGAGTGTTCTGGCAAGAACGCCTGCAAAGGCCAAGGGGGCTGCGGCGCCGCGCCGGGCGAGAACGAGTGCCGCGGCAAAGGAGGCTGCCTGGTGCCGCTGGCCGACCATGCCTGGAAGGAAGCCCGCGCGAACTTTGAAAAGCGGATGAAGGCGGCCGGCAAACAATTCGGGCCGGCACCGCAGAAGAAGGCTTGAGTAGTTTTGAATTTGAAGTTCCAAACAATTCCAAACGTGTCCTCATTTCGGAGATGCAACGATGACCGACGACCAGTCCAACGGCGACAACCTCAGCCGGCGCGAGTTCAGCAAGTTGACGATGGCCGCACTGGGCGGCATGGCCCTGGGGGCCGGCGCGGGCGTGGCGAACTTGGGGCTGACGGGCTCCGCCAGCGCGGCCACCGCGCTGTTGGCAGATAAGAACGTCTGCCGCGGCTTGAACACTTGTAAGAATCACAAAGGCGGGAAGAACGATTGCGCCGGGACCGGCTCGTGCGCCACGGCCGCCGCTCACGGCTGCAACGGCGAGAACGCCTGCAAAGGCCAAGGGGGTTGCGGCGAGCACCCGGGCGAGAACGCCTGCAAGGGCAAAGGCCAATGCAACGTGCCGCTGAACGACGGCGCCTGGAAGAAATGCCGCGCTCACTTCGAGGAAGTCATGAAAGCCGCCGGCAAGAAGTTCGGCCCGGCGCCGGCGAAGTGATCGCGAGCGCTAGAAATTCTTTTTTCAACACAGAGACACGGAGGCACAGAGACGCGCACGGAGACGAAGGGAATTATGTCA
Organism: Planctomycetia bacterium; assembly: GCA_021413585.1. Lineage (GTDB taxonomy): Bacteria > Planctomycetota > Planctomycetia > Pirellulales > UBA7805 > JAIOPX01. The sequence continues at coordinate 6,687 of JAIOQB010000061.1, forward strand.
TAGGTCTAATGACATTCCTCCTTCTTTTCCTCCGTGTCTCCGTGCTCTCCGTGGTAAAAAAGTTTTTGGAGCGGCCAGATGCACGCGCCGCGACTGGGGCATGCCAACTTGGGCTTGGGCGTGGGGCTGCGCACGGTCCACTACCAGCACATTCTCGAGCACCAGCCCGCCGTGGACTGGTTCGAGATCATCTCCGAGAATTACATGGACTCGGGGGGCCGGCCTCGCTACGTGCTCGAGCAGATCGCCGAGCGCTATCCGATCGTGATGCACGGCGTGTCGCTCTCCATCGGCAGCACCGATCCGCTCGATCACGACTACCTGCTGCGGCTGAAGAAACTGGCCGCTGCGGTCAAGGCACGCTGGGTGTCGGACCATCTCTGCTGGACCGGCGTGGCGGGACGCAACACGCACGACTTGCTGCCGATACCCTTGAACGAAGAGACCCTGCGGCACGTCACCGAGCGGATCCGGATCGTGCAGGATGTGCTTCAGCGCCCCTTGGTGCTGGAGAACCCCAGCAGCTACGTCACGTTTGCCGCCTCGACGATGAGCGAGTGGGAGTTCTTGACCCGCATGGCGGAGGACGCCGACTGCGGCCTGTTGCTCGATGTGAACAACGTTTACGTCTCGAGCGTCAATCATGACTTCGATCCCGTGGAGTACGTTCAGAACGTGCCGCACCGCCGCGTCGTGCAATGCCACCTGGCCGGCCACACGAACTGCCGCACCCACCTGATCGACACGCACGACGGCGAAGTAATCGATCCCGTGTGGGCACTGTACCGCAAGGCGCACGAGCTGACCGGCGGGATCTCCACGCTGCTGGAATGGGACGCCAGCATCCCGCCATTCCCGGTAGTACACGCCGAAGTGCTCAAAGCCAAGCAGCACATGCAAACCGAATTGGCCCCCCCCCGTTTAGCCGCGACGCGCAGCGGAGCGCGTTTTGAAACGTCAGCGGTTCCGCATCCGCTGCACTTCGTAGCGCCCGAAGTGCAGTGAGACGATGGTTTCAAAGGCCCGCAGGGCCGAGGACGCGATAAATTGTAATTGGCATGGGGCTCGGGGGGCCGGCAGGAACGTCGCGTCAAAAATTCCTTTCGGCCCTCTGGGCCTATTCTACGCCACCGTGCCCCATGGCCGTCATCGACCATTCCACTCCTGTCCGCGGCCAATACACGCTGCGGAGCATCTTGATTCTCACGGCCTGCGCGGCCGCATTATGCGCGGGCGGAACGTTGATGGGAAAATGGTCGATTGGGGTACTGGCATTCGTGTTCTTGTGCTTGGCGAACTATCTGGGATTTTTCGCGTGGTTTCAGCGAGAGCGGTTCGCGCGGATTGCGTTGTATTTTGCCGTTGCCCTGTTTGTGGTGTCGCTCTTTCTACCGACAAGCGTAGAGGCACACAAATCCGTTGGTGGTTACTGGGGTGCTTGGCAGGTATTTTCATTCCCGTTTGAAGTTGTCTTTCAAGTGGCGAAAGAGTGGTTCAAAAAGTCGCCGCAATTCAGTCCTTCCACATTAAACGACTTGCGGATTTCTGTAGCCTGTTTTCTTTGGACGGTCGCAAATATCGCTCTATTGATATCCGCATTCGTGGCACGTCGACTGGCTGTTGGCAAATGGAGTTGGTATCGTGGCGTGTTGCTGATCGGCGTGCCGAGCGCCTACAGCCTGTCGCAGTTGCTCCATTATATTGATGGCTGGCACGGAGGATTGTATGTGTGGATACTTGCACTAACCGTGCCACACGTTGTGCTGCCCATCCAGCCGCGAGAGCTTGCTCTAGTCTTGATGACCGCCGGTATCGCATTATGGGCCATTGGGCCCATCAGTTAGTCGACTTGAATTTCCATGCCCCATAACCTCTCCCAACTCCAGCGCTGGCTCCAAGCGGTCATCATGCACCCGCACGGGATCGCGGCGGGGATTAAGTCGGCCGAGGCGAGGGAGGAGATCGCCGTCTTGCCCGGCGACGTCGAGCAGGTGATCGGACGCTCGCAGGCGCTCACGAGCATCGAGCGGCTGGAGATTTATGGCAATGCGTATTATTCGCGGTTGCTGGAATGTCTGCGTGAGAGCTTTCCCGTGCTGGCGGGGGCGCTCGGCAACGAACTGTTCGATCAGTTCGCGATGGCCTATCTGCAAGCGTATCCCTCGACCAGTTACACGCTCTCCCAGTTGGGAGCCAATTTTGCCCGGCATCTGGAAGAGACGCGGCCCGATCGGGATGAGCTGGCGCCCGGCGAAGTGAGCTGGCCCGATTTCTTGATCGACGTCGCCCGGCTGGAATGGGCGATTGGCGAAGTGTTTGACGGGCCGGGGGTGGAGCGGGCTGCTCACTCCGACGAGGTTGCCGCGCCGGCGGTCGAAGCGCCGGTGGTGGTACGAACAGGCAAACGGCCAGAGAGCGCGGGCACTCGCTCGACCCCCAATCTGGCATCGCCGCCGCCGTCCCAATCGCACATCGACGATCGCAAATCGCACATCACGCTGGACCCCGCCACGCTCGCAGCGATTCCACCCGAGCAGTGGCCCGCAGCGCGGCTCGTACCGGTGCCGTGCTTGCGGTTGCTGGAGTTTCGGTTTCCGGTGAATGACTATTTTACGGAGCATCGGAAGCTTCGCGATGCGGCGGATGGTCATGCTAATCATGCGCCCGCGGAAGACGTGCCCGTCGGGGATGGGCGGCTAACACTGCCGGAGCCGTGTGATTCGTATTTGGCGCTGACGCGGATCAACTACGTCGTGCGACGGATCGCGCTCTCGCAGCCGCAGTATGTGCTGCTTTCGGCGCTGGTGGCGGGTCAATGCGTAGGCGAAGCGATCGAAGCGCTGGTCAGGACCAACCCTCAAAGCGTCGATACGCTGGCCGCCGATCTTAAGGCATGGTTCGCCCAATGGGCCGCGGCGGGGCTGTTTCTGCGCGTGGAACTGCCAGGGTAGGACAATAACCAATCACCAAATTCCAATCTCCAATATTGGTTATTGAAATTTGGTGATTGGTCATTTGCGTCCCCATCCGTCGGAGCCGTGTCCGTCTATAATGGCCAGATCGGCGCCAACTCCCGGCGTCCCGTTTGTCAGGCGGAAATGAACCATGAACTCCCGGCGGTGGCTCTATACGCTGGTCCTCGTCGCCGGGCTATTGTCCGCCGTGGCGGTGCTGGCGGTGGGTGCCCTGGTGGCGCTGCGCCTGTCGCAGTTGGCCAAACCGCAGCATCAGCGGCATGGAAATCAAACCGCTGGCACTCCCAAGTCCGCCGCCACCGTGACTTCGTCCAGCGACTCGGCGGCCGATCCCCGCGCTCAGTTTGCACCCGAACCGCTCGACAAAGATCCGGCGGCCAAGTCGAACCCAGAGTTGTCGCCGCCCGATGCAAACGCTTCTGACACAACCCATCCAGACGCCACGAAGTCGGCGCCGCCAAGCAGCGCCCCAAGCGACCAAAAACCGCCCGACGATCAGCGGACCGCGGATGCCCGTCTCCCAGCCGGCCCGCAGCCTTCGCCGGGCGAGCAGCCTCCGCGGGCGCTCACGGAAATCGAACGCCGCACCGGCAGCTACTTCGAGCCGACGCGCGAAGACCGCACCGGCCGCCCGGAAGTCGTGGAGATCGCCGTGCCCAACACGTACGGCAGCAACGCCATCTGGGGAGCCACCGGCCGCGACGCCCTGGGCCGCGTCTGGTACGGCGTGACCGAGTCGTGGGGAGAGTTCCCGTCGGCCCATCTGTTTCAGCTTGATCCCGCAACGCTGCAGAGCGCCGACATGGGAGATGTGGTCAGCCAACTGCAACGCGCGGGCATCGCCCGTCAAGGCGAACGCCAGCAAAAAATCCACAGCCGAATCGTTCAGGCGGACGACGGATTTTTGTACTTCGCCTCGATGGATGAAGCGGGCGAGAAGGAAGACGGCTCGCAATTGCCCACCTGGGGCGGGCATCTGTGGCGGCTGCGATTGTCCGACTACCACTGGGAACATCTGGCGGCTACGCCCGAGGCGCTGCTGGCCGTCGGCACCAGCGGCAAATTGGTATACGCCTTGGGTTATTTCGACCATGTGCTGTATCAGTTCGACACGCGCACGAGCAAGCTCCGCTCGGTGCGCGTCGGCGCGGTCGAGGGGCACACGACGCGAAACTTTCTGGTCGACGGCCGAGGGCACGCGTTTGTGCCGCGGTTGAGTGCGGCGCCGCCTGGAAGCTCAGCCTTGGCAATAGACTCGGCGGCTGCCGGCGCCAAGCCGCCGCCACCGGTCGCTTCGCTGGTTGAATACGACGCCGATTTGCAGGAGATCGGCCGCACGCCGCTGCAGTACTATGCCAATCCGGCGGAGTCGCCCGCCATGTGCCATGGGATCGTCGGGTTGTGCGACCTGGCGGATGGTTCGCTGGTGATGGTCACGCACGTCGGCTATCTGTATCGCGTCACGCCGTCGGCCAGCGGGCCGGCCCAGGTGACGCCGCTAGGGTGGTTCCATCCGCAAGGGACGTCGTACACGCCGTCGCTGTTCACGCCCGACGGCAGCCGCTATCTGCTGGGGTTGGGGCAGCGCGGCAAGGGACCATTTCAGTGGCTGTCGTTCGATCTGACCACCGGCCGGTCGCAGGCGGCCAATGTGGTGATCGCCGACTTGTTCACCCCGCCGCGGCAGGACATGATCGTATATGGCTCGATGACGACCGATTTTCAAGGCCGCTTCTACATGGCCGGCCGCTACGTCACCTCCACCGGCAGCTCGCCGCTGCTGGTGCGGGTTCAACCGGCGAAGTGATGGACCTATCAATAGGATGATGAACGGACGCTGTCGCGATTCGTAAATTTGCTGAGGCGTTGCCCCAGGCACCCATACTTACACTTCACTCCTTGATCTGGAATACAACATGACAATGAACCGCTTCCGTGCCTTCGCTGTTGCAATCGGCGCCGTCGCCGCCCTGATCGCAACCGTCACCGATCGGGCCAACGCCGCGCCGCCGCCTCCCCCGCCGACCGAGCAGCTCGATCTGCCAATTACTGAGGGCCCTTACAAGCCCGACTGGAAATCCCTGGCGGAAAAAATCCAAGGCCGCGCTCCGGCTTGGTTCCGCCAGGCCAAGGTCGGCATGTGGCTGCACTGGGGCCCGCAGGCGATGGGCCGCTCGGGGGACTGGTACGCCAAGTTCATGTACGCCCAGCACGACGATTGGAACCGCAACAACGGGTATCAGAATCATCTGCGCGACTTTGGCCATCCCACCGTGGAAGGCTACAAGGACGTGCTGCACCGCTGGAAGGCGGCCAAGTGGGATCCTGAAAAGCTGATGGACCTGTACTACAAGGCGGGTGCCCGCTACGTGCTGGCGCAAGGGGGGCATCACGACAACTTCGATCTGTGGGACTCCAAGTTTCAGCCCTGGAACAGCGTTCGCGTCGGCCCGCATAAGGATATCGTCGGTCTGTGGCAGAAGGCGGCGCAGAAGCACGACATGCGATTTGGCGTGGCGTTTCACCAGGATTATTCCTGGTGGTGGTTTCAGCCGGCGTTCATGGCCGATATGGATGGCCCATACCGGGGCAAGCCGTACGACGCAGGACAAAAGCTCGACGGCAAAGGCACCTGGTGGGAAGGAATGGATCTGAAGGATCTATATGGAAAGGATCTCTCGGCTTCATACGTACCCGGCGTGAATCCCAAGCACAACTTCTATCACGCCACGCCCGACCTGCTGCCGGCGAAGGAGAAGGAGTTCGCTCGCTGGTACTGCACCAAGTGGTTCAACCGGGTGAAGGACGTGGTGGACAATTACCATCCGGACTTCATTTACTTCGACGGCAACACGTATCCCTTCTCCGGCACCGCCACGGGGCGGGGCCTCAAGTCCGACGCTTTCGTCCGCATCGCCGCCCACTTTTACAACACGAACGCCGCCCGCCACGACGGAAAGCTCGAAGGAATGGTGTTCACCAAAGGAGCCGAGGACGACCGGGCGGTGTGCCGCACCAACGAAGGGAATTTCCCCAAAGACATCCAGCGCAATCCCCCCTGGATGTACGAAGGGTGCGTCGGCGAATGGTTCTACAAACCGGGCGTGAACTACGACCCGCCGATGCTGGTGTACGCCGTGCTGGAGGCGGTGTCGCGCGACGGCAATTGCCTGATCAACGTGATGCTCAACGCCGATGGCGAGTTGGACCCCGGCGGCATCGCGTCGCTCGAAGGGATGGCCGCCTGGATGAAGGTCAACGGCGAGGCAATCTACGGATCGCACGCCTGGGGCCGGTTTCGCGAAGGGGGCTATGGAATGTCCGGCAGCAATCTGGCCGCGAACCGCCGCATCGTCTACACGTCGCAGGATATTCGTTATGTGGTGGGAGAAAATGGCGCGCTGTACGGTTTCGCCATGGGTTGGCCGGCCGACGGCAAGTTGACGCTCAAGTCGCTGGCCACCGCGGCCGGGCCGATCACCGAAGTGACGCTGCTGGGAGCCAAAGAGCCGCTGGTGTGGAAGCAAACGGCCGACGGCTTGCTGGTGACGCTGCCGAAGACGAAACCGTGCGACTACGCGTGGGGCCTGAAGATCATCGGCAAGGAGCTGAAGCCGGCGCCGATGCGGGGGCGGTAGCGCGGGGACATCTCATAGCTGCGCGTGTTAGCCGCCGCTCCCCGAGCGGCGCGTCACGGTGCGGCTCGCCAACTGACAGAATTGCGGCAGCCGGAGACGCGCCCGTCGGGGACGGGCGGCTAACAGGCGATTATTTCTTGGCGGCGTCTTTGACTTCCGCCGGCTTGTCGGCCGGCTTGGCATCCGCTGGTTTGGCTTCCGCCGGTTTCTCGTCTGCCGGCTTATCGTCTGGTTTTGCATCAGCCGGTTTGGCTCCCGGTTTCGGCTTTCCCTTGCCCGGCTTGCCCTTGCCGTCTGCTTTCTTGCCGTCGGCCTTCTTCGCATCGGGTTTTTTCTCTGGCGGCTTGGCCGCAGCAGCCGCCGCTTTGGTATCCACCAGCGGCGCGATCGGTTTGAACACAGCGGCCCGCACGATCAGCAAGTCGGGGCGCGACTTGGCCAGCGCGTCGGCGGCTGCATCAGTCACGGGCGTTTGCCACAGGTAGAGCTTCTTCAGGTGCTTCATTTCACCCAGCGGCTTCAAACCCGCGTCGGTCACCTTGGTGCCGTAGAGGTTCAAGTATTCAAGATTCTCCAGGCCCGCCAGTTGTGCCACGCCCGCGTCGCCGACGCCGGTGAGTTCCAGATGTAGCCGCTTGAGCGACTTGATGTCCTTGAGCTGCGCCAGGCCGGCGTCGGTGATCTTCGTCCCCTTCAGGTCGAGCCAGATCACGTTCTTCAGCTTGGCGACGTGCGCCAGCCCTTCGTCAGTCAAGGCCGTTCCGCCAAGGTGGAAATCGACGTCCTTGAAATCGGTGTCGTGCGAGACGGGTCGCACTGCGCCGCCGAACTTTTCAATCGCCGCGATGGCCACCTGCTCTTCGGCCGTTGGGGCGGCGGGCGTGGAGGCCATGTCGGCCGCTAAGGCGATTGAACTGAAGTAGTGCCCGACCAACAACAGACCGGCGACCATGGTGGAGGACTTAAGAAAGTGGCTCGTCATGACGGCAACTCCAGATCAGTAAACAGACCATTCCCAGCGGAAACAAAGGCGGGAACTCTTCGCGTGCCACGCGTGAACTTCGCGGTGGGCGGGCTCAACCCCCCCCATTTTGTCTCAATCGCCTACAAGTTGCAACTGCCGCGCAACGAGGCGGATTACACGATCAGAAGTGGGCCGCCGCGCGCGATTTGCCTCGGATTCTGCCACCGCCGCTGTGGCGAACCAACTGAGCCGTTCGCAAACGGGCTGGCAAAGTCCGCTGTCCAGCCAGATCAGTCAACGATGACCTGCGCGTCAGGATATTCATCGAGCAATTGGGCATAGATCGGGACAGTGCGCAACAGAGCGTGCAACTTGCGCTGGTTCTTCGTGCGGCTGACCCTCTTCTGGCAGAGGTCACATACAGGCAAAGGGACGCGCACCACGGTTTCGCGACCGGTCTCTTTCGGCTGGGTTTTGGAGGTCATGATTCGCCAGGCGATCCACAATCCAATCGTTAGTGGGGAAAAGATAAATGAAATAATAGAAACGATCCCCCGCGAATTGCTCTTATCCGCCACATGCACTCGCTCACAGATGACATGCACTCCTCGTGTCGCGTTGGTATCGACGCCGCAATTTGAGCATCGCCCGTCCACAGCACATTGACCAGCTGCGAGCATTTGCCGCACCGTCGCGACTGCTCCCGCGGAGAAGGCCGATTCTCCGGCAGCGGTGCGGAGTTGACTCAAACGAGGGACGTCGATCGTACGTCCGCACGTGCAAGTCGTTTGGGTGCCGGCTTGCGTGGGGCTGACATCCACTGCGCGGCCACATCCGCACTCCACCGAATATTCGGTCATGGTTCCCAACTCGCCCCTCGTTTGGCTGATGGATCGCTGTCGAACTATTCGCCCCTTGCGCAACCGCCCGCCGCCGCCAATTCATCCTATCCGCCATCAGCGCGGCGACCAAGTAGCACACTAGATTTGGCCCAACACCACGAGAAATGCCCTCCTGACCCACGCAGAATTGGATCCCTGGGTCCAACCGTTGATTTGCCATCGCCGGGCCGCCATACTGGACGACCATGGCGGACCGGCAACCCCGGCTCGCTCGCAGTGAATGATTGCCCGCCTCGCCCTTTCCATTCTGGAGAAATCACCATGTCCTTCTCGCGCACGATTCTTATTTTAGTGCTGGCCGCGGGCCTGTCGTACGCGGCAGTTGCCCGCGCCGCTGACGCCGCGCCGGCCGCCGCCGCGCCCGCCGCTAAACCCGACGACGGCTTTCGCTCCATCTTCAACGGCAAGGATCTCACCGGCTGGGACGGAGAGCCGGGCGTGTGGTCCGTGGTCGATGGCGTGCTGACCGGCGAGGTGACCAAGGCCAAGCCGCTGAAAATGAACTCGTTTCTCGTCTGGCGCGATGGCGGCGACGTCGACGATTTTGAGTTCCGCTGCCAGTACCGCGTGCTGGGCAACTCGGGCATCCAGTTCCGCAGCGAGGAGATCAGCAAGTACCACATCAAGGGTTATCAGGCCGACATGGAGTCGGGCGACACCTATTCCGGCATCCAATACGAGGAGCGCGGCCGCGGCATCCTCGTTCCCCGCGGCGACAAGGTGGAAATCGCCGCCGACGGCAAGCGGACCGTCAAGCATGTGGACGACAGCAAGAAGCTGCAAGGGTTCATCCACAAGCATCCGGAGTGGAACCAGTACGAGGTGATCGTCCAAGGCAATCACATCATCCAGAAGATCAACGGCCACGTCACCGCCGAGTTGATCGACAACGACGCCAAGCACGCCCGCCGCAGCGGGTTGCTGGCTCTGCAATGCCATGCCGGCCTGTACCCCATGAAGGCGGAGTTCAAAGACATCGTCATCAAGCGGCTGAAGCTGGCCCAGACCAAGAAAATCGTGATGATCGCCGGCAAGCCGAGCCACGGCTGGGGCGCCCATGACTTTTACGCCGGCACGATCCTGCTGATGAACCGGCTCAACAAGACCACCGGCGTGCTGGCGGTGAGCTACTACAACGGCTGGCCGCGCGACAAGACGGCGCTCGACAATGCCGACGCCCTGGTCCTGTACATGGACGGCGGCCCGGGTCATCCGGTGATCAAACATCTCGACCAGGTGCAGCAACTGGCCCGTCGCGGCGGCGGCATCGTGTGCATGCACTACGCCGTGGAAGTGCCGGCCGGCGTGGTGGGCGAGCACTTCAAGGATTGGATCGTCGGCTACTACGAGTCAGGGTATTCAATCAATCCGCACTGGAACGCCGAGGCGGTGCTGGACGCCAAGAGCCCGATCACCCGCGGCGTGAAGCCGTTCATGGTGAAGGACGAATGGTACTACAACATGCGGTTCCGCGACGACGCCAGCGGCATTCAACGCGTTCTCCAAGCCAAGCCCGACGACGAAGCCCGCAGCGGCAGCACCGCCTCGCCCCGGGGACCGAAGAAGCACATCGTCGACGCCAAGGGGCGGATCGAAACGCTGATGTGGGCAGTCGAGCGGACCGACGGCGGCCGCGGCGTCGGCTTCACCGGCGGACATTTTCACGCCAACTGGGCCAACGACGACTATCGCAAGCTGGTGCTCAACGCCATCGTTTGGACAGCCGGCGCGGAGGTTCCCTCCGACGGCGTGTCCAGCGAGCCGGTCAGCAGTGCGGAACTCGACGCTAACGCGGATGAGCCGAAGCCAAAGAAATAGGCTGTCCCCGGGCGCGTGCCGCGCGTAAACTGTTAGCCGCCGCTCCCCGAGCGGCGCGCTTTGCGGTCAATTTTGCGCGGCCAATCCAGTCCACCGCCCGATCGGGAGCCTATCGCCATGCAGCGGCTTGTTGTTTGGCTACATCAAATTTGGCTAGATCGTGCCCGGCTAAATCTTGCCCGGCACCGTCGCATGCAATTCTTGATCGCGGCGTGTTGCGGAGTGCTGGCGGCGGCCTCACTGTCCATCTTGCTGGCCGCCGAGCCGGTTGCGCCGACCGTCGCGGAGATCCGCGCGGCCCAGGACAAGCTCCGCCCGTTGCACAAGAAGCTCGGTCCGCCGCAAAAGGGAGACTGGCTGCTAAAACATCCTGAACCGGGGCAGACGTTCGATCAATACCTGCGCCGCAAGCCGGTCACGCCAACCGGCAAGCGGCGCGTGATCTACGTGCTGCCGATCGGCGAGTTTGACAAGGACCAGCAGTCGATTGTCGACCTGACCACCAGCTATTTGATTCTTTGCTACAACCGCCGCGTGCAGACGTTGCCCGCGCTGCCGCTCTCAGTGATCCCCAAGGAGGCGCAGCGGGTGAATCCCGGCACGGGCGATCCGCAAATCCTCACCACGCACCTGCTCGTAAAACTGCTGCCGCCCCGTTTGCCAGACGACGGGGCCGCCTTGATCGCGCTGACGGCCACCGACCTGTGGCCCGGCGAAGGGTGGAACTTTGTGTTCGGCCAGGCCTCGCTGCAGGATCGCGTCGGCGTGTGGTCGATCCACCGCAACGGCGATCCGGCTGCCGGCGAGGAAGAGTTTCGACTCTGCCTGCGGCGCACGCTCAAGACCTCCAGCCACGAGCTGGGGCACATGTTCTCCATCCAGCACTGCACCGCTTACCAGTGCAACATGTGCGGAGGCAACAGCCTGTCGGAAGCCGATCGCCAGCCGTTGGCGTTCTGCCCCGAGTGTGCCGGCAAAATATGGTGGGCCACCGGAACCACACCCGCGGATTTCTATCGCAAGCTGGCCGACTTCTATACTCGCGTGGGCTTGAAGGACGATGCCCAGTTTTGCAAGGATTCGCTTAGCGCCTTGGGGGGAGAGAAAAAGCCGTGACTCGTCGGTGCCATTGGCAGCTTGCTGCCCTCGTTTGCATCATTCATTTTGATTCAACCACGCTCGGAGATGCTCTCGTGAATCCGCTACCCGGAGTGATCCCTCCCGGCCAGGGCCGAGACCTCAACGTCCTGGGAAACCACAACTGCTTGAAAGTCACCGGCTCGCAAACCGGCGGCGCGTACGAGCTGTACGAACAGCGCTCGCATCCCGGCGCGGGCGTGCCGCCGCACATGCATACGCGCGAGGACGAAACATTTTATGTCGCGGCCGGCCAAGTGCGGTTTCAAGTCGGCGAAGAGTCGATTCTGGCGGTCGCAGGCACCACGGTGTTCGCCCCGCGCAACGTGCCGCACGCGTACACAATCGTGGGCGAGGAGGAAGCGGTGCTGCTGTTCGTCGTGTCGCCTGCCACGCTGGAATCGATGTTCGCCGCCCTGGCGGCCCTGCCCGCGGGCCCGCCCGACCTGGCCCAGGTGTTCACGATCTGCGGCCGCTATGGAGTGGAGTTTGTGGGTGCGTAATCCCAATGTTCAAAAAACGTGCGCAGCTCTTCCATTGGACATTAGGATGTAGACATTGGGATTTCCTTCTCCGCGCCTCCGTGTCTCTGTGGTAAAAGTGCCTTTACGAAAAAAGTCTATCGCGTTCATGCCCGAATGATGATGCCTACAGACCATGCCGCCGACGATCGCGATGAGCGCTTAGCGGCGCTGCTCGACGAACTGTTCGCCGCCCGGCAGCGGGGCGAGGCGGTGGACATCGAGCGGGCCGTGGTCGATCAGCCCGAGCTGGCTCCGGAGCTGCGCGAGTTGTGGGCGGCGGCTGGGTTGGCCGATTGGGTCGGCTCGCAGCCCACGAATGGTTTCACCACCACCGCGCCGGTGCCGGACGAGTTTCACACTGCCCGCGCGTTGCCCTGGACGTTTGGGGATTACGAACTGCTCGAGGAGCTGGGGCGCGGCGGGATGGGCATCGTCTATCGGGCTCGCCAGATCAGCCTGGGGCGGATCGTGGCGGTGAAGATGGTGCTGCGTGGGCCGCTGGCGGGCAGCGACGATCTGGCCCGCTTCCGGCTCGAAGCGGCCGCCGCGGCGCAGTTGAATCATCCGCTGATCGTGCCGGTGTACGAAGTGGGCGAGCAGGAGGGACACGCCTATTTCAGCATGCAGTACGTCGAAGGCCGCACGCTTTCCGCCCGGCTGGCCGAAGGGCCGCTGGCTCCGCCGGAGGCGGCGCGGCTGCTGGCCGAGGTGGCCCGCGCGATTCACGCGGCGCACCTGGCGGGCGTGCTGCACCGCGACATCAAGCCGTCGAACATTATCATCGATCTGGAAGGGCGGCCGCATATGACGGATTTTGGTTTGGCGAAGCGCGTGGCCGATTTAACGGATGCGACAGCGGCCGAAAGCCTGACGCGCAGCGGCGCGATTCTCGGCACGCCGGCTTACATGTCCCCAGAGCAAGCGGGTGGCCGCGGCGAACTCGGCCCAGCCGCGGACGTCTACAGCCTGGGGGCCGTGTTGTATCAGATGCTTACCGGCCGGCCGCCGTTGGTCGGCGCCACTCCGCTGGAAACGGTGATGCTGGTGCTGGAGCAGGATCCGGTGTCGCCGCGGCTGCTCAGCCCACGCACCGATCGGCAATTGGAATGGATCACGCTCAAGTGCCTGCAAAAACCGCCGGAGCTGCGCTACGCCTCGGCCGCGGCGCTGGCCGACGATCTGGGTGCGTGGCTCGCCGGCGAGCCGGTCTCCGCCGCCAGCGGACGATTCAGCGCGGTGCTCGCCCGTTGGTTTCGCGAGACGCACCATGTCGGTGTGCTGGAGAACTGGGGGCTGCTGTGGATGTGGCACGCCGTGGTGTTGCTGGCGTTGTGCGTGGTGACGAACCTGCTGCACGCCGGCGGCGTGGAATCGCCCGCGGCGTATCTGCTGCTGTGGGGAGGAGGCGTCGGCGTCTGGGCGCCGATCTTCTGGGCACTGCGGCACCGCTCCGGCCCGGTGACGTTCGTCGAGCGCCAGGTAGCGCACGTCTGGGCAGGGAGCGTCATCGCCAGCGTGGGTTTGTTCGGCGTCGAGTGGATTTTGGGGCTGCCGGTGCTCACGCTCTCGCCCGTGCTTGGACTGGTCAACGGCATGGTGTTCGCGATCAAAGCAGGCATCCTCAGCGGCGAGTTCTACATCCACGCCGCCGTGCTGTACCTGACCGCCGTCGCCATGGCGGCCATCGCCTACCTACACAAATACCACGGCCTGCCCGATTTTGGGATCACGCTGTTTGGCGTCGTCTCGGCCGCGGTGTTTTTTATTCCGGGGTTGAAGTACTACCGGAGGCGGATGGCGGGGTAGGAATTATTTTCACCACGGAGGCACGGAGAAGAATTAATGACCAATGACCAAATCTCAATGACCAATAGGCAAGCAGCACGCTTGCGCGTCATTGGTCATTGGGATCTGGTCATTGGGATTTTCTTACCCATCCGCCAGCGCGATTCGCTCCGCAATCGGCGGGTGGCTGTGAAACAAAAACACCGCCGCCCGGTTCGGCTCCGGGTCGTCCTTGTTCATCCGCGCCAGCTTGTGAAAGGCACTGCGGTACGCTTCGCGCAGTCCCGTGCGTGTTAGAGCGTAGCGGTCGCATTGGCGTTCGTAGTGGCGGCTGATGGCGTTTTGCAGCGGCTCCAGCAGCGTCGAGAGCAGCGACAGGATCAGCATCAGCAGCGGCAGCGTGTAGATCGGAAACTGGGCGTAGTCGAGCGGGCCGTGGCGGCGCACTTCGGCGGAGAGCAGCAGGTTGCAGATCCAGAACCCGGCCGCGCACGTGAAGTTGTCCAGCAGCGTATCGCCCAGAATCACGCGCCGCGTCCGCCCCAGGCCGGCCAGCATGGCGTTCGCCTTGACCGTCTCGCGGCTTAAGTCCATGCGGTACACGCCTTCGATCGACAGGCCCGTGCCCGCGGCCAGCCGGGCCATGCGCGTGGCCAGCTCGGGGTCGTCGATCCGCGCGATCTTGTAGAATAGCGGCATGATCAGCACCGGGGCGAGTTGCCCCAGCAGCACGCTGACGGCAAAGAACGCGCCGGCCGCCACCAGCCACCACCACCCGCCGGTGTGCCAGATCAGCCAATACAGCCCCGGCACCAGCAGTATCCCAAACGCGATCTCCAGCAGGTGCCGCTTCGTATATCGCCATATCCAGCCCGCGAGGCTCAACCGCGACAAGCCGAATTGATGTTCGAGCACGTAACCCGAGTAGAACGAAAACGGCAGCGACACCGCCATGTTCATCACGATCAGCAGCAGAAATAGCACGGCCAGCCGCACGATCTCCGGCGTGCCACTCGCCGGGATGTGCCGCATCAGCCAGCCGTCGGGCCCGCCGAGGATGAACGCGGCGATGCAGAGAAATGCCAGATCGACCACACGCGCGGCCAATTCGCAAGCCAATTCGCGGCGGCCATAGCGGCGCGCCTCGTCGCGCTCGGCGGCGGTTTGTTCGGTTGGCGAGGTATCCACGGATCACCTGCTACTTCAGCACGACCACGTTCGGCTCGTTCAACTTCAGCCGCCGCAGTTGTCCGCAGGCGGCGTCGATTTCGGATCCTTTGCGACGCCGCACGTGGACGTTGATGCCGGCCGTGGTTAGCACGTCGAGAAACCGCTTTTGCGCCGCGGCCGACGGCGTGCGATACGGCAACCCGGCCACGGGGTTGTACGGGATTACGTTGAGCAGCGCCGCCCGGCCGCGCAGCCGCCCTGCCAGCCGCCGGGCGTCTTCCGCTGAGTCGTTCACCTCGCCCAGCAGCACATATTCAAACGTCAACCGCCGCCCCGACGCCGCAAAGTAGCGGTCGGCCGCCGAGAGAATCGCGGTGAGTCCCACCTGCCGATTGACTGGCACCAGTTGCGTGCGCAGCTCGTCGTCGGCCGCGTGCAGCGACACCGCCAGGTTGTAGCGGCACTTTTCGTCAGTCAGCCGATCGATCGCCGGCGGCAGGCCCACGGTGGAAATCGTGATCCGCCGCGCGCTGATGCCCAACGCGTCGGGCCGCTCGGCCAGCTTCAGCGCGGGCAGCAGCCGGTCGACATTCGCCAGCGGTTCGCCCATGCCCATGACGACGATATGGCTGAGCCGCTCGCGCGGCAGGCTGGAGGCTGGAGGCTGGAGGCTGGAGGACGAAGGAGGTGAGCCCGCGTGGGGAACCCCCCTCCCTTTCAGGGAGGGGCCGGGGGAGGGTAACGGGGGCAGGCTTGAGACTTGAGGCTTGAGACTTGAGGACGGAGGATTGGTGGCGTCAAGCAACCGCGCCAGCCGCAGCATCTGCTCCACAATCTCGCCGGCCGTGAGGTTCCGCACGACGCCGTCCAGCCCTGAGGCGCAGAATACGCAGCCCATCGCGCAGCCTACTTGCGAGCTGATGCAGATGGTCCGCCGCAGGCCGTCGCGCAGCAGCACGCATTCGATCTTCTCGCCGTCGCACAACTCCAGCAACAGTTTTTCCGTCCCGTCGGGTGATTGGGAATGGGTGGCGATGCGAGTGGAGAACAGCGTGAACTCCGCGGCCAGTTCCGCCCGCAGCGCGGCGGGCAGATCGGTCATCTCGTCAAACGTCGTGGCGGCCGAGTCGAACAGCCAGCGGCGAACCTGCGCGGCGCGATACGCCCCATGCCCGCGCGCGGCCAGCCACGGTTCGAGACCGTCGAGGACGGCCGGGTCGAGTAAATGGAGTGGTTGTGAAGTCATTTCGAGTCAGAGTTGAACTTACTCATCAACGGCAAAAGGCTTGCGACAATCGGCCGGCCGCGATGGTTCTCGCCGCGAAGCCAAGCGACCCATTCTACCTAGTCTGATCGTGCTGCGGCCACCGGCTGCTGGTCGAATCGACGAATTCAAGCTATAAAGCCTGACACTTCATTGACCTGACGGGTCACTGACACCGTCCTTATAAAATACTGTGGCAGATCAGCCACGCGGGCAAGGGCAGCAGGCTGCCCATGGTACCTGAGGAGATATAGTGCGATGAATCTGGATCCCGCTATCCCCGTCGGCCCCCGCTGGCGGCCCATTGCGGCCATCGACCGCCGCGTGTTGGGCGTGCTGGTCGAGAAGGCCAAGACCACGCCCGACGTTTACCCAATGTCGCTTAATGCCCTGACCACCGGCTGCAACCAGAAGAACAATCGCGAGCCGCACATGCAGCTCACGCCCGACGACGTGACCGATTCGCTCGATCGGCTGCGAGGATTGCACGCGGTGGTCGAAATCCACGGTGACAGCCGCGTCGCCCGCTACAAGCACCTGATGTACGAATGGCTGGGCGTGGACAAGGTGGAGATGGCGGTGATGACCGAGCTGCTGCTGCGCGGGGCGCAGACCATCGGCGAGCTGCGCGGCCGGGCCGCCCGCATGGAGCCGATCGCCGACCTGGGCGCCCTGCGCCCCGTGCTCGACGCGCTGGCCACGAAGGGACTGGTAGAATACCTCACGCCTCCGCAGCGCGGCGCTGTGGTGACGCATATGCTCTATCTGCCCGACGAGATCGAAAAGGTTCGCCGCATCCACGCGGCGGCCGCCGAGGCCGCCGATCCCGGTCCCGTGCCGCCGCCGCGACCAATGCAGCCCCCTGCGGCGCCGCGGATGCAGCCGCCACCGAGCCCGACCAGCTCTGGCGCCGCGCCGCCGGCCGGCGGCGCGTCAGCGGGCGAAATCGCCGGGCTCAAAAACCAGGTCCGAGAGTTGTCCGACGAGCTGCGGCAATTGCGCTCCACGCTGGAATCGACCACCAGCGACCTCCGCCGCGACGTGGACGATTTGAAGCGGCAACTCGGGATTTGATCCCAGCAGCGAAAAAATTGGCAATTACAATGGGAGAGGTGTTTGGGGAATCGCCCCAGATGAATTACTCCCGACTGGGGCGTTGCCCCCGGCACTTGAAATGTCGAGCCAATTCCCATGCCGCTTTCAAATTCTGCGCCATCACACGAGCAATTCAATCCATATTCGCCACCCGTACAGTCCGCGCCCCGCGACGTTGTGACCCGCGTGCGACTGATCGAGCCGGGCTTCGGTCTCTTGGGGGCCATTAGAACGGAAGGAGTACTCACACAGAGGGAGGTCAGGCAATCCCTCGGGCTTTATCATGGTCGGCCACTGTGGTGGGTCGGGATGTTTCTTATCATGAGCCTTCCGGTTCTCGCGTATTTCTATCTCGGACCGACTCGGCCGGTGATCTTGCTTGCCGTCGTAATCAATCTGGTGCCATGCATTGTGATGTGGCAGCTCTTGTCGCTGAACAAACAGCGGCGGCAGCGGAGCGGATTGTTTCAGCCGCGCGTCTGTTTTTTTGCGTCGGAAG
Organism: Planctomycetia bacterium; assembly: GCA_021413585.1. GTDB lineage: Bacteria > Planctomycetota > Planctomycetia > Pirellulales > UBA7805 > JAIOPX01. The sequence goes on from JAIOQB010000061.1 coordinate 24,458, forward strand.
GCGTCGCGACGTGTACTGACACGAGCGTTGTGGTGCAGCAGTGGGACGATTTTGTAAAAGCCAGGCATATGCACCAGATGGTGCTGCTATATGGCGCCAATCAGCGTGTTGCGTTTCCCGTTTCTCGCTCGCACTTTGCAAACCCGGCCGACTGGGACCGGTTCCGCGCGCTGGTCGATGATAAACTTCCCCGCCGCTAGGTCGCCTGGATCCATGACCCGCCGTTGGTTCGGCCGATGCTAGCTTCGCTTGCCCTCGGCAATTCGCTGGATGCGACGGTTCGTTGCGAGTCGATCCTAAGTCGTTAAGCCCGTTTCTGGCGCGGGCAAATGCTCACCCCCATCTGGTGGTATGACAGCGCGCGGCGCGCCGTGCAGCGCGCACCGCAAGCAGCGCAAAAGTGATCTTGATTCACACCGCGGAAGAGTTGATAAATTCCTCAACCGCGCCGCGCACGCCGCACGAAGCGAATGTGAAGTTTTCCCGCAGCCATTGAAAATAAACCGATTTCTCTTGCCTGCCGCGCCGCATCGAGTTAAAACCAATTCATCGGTCCGACACCTCCGGGACGTGCCGGCGCCGACGGAACATTCTGTGCGACAGCAGGGGCGCAACGCGCTTGCGAGCGCGAGGAACAGACGAACGGGCCCTACGATGTCATCTAAAATTTGCGGCGGCCGACGGCCGGCCTGGGAGGCACTCCCGGGGCCGAGGACCGCGGCGCTAGCGGCGATGTATTTCAAGCCTCGCCTGAAGTCCCTGTGGATCGCTGCTTTAGTAATTGTTGGCGCGCTGTGCGGGCAAGCGAGACTTGCGGCGGCCGCCGAGATGCCGGAGTTGCCGCACGCGGGGACCACGGGGCCGGGCGATCCGGCGACTTCGTTGGGTCTGGACGGTTCGCCCGCGCCGCCCCCCGGCTTGCAGTTCCAAATCGATACGACGCCGCTCTCGGGCTTTCCTGCATCCGGCTCGGCGCCGTTCGGCGAAGCGACGATGTCGCAGTGGAGCGAGTTCCAGCCGCAGCCGTTGCCGGTGCAGGAAGGAGCCGTTCTCTATCAGCAGGTCGCGTTGCCGGCGACCGCCGCCGCGGCAACCGCGTCCGCTCCGCTGGCACCGGGCACGCCGCGTGAGGTGGACTCGCCCGCTGCGTTGTGGCTGACGCTGGGGAGCATGGCCGCGGTGTTGCTGCTGGTGGTGGGCACGCTAGGGTTTCGCGCCTTTCAAGCATCGCAAGCGGCACGGCTGGCCCAGTACCAGGCCCGCGCGGCGATGCCGCGCACCCGGGCGCCGGGGGAGTAGCGTTGGGTGCTTGCACCCACGTGTTTCCGAATATCCGTGGGTGCAAACACCCACGCTACTGACTCTCCCGATGGCGCAAACCTTGCCGGCGTCTCGGTCTCGATTGCAGTGGCTTGCCTGCTCGAGTCGAAGAACATCCTGATGGACCCGGCTGAAACCGCGCGCACGTGCCGTGGGGCCGCTTTTTTCGTGCGACGGACCGCGACCACTGCTTTCCAAGAACGGGAAGCGCAGCTTTAGGTCGCCTGCTTGATCTGGTTCCGTCGCGGTATCCTTGCGCTGTTCGCTGGCTGCGCGCTCCTTGCGCTGTGCGGCCTGATGGCTGCGCGCCCGGCGCTGGCCGATTGTCCTGGTGGCAATTGCCGCGCGCCGTTGATGCAGCAGCAGAATGGCGTGCTGACCCCCGTGGGGCTGCCCGGCTATCCGGCGCCGTACCCCGCCGCTTACCCGCCGGGTTATGCCCCTAGCGCGCCGAACTACGCCAGCGCCGGTCCGTTGGCGCTCGGCACACCGCCGGCCGCCGCTGGCGCGCAGCGGCCCCATCCGGCCGTGGCGCGGATCATCGCGGTCGATCGAGACGGCATGTCGCTCGGCTCGGGCACGCTGGTCTACGTGACCGACAAGCATGGGCTGGTCATCACCAACTGGCACGTCGTGCGCGACGCGGTGGGGCCGATCGAAGCGGTGTTCCCCGACGGCTTTCACTCGCTCGGCACGGTGATCAAGGTCGACAAGGCGTGGGACTTGGCGGCGATCGGCATCTGGAAGCCACCCGCGACGCCCGTGCAGCTTTCGCCTGTCGGTCCGCAACAGGGAGAGCCGCTGACAATCGCTGGCTATGGCGGCGGCAGCTATCGCGCGGCCACCGGCAGGCTGGCGGGACGATCGTCGCCGGGGGCCAATTACCCTTTGGAGTTTATTGAGTTGGGAGGCGTCGAAGCGCGGCAAGGAGATTCCGGTGGCCCGATCTTCAACCAGCGCGGCCAGATGGCGGGCGTGCTCTTCGGCGCCGGCAGCGGGATGACGCTGGGGAGCTACTGCGGACGCGTGGGCATTTTTCTCTCCGACGTTACGCCGCTGATCGATAAGCAAAGCAGCGGTGGCGGGAGCGAGCTGATCGCCGCCAGCTCGGCTAGTAGTACTGCGGCTAGTAATACCGCGGCCAGCAATACCACTGCTTTAAGCAATGATGGTTGGCGAAGTGCCGGCGGAGCGGCCGTTGCCACGAACGTGGAACCCGGTCCTCCTCCCGACGCGCGGGCCATAGCAATCGACGGCCCAGCCCCCGCAATCGGCCGAGTCCGCTCGCCCCGCAGCGGAGCCCGTCCGGCGACGTACCCTCGCGACGTCGGCGGCGACCGCCTCGCCGCCAACGACCAGGCCGCGGCCATGGTCGACGCGCCGTGGAACAGCGGCAACCCGCGCGGCGCCGTAGCCGCCTCCGTCGCCGGCCGCGACGCGAAAGATTCGTCCATCCGCTGGGAAGACGTCGTAGGCCACAGCCGCGGCGAGCAAGCCAAAAGCATCCTGGCCGCCATCGGCGCGTTGGCCATTCTGCTAGCCACCACGAAAGTGCTGCTGGCCGCGTGACGTCCGCACGTTTCGCGAGTTGGGGACTGTCGCGTTTCGCGCAGCGAACAATAGATTCTGTCGCGCAGCGAAATAAGAGACGGTCCTTCTGCGTTCACGCCTGGGACCGACGAAGGGTACAGTCCCCAACCCAGAAGCAGGCAGCGTTGTTGCCGCATGTGGCCGCTTTGTGAAGGAGAGTTTTTTCCAGGGGGACAGTCCCCGGCGGTCGCCGGCCCGTGCCCTTGGAGGTTCAAATCTCGCCCCGATATCGGTCCGCTGGTTTTTGACTATCGGACCTGGTTCATACGCCGGTTATGCATGTCGACCTGTGGCGAGATAGTCCAAGCGGCGACCACCCGTGATATCATAAATCGCCATGAGGCTATTTTATGTCACGTCATACTTTAGGTGGCGGAGGATCGGCAATTACGCTACGGCTTGTCGAGTGCTCAGCGAGAAAATCAGAAAATATGAATGCCACCCTCAAGACAATTTCCAAACTGCTTCGGCCACCGGATTCGCCACGTGGCTTAATCCGAGGCTGGGATGTGGTAGAGCAAGAAATCGGACTTGCGCTGCCAAATGACTACAAAGCGTTTATCGACCTCTATGGAACCGGGCAGGTGTCGAGTGCCGCGGGCTGGGCAGTTATTTGGAATTTCCGGGACTCGTCTTTCTGGTGGGAGGGCTCGTTGTCGGATAGGTTGACGGAGCGCTATAGCGCCACTGATTCCTATCGCCAGTCGAACGAGACTGAGTGGCCGTGTCCATATCCGATCTACCCTGAGCCCCGGGGACTTTTGCCGTTCGGTAGTGTGGTCGATGTCCAAAACCTGAACTGGCTCACCGTCGGGCGGGCGAACAGATGGGATGTCGTATACTTCGACTTCGACGGGTCAGAGTTCACGCGGTTGGAGGGCGACTCGTTCTGTCGATGCCTACTCAAGATGCTGCGTCAGGAATACGAAGGCACCGAACGGCTGTCTTCGCTCAAACCACCATTCGAGTTCACTGAAATACGTGGGTAACCTGCGCCGATTGTCCTAGGTTAAACTCCGCAGCGTTGACGGGTGCCTGGGGTTGAACGAAGCGCAGCGAAGTGAAACCCCAGCGGGTGGAGTTGGGTTGGCTAAGTCCGGAGCACGGTCGTGCAAAGACTAGCACCGTCAACAACAACCCCCGTCGAGCCAGTTCTCGCTCACCTTATCACGCCACCAGGACGGTGGCGTCGAAATTTCTACATGCTTGGAGAAGTGCATGCCGTCCGTCTCGCAGTAAACCGCAAAGACAGTTCCTGAAGGATGAAAATTGACATCAACCTTCCCACCGCACCAAGGGCAAGCGAATCGGTCCACAACATCCCGAGAACCGCCGGATTCAATCGTATGAACGAGCTTGTCAACTTTCGCAAATTTTTTTCGCTCGGCCGCTCTCGTTTCCACCGTGGAAATGGTCTCAATCTTAAACGCAAATGTGTCGGAGTCGGGCGAATAACGAAGGGATGCGTTATATTGGTCTTTGCAAAGTGTCGTGCCAAGACGTGCGACCTCCAGTTCAACGACGAAATCGTACTTGACCAAACTTAACGGCCCCGTAAAGCGGTCTTCGTTAAAGGCCGCACGGACTGAACCAATTGCGTCTGCAGTTTGATACTCCTGATGAGACACCAGCGTATCTTCAAGAAACGACCTCAGCTTTTGAAGCCACTGGTCAGTAGCCAAGCGGCGATGAAACGGCGTGGCAAATTGAGACGCTAGGTGTATCATACAATCAAGTATGCGTGAGTCATTTCACCGGTGTCAACTGCCGGTCAGACGTAACTATCCTACTGCTTCAGCAAGCAACAACTCTGCTGCGGAGGGCTCTAAATCGCACCTCAGGTGGTGTGAGCGATGCAGAGATGTAGCGTACGCGAAGCGTGCCAACTTGGGCCGATTGTTTGTTTGGTATGCTTCGCATACCCTACGAGCTTATAAGAGACGCGGAAATGCACCTATCTGCAGATGTTGTCTACGCCGAACCTCGAGAAGATGATTACCCGAATAGCGTCGGTTTTCGCGACACGGCAGCAGGCTACTGCGTCATCTTCTCCAGGTTTTCCGACATCACCCCCGACCGGGGCACGATTAACGTCATGGTCAGGGACCAGATCCATGCGGAGACGGCCACCGTGACGTTGGAGCTCAGCCGCTTGCGATGCCATGTGCGGCTTGACAAAAAGGCTGCGTCGGAACTGCTCGGCGTTCGCGAGTATGCAATCGATTTTCGCACCGACGACACAACCTATCGAGAGATAGTCACGCTACTTCGCGTGATCTTCGAGTGATTGCCCGGGCTTACTGTGATTGAGTAAGCAGGGCAAGCGTTCCTACAGGACGCCGACGAAATAGACGTTCAACACTGCCCAGCGATAAATCGCTGGGCTACTGCCGGACGTCCCTACGAGGCGTGCGAAGCATCCCATGTCTACCGGTGAAAAAAGCAGGAGCTTCAAGCTAGCACTGCTATCAACCGCACCTTCCCCCGTGAACCTCTGTTGCCTCAATTCTCTGGTCGCTGGTACTCTACCGCGGATTGCACCAGCGGCGGATCGCGGCTGGGCGCGGTGGTGTCGCCAGCAGGATGCACGGGCACCACGCGGTGTCTCTGCATTCTTATGTCGCGCAAGGTGATCATGATGATCCACAGCGAACGTCCGGCCCCGCGGCAATCTCGCCGCATCGTATTCGCCCTGCTGTTGCTAGCCATGGCGTGGCTGCTGGCGGCGCCTTCGTCGCCGTTCGGCCCATCATCCGCCATGGCCGCTGAGCCGCAATGGATTTGGGCACCCGGGCGAACGCTCGACAATAAGCCAGCCGGAAGCTGTTATTTTCGCAAACGCTTCTCGGGCGATCACGTGCGCGGCGCGAAGATCGAAATCACTTGCGACGAAAACTACATCCTGTTCGTCAACGGCCTGAAGATCGGCGCGGGTGAAAACTGGAAGTCGCTCGATTCGTACGACATCGGCCCGTATCTCACGCCGGGCGAAAACGTCGTGGCCATCGCGGCGCAAAAGGGGCAAGCCGGCGCCGCGGGGATCGCCGCCCGGCTGACGATCGAACGGCCCGATGCTCCGGCCGAAGTGCTGGTCACCGGCCCGACGTGGAAAACAAGCCTCGAAAAACAAGCGGGCTGGAGCCACGCGGCGTACGACGATTCGCAATGGACAGCTCCAAAGTTGCTCGGCACGTTGGGAATCGCCGCCCCGTGGCGCGATCAAGTGCAGGCGGCCAAGGTCGGCGGCCGGTCGCGGTTCCAGGTGACGCGAGAGTTCCGCGTGGAATGGGTGGTTCCCCCCGCCACCACCGGTTCGCTGCTGACGATGACGTTCAACGAGTTCGGCCACATTCTGGCTTCGCGCGAGAATGGCCCGCTGCTGCTGATGCGCGATACCGACGGCGACGGCGTGCCGGAAACCGTCAGCACCTACTGCGACAAGGTGAAGAACTGCCAGGGGATTCTGGCCCTTAATGGCGACGTATACGTCACGGCCGACGGCCCAGACGGCGCGGCGCTGTATCGCCTGATCGACAAGGATCGCGACGGCAAAGTGGACGAGATCAAGCCGCTGATCAAGTTCACAGGCCACATGGAAGAGCACGGCCCTCACGCCGTGAAGCTGGGGCCTGACGGCCTGATCTACGTAATGCTCGGCAACCTGACGAAGCTCGCCCAGCCGCCGCGCGCGGACGGCCCGTATTCTAACTACTACGAGGGAGACCTCGTCCAGCCGCGGTATGAAGATCCCAAGGGTTTTGCGATGGGAGTGAAAGCGCCCGGCGGCTCGATCGTGCGGACCGACATCGACGGTTCGTTCGTGGAGTACTTTGTCGGCGGCTTGCGCAATTGCTACGGGATGGCGTTCCATCCGCAGGGGGATTTGCTGACCGACGATTCCGACATGGAATCGGACGAGGGGTTCCCCTGGTATCGCCCCACGCGAGTTTGCCACGCGGCGGCCGGCGCGGAGTTCGGCTGGCGGAGTGGCTGGGCCAAATGGCCCGACTATTATCACGACAGCCTGCCAGCCGCGGTCGATACCGGGCCCGGTTCGCCCACCGGCATGGTGGTCTACGATCACGTCATGTTCCCCACGCGGTACCACCGCACGATGTTCGTCGGCGATTGGAGCCAGGGGCAGATTCTGGCCGTGTCGCTCAATCCCAACGGCGCCAGCTACGGTGGCAAATCGAGTGTGTTCATCGAAGGAAGCCCGCTCAACGTGACGGGGCTGGATGTCGGCCCCGACGGCTGGCTGTACTTCTGCACGGGAGGCCGCGGGTCGGAAGGGGGGATCTACCGCGTCGTCTGGATGGGCAAGGTGCCGCCCGAGGTGACGTCGCTGGGAACGGGGCTGACTGCCGCGCTCAAGCAGCCGCAGATCGACTCCGCGTATTGCCGCCAGCAGATTGCCGCGATCAAGAAACAACTCGGCCCGGCCTGGGATAAGGAATTGCCGCTGGCCGCGTCGAATCGCCGTTTGCCGATCGAGCAGCGCACGCGGGCACTGGACCTGATGCAACTCTTCGGGCCATTTCCCAACTCGGCCGCGCTGGTGGAACTGTCGCGCGATCGCGAAGGGCCGATGCGGGCCAAGGTGGCGATGCTGATGGGGCTGCACAGCGATCCTCAGACCGGGGCCCGGCTGGCGGAGATGCTGGCCGATCCGAACCCTGCCGTGCAGCGGAACGTGTGCGAGGCGCTGATTCGCAGCGCCGCTCAGCCGCCGGTGGCCAAGGTGCTGCCGGTGCTGGCGTCGCCCGATCGGTTTGTGGCGTACGCGGCGCGGAAACTGCTCGAGCGGATGCCGCGCGACACCTGGCAGCAGCAGGTGCTGGACGCCACCAAGCCGCGGATTTTCCTGGTCGGCGCCACGGCCATGATGTCCACCGGCGCCGATCCGGCCACCTGCCGGCTGGTGATCGACCATTGCCGAAAGTTGACCAAAGGATTCCTCACCGATGAAGACTTCATCGACCTGCTGCGAGTCTGCCAGTTGGCGATCATCAAGGGGGAATTCAAACCGGCCGATCTGGACGACCTGTCGCGCACCGTCGCGGCCGAATATCCGTCCGGCGATCCGAAAATGAATCGCGAGTTGATCCGCTTGTTGGCTTACATGGAGTCGCCGTACGCGGCGCCGAGAATCGTCGAGCAGATGACGACGAATCCCGACATCACGGAGCGGATGCAACTGGCGATGCACTCGTCGCATTTCGTCAGCGCCTGGAACACGCAGCAGCGGATGGCGGTGCTGGAGTTCTTTGAGCAAGCCCGACTGACGACGCGCGGCGCCGCCTACGGCCGCTATCTCGACCGCGTGACGCGCGAGTTCGTGGCCCAGATGACGGACGACGAGCGGAAGCTGATTTTGGCCCGCGGGACGAAGTGGACCGGCGCGGCGCTGGGCGCCGTGGCCAAATTGCCCAAGGATCTCGATCCGGCCACGCTGAAGCAACTGACGACGCTCGACGAGCGGCTGATCAAAGACAAAACCGAAGCGGGCACGCGGCTGCGGATAGGCATCGCGGCGATTCTGGCCCGCAGCGGCAAGCCCGAGGCGATGGCCTACTTGCGGGAAGTGTTCGAGAAAGAGCCGGAACGCCGCAGCGTGCTGGCGATGGGTTTGGCCCAGCAGCCCGACGGCGAGAACTGGCCGCTGCTGGTTCGTTCGCTGCCGGTGGTGCAGGGTTCGATCGCCACGGCCGTGATGCAGAAGCTGGTCGACGTCGATCAGAAACCGGACAAGCCGGAGGCGTATCGCCAGCTCATCCTGCTGAATCTCAAGGCGACCGAAGACGACGGCCGCGCGGCGGCGATTGCCTTGTTGAGCAAATGGACCGAGGGGACGGAAGGCCGCCCCGCCGAGGACAAGCAGGCGTCGATCAAGGAGTGGCAGCAGTGGTTCGCCAAAAAGTATCCGGGCGAGCCGGAGGCGACGCTGCCGAAGACCGACGCCAGCGACAAGTACACGCTCGAGCAGCTTCAGAAGTTCCTGGGGGAGAGCGAAGGGGCCAGTGGCGATCGGCAGCGCGGAGCGGCGGTGTTTGCCAAGGCCCGCTGCGCGTCGTGCCACCGCTTTGGCGGGCAAGGGGAGTCGCTCGGGCCGGAGTTGACCACCGTCACGCGGCGATTCCAGCAGCGTGAGATTCTGGAATCGATCCTGTTCCCGTCGCAGGTGATTTCCAGCCAGTACGCCACCAAGATCGTCACCACGACTGATGGGCACACCTACACCGGCATCGTGGGAACCGACCCGGACGGCGACCTGGTGGTGCTGCAAATCAGCGGCGACAAGGTCCGCGTGCCGAAGGACCAGGTGCAGGAGACGACGGTGAGCAAGGTTTCGACCATGCCCAGCGGGCTGCTCAATACGCTCAGCCTGGCCGAAATTGCCGACCTGATGGCATATCTCGGCGCCCCGCCGCCGGAAAACCTGACCCGCCGTCCGCAAGGTGAGCCCACCCCGCGCGCCCAGTAGGCGAATCATAGTACCCATCACGCTCCGCGTGATGCCTTCTACATGCCTCAGAGTGCGAATCCGCGCGCCAAAGCAGCCATGCACGGCACCCCGGAAGCCTCACGCGGAGCGTGAGGGGTCCTATTCCTCCCTATCCGGAAGTCCCCCAAGGAGGGTCGAGCGTAGCCCCACGCCGCCATGATATAATCCGTTTTTATGCCGCCGGCGCAATTCAGCGTTGCCGGTGGACGACGGATGTAATTCAGCGCACGAAAACGGCAGGCACCTGGGATGCACGCATCGGAGAAGCGGAGCGGGGAGAAGGGGAGCGGGAAGTTGCCCGCGGCGACGGGGACAGGCCCTGGTTTCGCGGATGCGCGTCGGGACAGTCACCGGCCCCCTGTGAAACCAACGGCCAGCTCTCCCTGGTTCAAAGACTGGTTCGCCGGTTGGGTGGGGCTCGACCTGCGCTCGCTGGCGCTGTTTCGCATTGGCCTGGCGCTGTTGCTGCTCACGGACATCGGCTTGCGGTGGCGCGACGTGGTGACGCACTACTCCGACGCCGGCGTGGTGCCGCGGTGGATGACGGTCGACCGTCCCAGCCATCTCATCTTTCATCAACTCAGCGGCTCGCCCAACTACGAGGATTTTTTGTTTGGCATTGCCGCGGTCTTGGCGCTGCTGCTGCTGGCAGGATATCGCACGCGCTGGGTGTGCGCGGCGTCGTGGCTGTTTCTGGCCTCCGTGCAGGCCCGCAATCCGCTGGTCAACGATGGTGCTCAGGATCTGCTGCGGCTGGTGACGTTCTGGTCGATCTTTCTGCCCTTGGGGGCGAAGTATTCGGTTGACGCGGCGCTGAACGTGGGGCTGTCGTGCCGAGCGCGGCGGGTGGTGTCGATGGCCAGCTTCGCGCTGATGGCGCAGATGTGCTGCCTGTATTGGTTCGCCTACATGTTCAAGACCGGGCCCGAGTGGCGGCAGGAGGGGAGCGCCGTCTATTACACGCTGTCGATCGACATGCTGGTCACGCCCATCGGCAAGTGGATGCTCAATTTTCCGCGGCTGCTGCGGGGGCTGACGTATTTCGTCGTGGGAATGGAAGGGATCATGCCGCTGGTGTTTTTCTTTCCGTTCGAGCCGCTGTTTCGCGGCATCGCCTGGATCATGCGCAAGCTGGGCCTGGGGCAGTTCGTTCCGGGGAGCTTCTACACCAATTCGTGGAATCCGCTATTGCGCGGCGTGCAGATTGTGCTGTTTTGCGGGCTGCACATAGGGTTCGCGATCTGCATGTGGATCGAGCTATTTCCCTGGTTGTGCGTCGTGGCGTGGATGGCGTTTATTCCCAGCCAGGCGTGGGATTGGGTCGGCACTGAGTTGCGGAAGCCAAAGCGGCGTGGGTTGTCGATTTACTACGACCAGCACAGCCTGTTCTGCCTGCGGCTGACGTTGCTGATGCGCACCTTCTTGATGCTTTCCAATGTCCGCATCCGCCGGCTGGACGTGAATCGCAAATTGAAGGCCGAGGCTCAGGCTACAGGCAATTGGGTATTGGTCGCTGGCCAACGGCGCAGTTTCTTTGGCTGGGCCGGAGTGGTGGAATTGATGCGCCGTTCGCCGATCGCCCGCCCGCTGGCGTGGTTTTGCTCGTGGGGCTGGGTGGCGGCGAGGGGCCAATCGCTGTTGATGTTCATCGCGCGGCGCCGCAAGCCGTTGGGCGAAGCCACCTGGTGGCTGCCGCTGCGCCAGCAATGGATTCGCCCTCGGCGGCCGCTGCAATACGTCATGTGGATTGTCGTGCAGTGCTTTGTGGCCGCGCTGTTGCTGCTGGTGGTGAACATCAACATGGAGGACATCGGCAACCGGGCGATCGCCGACGCCAGCCTGCGGATGGCCTTGTATCTCGATATACCCGACCCGTTAGGCTGGGGAACCGCCGTGAACATTGGAGACTCGGCGATTCCGGTGGGCTATCGCGCGCTGGGGCGCGAATTACGGCTGGACCAGCACTGGGCCATGTTCTCGCCCAATCCGCTGCGCGGCGATGGCTGGTTCGTGATGTCGGCCGATCTGGCAGACGGCCGCAAGGTGGACCTGTGGACCGGCGAGAAGCTGAATTGGGAGAAGCCGGAAGACGGCGCCAGCAAGTTTCCCAACTATCGCTGGTTCAAATACATGGAGAAGTTTCTCGATCCCCGCAACAACAAGGGCTTCATGCCCACGATGTGCCAGGTGCTGGGGCGGCAGTGGAACGAGAACCACCCGTTTGAAGAGCGGGTGATAACGCTGAAAGTGTACTTCGTGGTGGAAGTGAGCCAGCCGTCGTACGTCCCGCTGCGGCACGATCCGGTGCTGATCACAGAATGCCAGTGCAGCCCGCCGGCGGGGAAGCGGGAACCTCAGACTACTTCCCAGCCGGCTGAAGGAAGCAAATGACCAATGACCAAATTCCAATCTCCAATAAAACGTGTGCAGCACTAATCTTGGAGATTGGAATTTGGTGATTGGGATTTCTTCCCTACTTCCCCTTCCTCTTCTGATACCGCCGACTGGCGTCTTCCAGCTTGCGGCGTTCGGCGGCGGTGAGGCTGGCTTCTCCGTGCTGGCTGATCTTTTCCAGGATCCGATCGACTTCGGCCTTCAACTCGGCCTCGTCGTCGTCGGGCGTCTCGGCCGGCTGATGCAGCCGCACGCCCGCTTTGCGTTGCCGCAGGCGGCTGATCCACGCCGCGGGGTAAAGGCTGGTCAGATCCCAGCGCGTTTTGTAGTACAGCAGTCCCAGCGCGGCGCCCCCCAAGTGGGCCGAATGGGCCACCGTCGTATCCTGCCGCAGCAGCCCCAGCGAATCCATTCCCAGGAACAGCACCGCGGCGACCCACATCGGCATAGGGATCACAAACATGACCATGATCATCCGCCGGGGAAAATGCAGCGCGTACAGGGCCACGACGCCGGAGATCCCGCCCGAGGCTCCCACGACGGGAATCGTGCCGCCGCCGAAAAGGGGTTCTACGAGCACCCAAGCCAGCCCGGAGAGGATCACCGTGGACAGATAGAACCACAGGAAGGCCCGCTTCCCATAGATCCCTTCGACATCCGGCCCCAGGAACCACAGCACCAGCATGTTGCCCAGGATGTGCCAGATATCGTTAGGGCTGTGGACGAATCCGTACGTCAGCAGTTGATAAAAATGCTCGGGATGCCGGAACAGATCGGGATGCAGGCCGAAGAGCCTGACGAAGAGTGGATCGTTGTTAAAGAACAGCACCTGCACCAGGTACACGGCCGCGTTGATCAACACCAGGTTGGTGACCATCGTCCGCGGTCCGCCAAATCGGCCCGGCGGATCGTCGCGGATGTAGTCCCGATCGTAGATGTTCATCGGCCGCACGCCCCAAGTGTTCACTAGCCCGAAGCGCAAGCGAGGGAGAGTTGATGTCGCCCGCCGCACGTTACCGCGGCCTTGAGCATAGCGACTTCGGCCGATGGGCTTAAGGGCCGGCCATAACCAGCAGCAAATCCCAGCCGGGAACTACGAACCGGCGGGCACGGGGCCGGCGGGGGGCACGACGCTGGCGGTCGGCGGGGCGGGGGCGCGGCGGTCGATCGTGGCCGCGGCACGGCGCTGCAGGTCTTCCAGTTGAGCCGCCAACTGCTGGTTCGCCCGGAATGCCGTTCGCAGCCGGTCCCAGACGGAAACGTACTGCCGCTTGACCGCTTCCAGGTGGGCGTCAACGGTCGCCAACTCAAACTTGTAATGCTCAAGGTCGAACTTCAATTGAGCGTCTTCCGCCTCGGCGGCTTTCACCAGCGCGGTGTTTTCGGTGTACACCCCGTCCTGGTCTTCGATCTGCTGCTTGATCTTTGCCGCCCGCTCCGCCATCCGCTGCCGCTCCACGTAGAGCGAGCGGAACAGATACGCGTAGTCGCGCAGCTCGCGCTCGAATCGCGGCTTCTCTCCGGGCACCGCTTTGGCGATGCCCCGCTTGATCAGCTCGTCGGCTCCCAGGATCTCGACCCCCTTTGAGTCGGTCACCGTGTTGCGCGCTACCCAGGCGACCGATCCTTTGGGATACAGGATGGCGGTGGACGCAGCCGGTTTGCCGGGGGCTGCGGGAGCCGCCGCGGCGGCCGCCCCCACGCCAACCGCCGGCGCGCTCGCTTCCCCAACAATCTGGTCCTTGAGGAACTCTACTTTAACGGTGGTCCGATCGACCGGGTCGTCCGGCCCGGCGGGTTGAAAGTCCTTGACGTATTCCGGCGACGCCACGACCGGCGCCATACCAGTGACCGCCAGTGCTTTGAGTTGCGCCACGCGATCGACGGGCAGGTTGGTGGCCTTATCGAGCAGTTGCTTGCCCGTGACGGGGTCTTTGTCGATATCCACGAACAGCAGATGGTTGTCCACCGGCATTTTGTCGTACAGCGTCCAGGGCCCTTGGCTGTTCTTGGTGCGCGTCTGCTCCCAGGGGAGAATGCGCCATGCGGGCACCAGCGTGATCGTGCTAGTTGCCTTGGCGCCGCCGGCCACGGGTGCGGCGGGTGGGGCCGGCGCGGGCTCTTTTTTCTCCGGCTCCTTTTTATCTTTATCGCCGCTTTTCGCGTCCTTTTTGTCAGCGTCTTTCTTGTCGCCGTCTTTTTTATCCGCGTCCTTTTTATCGCCCGCTTTTTTATCTTTGTCCATCGCGTCGGCGGCGGGTGCTTCGGCCATCGGTTCTTCACCGCCGGCCATCTCGCCGCCGGTGACCGCGGTGACGCGGTATTCGCCCAGGTAGGCTCCGCCGGCCGCCGGCTCGCGGCCGTCGAACACAAACAGGTTCATCCCCTTCTTGATTTGATGCGGGGTCGGTTCGTAGACCGTCACCGTCACTTCGCCGGTCGCCAGGTCGGGCTTGCCGGGTTGGCAGCCGGTCCACATCCGGCTGCGATCCAGCGTCAGGTCGATTTCCTTCTGGCGCAGTTGGCGGATGCCGTCGGCCACAAGCTTGCGATCGGCGATAACGCCGTACTCCAGATCGTGCCCTTTTCGTTTTGCCTCGGCCAACTCGGCGACGAGCTGGCGATGATGCTCGCGCCACTGCTGGTGTGTTCTCAGCAGCAGCACGGAATACGCGAGGAAGAAGCCGGCGGCGATCAACACCAGCGGGGCCATCACCAGCGTGTGCCAACGCCAGGTGCGGTAGCTCATCGCCGTGGCGACGAGAAAGAGAATCGCGGCGACGCCGCCGACGATCTGCAGGATGGTTTTCAGGTCTTGCATTATGCGGCTGGAAAAGGTTGCCTGCGAACGACCGAGGGACTTACGCCGCGCGAACGACAAGACGCCGCGGCTAACGTGGGCCGGCGACAACTATAAACGGCATCAGCCGGGATTGCCGCGGCCACAGCCGAAATTAACTATTCTGCGCTGTCTCTTCAGATTCGATACTAAATCCGACCGATACAGGTGTCAAGTTCCAGGCCGGCGAACCGGCAGGCCCTAAGGAACGTGCCGGCCACGCTTTACAACGATCAAACGCCCTGAGGACCGGCACAGATAACCGCACAATCAGTCCAGCCGGCGCATTGGACAGGCGGGACCACTTATGTGGTGGCTGGAAATGGGCCGTTTTATTCCGTGCGATTCGCCCCCGTGTAAATAGCCCCGGGCTCCGCCCGGGGGTTTGCAGCGCTCACCAGCTTTGCCCTGGAAACAGCTCACTAGCCCGAAGGGCAAGCGAGGGGGACATCTCTTTCCGTGCTTCCCCCTCGCTTGCCAACATTATGCAAGTGCTAGTAGGGGTACAAACGCCGCATTTTTCGAGTGCTTTTGAAAACGGATGCCGCTTCTAGGGGGCAGGTTTCGGACGTTTGGAAACAAACCGTCGCGCCGGTTTCGCAGAGCTTGTTGCGCGTCGGGCTAGTGAATGGTCCCCAGCGCCGCGAGCAACCGGTCGATCATCTCGCCCCTGTGACCAAACGTCAGACTGATGCGCAACAGCGACTCGTCACTTGGGACCGTCGGGGGACGGATGCCGGGGACGAACAGGCCTTGCTCGGCCAACGCCGCGCTAAGCTGCATCGCCCGCTGCGGCGTGCCGACGAAGATCGGAATGATTGGACTGGCCGATGCCCCCACGTTCCATCCTGCGGCGGCCAACCGCTGCCGCAGCTTGTTGGCCTCGGCCAGCAGGCGCTGGCGGCGGTGCGGTTCCGTCTTGACGATCTCGATTGCGGCCAGCGCCGCCGAGGCGACGCTCCCGGGCTGAGCGGTCGAGAACACATAACTGCGGGCACGGTTCGCCAGCCAGTCGATCAGCGTGCGCTTGCCGGCGACAAATCCGCCGCCACAACCCAACGCCTTGCTGAGCGTGCCGACGCGGACGTCCACCGCGTGCTCGACCCCGAGCGCCTCCGCCACACCGCGGCCGTGCGGGCCGAACACACCCGTGGCGTGCGCTTCGTCCACCAGCAGCATCGCCTCGTGCCGCGCGGCCAGCTCGGCGATTGATTCCAGCGGCGCGAGATCGCCATCCATGCTGAACAGGCCATCGGTGACGATCAGCCGCCGCCGCGCCGCCGGCCCGTTCGCGGCGAGCAGTTCGGCCAGATGGTCGCAATCGGCGTGGCGATAGATATGCGTCTCGGCCTTGGAGAGCCGGCAGCCGTCGATCAGGCTGGCGTGGTTCTTCGCGTCGGCAAAGATCGCGTCGCCGCGCCCCGCCAGAGCGGGGACCGTGCCGGCGTTGGCCGCGAAGCCGGAGGGGAATAGCAGCGCCGCTTCGCACCCTTCCAACTGGGCCAGAGCCGCTTCAAGCTGCCGCTGCGATTCGCCCCGGCCGGTGACCAGGGGGCTGGCGCCGCTGCCTACGCCCTCGGCCTCAATTGCAGCGTGCGCCGCGACCGCCAAACGTGGATCGCCGGCGAGCGACAGGTAGTCGTTCGAGCCGAAGTTAATCAACGTGCGCCCATCAAGAGCGATCGTCGGCCCTTGCGCGGTGCCGCGAGTCCGCAGCGATCGCAGGAGCTGCGCTTCGCCAAGCGACGTCAGTTCCGCGTCGAGCCAGCCGAGCGGATCGAAGGGAGGAGTCATGTGGATCGAGCTTTGGATTTGCCCTTGGGCCGAGGCTTTGTCTCGTTGCGGCGCGCCGCCGGTCGATCTTCGCCGCCCGCTTGTTCGCTCAATTCCACGATCGTGTCGAACTGCTCCGGCGTGACGGGCTGAATGGACAACCGCGAACCTTGCCGCAGCAACTCCATGCCGGAGAGCGATCGGACCGTGCGCAGCTCGGCCAGCGGCACCGGGCGGGCAAACACTTTTTCCAGCCGGATGTCGACCATCATCCAGATCGGGTTTTCAGCCGTCGCCTTGGGGTCGAAATGCTGGGCATCCCGCTCGCGGGCTGTGTGGTCTGGATAACCGGCCCGCGTGACGATGGCGGTGCCCACCACCGCTCGCTCGTCCCCCGAGTGATAGAACAACACCCGGTCGCCGACGTGGATGTCGTCGCGCAGCATGTTGCGGGCCTGATAATTCCGCACGCCGTCCCAATAAGTCGTCCGCCGCGGCTCGGCCTTGAGGTGCGAGATCAGGTAGCATTCGCTTTTGAAGAGCCAGCAGTTGGACGTAATCGACGATTTCGTCTTGGCGGTCATGGTTGGTCATTCCTCAGCTGAGACGAGTTGGGTGGCTGGGGCGTTGCCATAGAAGTGAATTTAGAGCCTATCTAACACTCCCTCACCCCGGCCTTCTCCCGGAGGGAGAGGGAGCAAAGGGATGGGCACTTAGTCTAACCGATCCTCGGCCTGCCAGGGACGGATCGCACGGCGTCGGGTGAGCCATTTTTCGACGCTATCGAGCAGCATGAACACGCCCGCGACCATGGTGCCGCCGACGTAGCCGGAAAGGACCGCAAACGGCATGAAGCACAGCACACCGAGCTTCATCTCCCCAAGGTCGATCCGTCCTGCTCGAAGATCCAACACACAAAGGATTCCGCACATTCCTACCCCCCAGACGGCTCCGGCCAATAACGACGCGATTCGTGGCCTGCGGCCGCGAAACAGTATCGCCTGCGCCGCGCCTACCACGGCCAGCAGCATCACCAAGGCGCCGATAATTGCCGGGTGCGTCCCTGCAGCCCGCAGGATTCCCAACAGTGCCGCGCACACGCCGGTGACAATGAAAATCGTCGCGAGCGAATAGCGCCGCGGTGCGCCGAAAGTTCCCCCTTCGCGCCGACTGCCACCGTCGTAGAAAGGCGCGGCCTCTGGGGTTCCCAGAGCCGCTAATGCCTTCAAAACGTCGTCAGGCGATCGGTTGGGTTCCACGATTTGAAGTCCGAATGCGCGAGCAAAGACGATTCATGTCGAACAGTATACCGCGTTGGCCAGCGTCCGGTTGCCCACGGCCTGGGAAGGGACTATTCTTTTCGTAGTATGACCATCGCCGATCCTTTTGAACAATTTGAGGCCGATTTGGCCAGTGGCGGGGCGGAAGCCGCGCTTGAGGTTTTAGCCGCGCGGTTTCGCGACGAGAAGCGGCATCATGAATTATTCGACGCCCGCTTGATGCAGTGCCGGCAGCGGCTTGGCGCGCCGCTACACAGCGCGGGTGAACTGGAATCCTTACCCGAGCCGCTCCGCAGCGAGTTGGAGCAGGGCTACTTGTCCGCCTGCCGCGAGGTGGGGGAATTGCTCTTAAGCGAGGGTCAGTTCCGCCAAGCCTGGATGTATCTTCGTCCGGCGGCGGAAGTCGAGCGGATGCGCAAGGCGTTGGCCGCCGCGACGCCCACCGACGACAACACGCAGGAGCTGATCGAGCTGGCCCTGTACGAGGGGATCTGGCCCGAGATGGGAATGCGGCTGGTGCTGGCCCATCACGGCACCTGCAACTCGATCACCGCGTTCGAGACGATCTCGCACGCGTTGCCGAAAGAGCAGCAGCAACAGTTGGCCGCGCTGCTGGTCCGCCATGTGCATGGCGAATTGCTGGCCAACCTGCGGGCGGACGTTGCTCAAAACAATCCCGTGGCGGCCGAAGCAGGCTTGATCGATCTTGTCGGCGGCCTCGAAGGGGGTTTTGGCGAATACTACTGCCACGTCGATGCTTCGCACCTGGCGGCCATCGTCCGGTTTGCCCGGTTGCTGACTCAACCGGCCGATGTGCAATTGGCGTGGGAGCTGACCGAATACGGCCGGCGGCTGCATGCCAACTTTCAGTCGGCCGGCGAAGAGCCATTTGCCAACATGTACGTCCATCACGGCCTGTTCTTCGCCGCGCAACTGGGGCGCGGCGTGGACGAGGCGCTGGAACACTTCCGCAAACGGGCCGAGGAGGTCGACTTCCGCCAGGTGGGAACGCTGGCGATCGAGGTGTATGCCGTGCTGCTCGCGCGGCTGGGTCGAGCGACCGAGGCGATGCAGGCCCTGGCCCGCGTGCCGGCCGGGATCTCCGTCGGCCGGTTTGCCCCCGCGCTGGCCGAGCTGGCCGAGCAGTCGGGCGATTTTCAAACCTGGCAGTCGATCTGCGAGGAGCGGGAGGACGTGCTGGGGTTTGCGCTGGCGCGGATCGAGCGCGCGAAGCGAAGGAAATCCCAATGACCAATAAACCGCGCGCCCCGGCACGTTCCTTGGACATTGGGATTTAGCCCACCAACAAAAAAACCGGCCTGCTTGGACCGTGAGGTGCCAAGCAGGCCGGTAAAGTTTTCGAGTCACACGGCAAGGGGCCGTAGACTAGCGCTCCACGCTCGCCAGAACGCGACGGCCGCCGAGGCTGGCCGAGGCGTCTGCCTTCGGGGTGGGGGGCATCGGCACTGCATCGCCCGCGGGGGCAGCAGGACCGGCCGCCGGAGCTCCGCAGCCACAGCTGCTTTCGCATCCGCAAGACGACTTCTTCTCGCAGCAGCCACGGTGGCACTTGAAGAGGTCGAGCAAGCAACCGCAACGCTCCTTGCAGCAGCGTTCCTTCTTGCAGCACGACTTCTCGCAACCGCAGGCCTTGGCTTCGCAGCCGCAGGCCGGCTTCGCTTCACAACCGCAAGCCGCTTTGGCTTCGCAACCGCAAGACTTGTGTTCGCAGCCGCACTTGTGGCAGCAACGTTCCTTGTGGCAGCACTTCTTCTCGCAACCGCAAGCAGACTTGGCTTCGCAGCCGCAGGCCGGCTTCGCTTCGCAACCGCAGGCCGCCTTGGCTTCGCAACCGCAAGACTTGGCTTCGCAACCACACTTGTGGCAGCGTTCCTTGCAGCAACGTTCCTTGTGGCAACACTTCTTCTCACAGCCGCACTTCGGCTCGCAGCCACACTTGGCTTCGCAGCCGCAGCCCAGCATGGCATCCAGCAAATCGAAACCGAACGATTGCTGAGTGGCACACAGGCTCGCGCTCACAACGAGCGCTCCTAACAACATGCTCCATTTCATAGGACTACGTCTCCTTTACGACCGAACTGCGAGTTCGTGGCTCCCTGGCTAACGCTTCTTTGCAGAGGACCAACCGCGTCACGCTTGGGGCGTGCAGCGATTCGTCTCCGGCCACTACTTTGGCTCTCGTGGATGTAGAAAGCCACCGGCCGGTGTGTAGCTGGCAGCGACAATCAGGTGGGCTGGGTCGACAACCGCAGTTCTTGGGGTGTTAGGCGTCAGTGGCGCTTCGAGCGTATCCTTAGCTCGAACAATCCACAACGCTCCGACGCGCTCCGCAACAATGTTTCGCCGTCAGGGAAGTCACGCGTCCCTGGCAAGCGACACCTACCGTATCGGCCCGCCTTCAAAGACCCCTTGAGAGTTCCGAAGTAATTTTCAGCGGTCGCCTTACGTCGACTGTTAAGCAGACTTTGACGCATGTGCGACGTGGCGAAAGCTTAACGCGCCGGGTGCCGCGCCCAGGCCTAGGCGCCACCGGGACAACCGGCAAACCTTCTCAGGCTTGCCGCTGATCGCTGCGTCTTACCCCACCTGCGAGCCTCCCGCTCGCGCCAAAAACGGCCAAAAGTTTTTTCGGAAATTCATCTGCCAGCAGGAATCGGCCAGGCCGTCGATCGGCCGGGTTGACCGTTTAGTTGGCCTAATCGGTAAAGTCGCGTGGATGTTGGTCGATGTGGGGGGCCACGCGATTTGGCGGGGGAGTTGGCAATTAAAGCGGGGCGGGGCCGAACAACCCCCGGGCAGAGCCCGGGGCTATATGATGCCCGCCGTGCGGGCTGCCGGGGATTGCTTGCTCCGCGGCCAGCGCTGGGTGTATGCTGATAGGCGTCCGCCCAGCCCCCCGCCCACGTTCCCGCCCCGCCGCCCCATATTCCTTCTGGAGCTGTTATGCGCTCTCCCTTTTGCCAGGTCCGCCCGGCCCGCAATGTCGCCCTGATCATTGCCATTCTGGAAGTGTTGGCAATCGTTCTTTCCGGTGCGGCTCAGCCAGTTCTCGCGGGTGATTCGGGGACAGCTAAAGCAGTCGATCGCGACCCGCTCGATTGGCCCAATTGGCGCGGCCCACAGCAGAACGGCGCCTCGATCGAAACGGGGCTCGCCGACCGCTGGAACCCTGAAGGGGGCCCGGACAGCAACCTGCTCTGGAAGCGAGACGACCTGGGCACGATCTCCACGCCCATCGTCATGAACGGCAAGCTTTACACCTTGGCCCGCAGCGAGCCCGGCACCCGCCGCGAGGGGGAACGCGTGGTGTGCGTTGACGCCGCCACCGGCAAGGACATCTGGCAGCATAAGTTCAACGTATATCTTAGCGACGTCCCCGACACGCGGGTGGCGTGGAGCAGTTGCGTCGGCGATCCCGCCACCGGCCGGATCTACGCCTTGGGCGTGTGCGGCTACTTTGTTTGCCTGGACGGCGCCACCGGCAAAGTCCTCTGGACCCATTCGCTGAGCGAAGAGTACGGCGTGCTGACCACCTACGGCGGCCGGACCAACGTGCCGGTGGTGTTCGAGAACCTGGTGATCATCAGCGGCGTGATCATCGGCTGGGGCGACATGGCGAAGCCGGCCCAGCGATTCCTGGCGTTCGACAAGAACACGGGCGAAGTCGTGTGGTTCAACGGCACCCGGCCGCTGCCGGAAGACACGACCTATAGCACCCCCTCACTAGCAGTCCTCGGTGGCAAGGCGGCCCTGGTGTTCGGCTCCAGCGACGGCTCCGTCTGGGCATTCCAGCCCCGCACGGGCGTGCCGATCTGGAAATACGACATCTCGAAGCGAGGCATCAACACGTCTCCTACGGTCGTTGGCGATCGGGTTTACATCGGCCATAGCGAAGAGAACGTCGGCAGCGACACGACGATGGGCAACCTGGCCGCGCTCAACGGCATCGCCAGCGGCAAGCCGATGCCCACCGGCGGCGAAGACATTACCTCCAGCGGCGCCATCTGGCAGGT
>JAIOQB010000340.1 GCA_021413585.1 Planctomycetia bacterium
GCGATCTTCCACCGGGCCCAGGTCGCTCAGATCGGACAGCGGCCGCCCCAGGTCCACTCCGTTGAGCGACGGCCGGTCGAGATCGGCCGCCAGCCGCAGCGTCGGCGCCCGCTGCCACTCGCCCGTCGGGTTTTTTAGCGAAAACAATTTCCGTAATCGCTCGAGCATTGCCATGATGGGTTCCTGCCTACTTCACCTTCGTCTCCAACGTCGACAGCATCTTCTCCACGTCCGGATAAATCTTCTTATCCAGCTCCGGCAGGATCGTGCTGACCACAAAATAGCAGCGGTTGTTTTCCATGAACACCCATTGCCGCCAGCGAAGGTCTTTGCCGATGTGCGAAGGGACCATCGCTGTAAAGAACAGGGCGTCGTGCGAGCCGATCTTCACGGACTTGAGATCCTCGACGTGCGTGTCGTTGACGCGCTGGGCCCACTGCAACGCCACGTCGGTGCGCACCTTGTCGAACAGTTCCTTCTCTTTTGTCTTGTCGTCCGTGGAGTAGGTGCCCATCTCGTAAATGTCCATGCCGACGGGAAAGCTGGGCGGGATGAGCATCACCCAATTCCCTTTGTCCTCGGACTTCCAACCCTCGGCCAGCGTCACCTTGAACGGCTTGACCCGCTTCACCGGAGTGAACTCATAGACAGCCAGGTCCTGGATCGGCCGGTTGGGCTCGTCGGTGTCGATGTACTTGCCGGTCGGTTCGTATTTCCACTGGGCATGCGACTGCAGGGCGATGGTGTCCAGAAACTCGCGCATCGTCGGCTGGTACGATTCGGGAAACGGCGAGCGGAGATCGGCGTCGGCAACCTCGCGCGACGAGGTCATCAGGCCCACGCCCATCGGGAGATTGATTCGGCTGGTCACGAGAAACATGTTGGAAAACTGGTGGAACTTGTTCCCCATCGCGCCGCTGAGCCGCGTTTTCAGGAACTCGTCCTGCTGCTCTGGGGTGAGCGGTTTGAAGGCGACCGGATGTTTCGCCTTCCCCTCCGCGCCTTTTGCATCCTTTTCCGATTCTGCGCCAGGGTTTTCGAACTCGGGCCCACCTTTGCCGTCGGCTCGTCGATGGTGGATCACGGTGATGGGTTTGTCCGTCGCGTCGTTTGGCCCAGCTTTGTTCGGTTCTGCGCCGATCGCGCGGGCGTGCAAACAACTCAATCCAACCAATACGGCGGCAATCGCGATCAAGGTTCTCATGGCGTCATTTTCTCCGAAGGGAACTTGGCTCCGATTGGTCGCTGGGCATCACTTGTCAGGCGTGTCGTTGGCCTCGACGTCACTTTCCTTGATGCCATTGGCTTCTCTCAGTGTTTGGAGTAATGACTTCAAGAATCCGTAATCTTTATATGGGAAATGGGAACCAATGGGCTTGATGGCTTGGAAATCATCAACAGACTGATGGGCCAAGACTTTCGGGTCGGCGGTAAAATCGACCGCCACATATTGCTGGATCGTCTTGGAATCCTTTGGCCATTCGTATTGGCTCCATTTGCGTTGAGGCGATTTCTCAAGTTCGTTCCAGGAACGAGGCCATGCACCGTTATGGGTTTTCACATGATCCTCGACCACCATGAATGTTAGCAGTGTGGCGTGCAAGGCAAGTTCGGCGTGTTTCGCCGTAGATATTGCTAGATACAGGCACCCAGCGAACGCAACGACGATGATGAGCGTCGTCACGATGAATAGTGTCCGCAGGCCAAACCAGCAGCGTTTGGGTTTGGGTGGTGGTTCAGTCATGGCGGTCAATGTTCAATCTTGCATTTCGGCAGCGACTTTTGCAGTCGTGTAACTCCGACCTCAGTGACTTGCGTATTGCGAAGATCAACTCGTTTTAGTGTGGTCAAATCTTTGAGATTACTCAACCCCGCATCAGTAACCTGCGTATTGCTAAGATCGAGCACTTCAATGCTGCTCATGTACCTCAGAATGCCAATTTCGCTATCAGAGACTTGTGTATCGGCAAAGCTGACATTTCGCCGGGAAAAAAACTTGGCTGAGGGAAAATCTTGCTCACGAAGCGCCGCCCATTTGCGAAAATAATGGAATAGCTGAAGGACTTCATCCACCGGCACATTCGCACTCGTTGCAATGTCGCTATACCTGGTCTGATCGACTATCGGGTAACGGCTGTTCAATTCCGATTCGGGCAATACCGCAGTAACGCGACGCATGTTTTCTACGCACTTTGCAGTGAAATTGAACTTTTCGAGATACTCACGCTCGGTCCCCTCGATTTCATTAAACAGCCGCTTTAGGGTCGGCGGACCTTTATCTGGGATGGGTATGTCGTTGGATTGAGCGGAGAGTTTATCCATTGTTGATTTCCGATTTCCTGTGGCCTTAGATGGCACGAGTGTCATATCGCAATTGGATGATGATCGCCGTAACAATCAGCAACGCTCGCAGGCTGAATTGAAACCAGCGGCGTTTGGTGGCGGTTGTCGTGCCCATTATTTTATTTCTGCACAACCGGCTTTAGCCCAGCTTTGTCAGAAGGAAGTTACTAGGGGTAAGGGATGCTGGGGCGTTGCCCCAGGCGCCCACCCAAATGTTTTCATGGATTCACCTAAACCTTAAGCAGTTCGCGCGCCTGGGCGTAACCGGGGGCCGAATGGCCGCATTCGCTGGCGGTGACGCGGGCCAGCGCGACGAGTTGCCGCCAGCGGAACGCGGGACGCGTGGCGGCAAACTCCTCGCTTACGGTGCGATAGTATTTCTCGGCATGCAGCGCGCCGTCCTCGCTCACGCCGAACCGCAGCAATACGTCAAACACGGGCCGCGCCTCGTGTCCCAGCTCGCCATAGCGCTGCACCAGAGCGGCGGCACGGAATTGATCTTTGCTCTGAATCGCGGCTGAGAGTTCTTGCAGCAGTGGAGTGGGCTCTTTCGCCGCGACCTTCTCCAAATGCTCGGCCAGCGGGTAGGGTTCCTTATGGAGCGAGCCGGCTCGACCCGCAGTGTGATAGGCGCCGACGATCAGGCTGGCCACCGTGTTGCGGTGGTTGCTCACCCGCGCGATGTTTCGCCACGCGTTGGCCGCATCGGAGGCATGCACGCCCACCGAATCGCCATGCACGCTGCCAACCTGCTTTTCACCATTGGCCACTGCTCGGCCCGGATCGCGCAGCACCAGTTCGTTCGCCGCCAACGAGAGTGCCTCGCCAATGTCTTCCGGCGCGATCCCTTCCGCCAAGACCGCGGCGACCGCTTCCGCCGCCCGGTCTGGCCCGGAGTTGGCCACCAGCGTGCCCAGGTTCGCAACCCAGGCGTCCTCGGCCCGACGCGTTCCCAGGGAGCGGGTCAAGAGCTTGTGTTGATCGAGCAACTTTGGCAGCAACGTGCGAATCGGCGAAGGAGCCTGGCCGGGGGCCTTCGGCCAGTGCTCCGAATTCACGCAGTAGCGCACCGATTGCCGCAACAACGTGTGGGCATATTCCGGCCCTGTCAGATCGAGCGACATCCACGCCCGCCAGGCCAGCACCACGCGATGCACGTCCACCTCGTCCTGCACGGAGTATTGCAGGTGGTTGAAGGCCTCTCCGGCCGGTCCGTGGGCCAGCGCGGCGAAGGTCCGCTCGGCGGTGTTCATCTGCCCGCTGCGCGTGGCGGCTTGCAGCAATTCGCCGCCAGGCCGGTCGCCCGGCAAATGATCCGCCTCCACCGGGTGCAGCACTTCATGCGCATGGCCGCCGAACGCCTGAATGCGGCTGGCATTGCGATACAACACTTTCAAAACCGGGAGCGGCCGTTGCTCCGCGGGCAATTCGCCGCTCATGGCGAAGGCGGGAGCCAGAGCCATGAACGTATGAAAGCCGATGTAATCGTTTCCGCCGAAGGTGCGGGCATTGGCCAACACGCCGGCCGCCGTGAGCGTGCGGAGGTCCAGCCCCTGCTTGAGCTTCTCCACCAGCGGCGGCAAGAGCTTGTCGGCGGGAGTATCTTGCAAGAAAGCCACCAGCGGCTCGATCTTTCCGAACGTCAATGCCGCTGGGGAGTCGTCGGCCACCGCCGGCGCGAGCCCCAAATCGAATGCCAGCGACGTCCCGACGCTGGCGAGCAGCATCCCTTGGCCCACCTCGGCCAGAAACCGGCGGCGCGACGAGCGATTCATGGCTGAACCTCCCTATCCAACAGGTGCGGCCGGGCATAGCAATCGCATCTCGAAATGCGTGAGCCAGCCATCAGCCCGGATTGTAGAGGTGGCGTGCGGCAATGCCAAGCAAAACGGACGAGAAATCATCCGTGGCTGGGCACGGACCTGCACCTAGGCCGATCTGCGATAGCATGGGCGTATCTGAATTGCTCAGCGCTGCCAGTTAAGAACCCCGACCGATTTCGGTTGAGCCGACTGGGGAGGCAAAAGGCGTCAGCATTGCACCTGAATTGCGCCCGTTCCGCCCAGGAGGCCGCGCCGTGAGAGTCCTGCTGGTCAATCCGCCTTACCAGACGCTCACCTCCAATATCGGCGTCGGCCACCAGATTCCCTTGGGGTTGCTCATGGTGGGCGGGGCGCTATCTGATGCCGGCCACGAGGTTCGGTTGCTCGACGCGGAATGCGACCGTCTTGGCAAACGAGACATTCTGGCGGCGATCCGGAAATTCGAGCCCGACATCGTCATGACCGGCCACGCGGGCTCGACCCCCGCCCACCCGGTCTGCGTCAGCATGCTGCGGACCATCAAGGCCTTTCGCCCGCAACTGCTCACTGTCTATGGCGGCGTCTATCCGACCTACCACGCCGAGCAAATTCTGGCCCGCGAGCCGGCCGTCGATCTGATCGTCCGCGGCGAAGGAGAAATGGCTGCCGCTGAAGTGGCGGACGTCCTGCAAGATTTCCAACGGCGCGGCGGTCCGCTGGATGATGTCGATTTCACCGGAGTGTCAGGAGTGGCTTGCCGTTTAAGCGGGCGGATCGTTCTCACGCCCAATCGGCCGCCGATCAAAGATCTTGATGCTTGCCGCGTGGGCTGGGAACTGATCGACGACTGGTCCAGGTATCGCTGCTTCGGGCTGGGTCGCGCGGCGATCGTGCAATTCTCGCGCGGCTGTCCGCACCGCTGCACTTACTGCGGGCAGCACGGCTTTTGGGTTCAGTGGCGGCACCGGGATCCGGTGAAGCTGGTGGATGAGATCGAGTGGCTCTATCGCACCCACGATATTCGGTTCATCACGTTGGCGGACGAGAATCCGACGACGCTCCGCGACACGTGGCAGCGCTTTTTGGAACTGTTGGCCGCGCGGCAGATCCCGGTGTACTTTTTTGCCACGATCCGCGCCACCGACATCGTGCGCGACGCGGACCTGCTGCCGCTGTATCGCGCGGCGGGCATCCTATACATTCTGATGGGCATTGAATCCACCGATGCCGCCGTGCTGCAGCAAGTGAACAAGGGTTCGACCCCGCAGCACGATCTGGAGGCCTGCCGACTGCTCAAGCAGCACGACATATTTTCGATCCTGGGACACATTGTTGGCTTTGAGGAAGAGACGTGGCAATCGCTGCGCGCGGCGCAGACCCGCCTGGCTCGCTACGACGGGGACTGGCTCAACGCCATGTACGTCACGCCGCACAGTTGGACCCCGTTCGGCACGGAGTCGATGCGACGCGCCCGCGAGCCCGATCAACGCAAATGGGACTACCGCCACCAGGTGCTCGGCCAAAAGCACCTCCAGCCGTGGCAGTTTTTCGCGTGGGTGAAATGGACCGAACTGTGGTTTCACCTCCGCCCCAAGCGCCTGTGGGCGGCATTGCAAACACCCAGTAGCTTCCGCCGCCGGCAACTGCTCTGGGTGTTCCTGCACACCGGCATGGTGTGGCTGGGCGAGGTGTTGGAGTTCGTCAGCGGCGCCATGCGACGGCGTCGGCCGGAGAATTCCTTTGCGATGCCGCTTCAAAACGCGCCGCTCTCCGCAGGCACCAGCCAGAAAAACATGGTCCCTGTGCCTCACCAACGAGACGAAGTGCTACCACTGGCGTAAGAAAAAACAGGTCGCCGTGCTCTGCACCCATTAATTCGACCCGCCGAACACCGAGCAATTGGGCAACTTCTTTTTGAACTCGTTCACTCCAGCCGCCGTCACCTTCGTGTCACTCAGGCCCAGCGTACGCAGCGCGGTGAGTGAAGTCAATTCTTTCAAACCCGCGTCAGTCACCTGCGTGCCACTTGCGTCCAACGAACGCAGCGCGGTGAGCGAAGTCAATTCTTTCAAGCCCGCGTCGGTCAGTTGGGCGCCGCCGATGTCCAGCTCTTGCAGCTCCTTCAGTCCGGCCAGATGCTTGATGCCAGCGTCCGTGAGCTGCTTTCCACTGAGGAGCATCATGTTCAACTTTTTCAGCCGGATCAGGCCTGCCAGTTCCTTTAGGCCGGCGTCCGTCACTTTCGTGCCTTGGAGTTCCAGGTTTTGAAGATTTTTTAGCCCGGCCAATTCTTTGAGTCCTGCATCCGTCACGTCCGTGGAGCCGAGCCCCAGCGACTGCAGATCCTTCATCGCCGCCAACTCCTTCAGCCCCTCGTCTGTCACTTGCGTGTAGCCAATTGCCAGTGCCTGCAATTCCTTCAACCCGGAGAGTTCCTTCATCGCGGCGTTGTTCATTTCGTAGTCTTGGCTGACGTTGAGTGACTTCAGTCCAGTGAGCCCGGCGAGATGCTTCAAGCCCGCGGCGGATATTTTCATGCCGCTGACGTCGAGCACCTTGAGATTCTTGAGCCCGGCCAGGTGCTGGAGTCCTGCGTCGGTCACCTTGGTGTTGTAGAGATACAGCGATTCAAGTTCGGTCAGCCCGGCCAGTTCCTTCAAGCCCGCATCGGTTACCGGGGTATCGTAGAGCACCAGCTTCCGCAGTCCCTTGAGCTGGGCCACTTCTTTCAGATCCGCATCCGACAGGTCCGTATGGCCGTAGCAGAGGCCAAATGGCCCCGGCGGGTGCGGCAATCGCCCCACCACGCCCGCGGTCCACTCGGTGAATTTAAACGCCGGGATTTGTCCCGTCTTGGGTTGAAGGTCCATCTTGAACGCCTGCATCCCGGACGTTGCTGAACCGATCCAACCCACGTCCGCCCCGGCGTCGAGCCACGCTTTGGACACCGTTTCCGGCAGCGGCTTCTCGGGATCCGCTGGCTCGGCCGGTTTCGATCCGGCGACGGCGGCTCCCGCTTGCGCTTTGGCGTAGGCCTGGTCGGCGTCCGTCAAGGTATCCAGCGGGACGTCGAAGGTGCGGCCATCCGGCTGTCGCTTGATGCGTATTTTTCCCTCCTTGAGTTCGACGAAGTCGGCTTCCACCGTCTTGCCGGACTTGTTGGTCCACACTCGGGCAAGACCCTCGCCGGCGGAGAGTAATAGAACAGCAACCAGCGTGGCTGACAAAATTCGCATGAGTACTGAACCCTCCAAATTATTGCCGCATGAAAAGCCCGACGATCAAGCGCGGCGTGGAACCAGACGGCGCAACAAGGGCCGCCCCTGATCCCAGATTGTAGTAGTGGTTCGCAGCAATTCCAAGCAAAACCGGTGAGAAATCGCCCTCGGTCTGGATCAGGAACCTGCACCTCGGCTGATCTGCGGTTTGGTCGCCTTCTTAGTAGTCGAGGTGGCCGGCATCCAATGCATCCATCAACCCGCCTCACGCAGCCGACGCTGCCGTCGATATCTTCTCACTCACAGCCGCGTAATCCTCGCCCACCGGGATCAAATCGCCGCGCTGCTTCA
>JAIOQB010000062.1 GCA_021413585.1 Planctomycetia bacterium
CCGCCTCGGCCAATTGCCCTTGGTCCTTGAGTCGATCCGCCTGATCGTAGAGTTCGTTGCTGGTCGGCATGGGTGGTTGTCTCCTGGAATCGAGTTGAACTGCTAGCTTGCGATTGTATCCATCACGCTGAAGCGTGATGCGCTCTTCCGGCCTCACGCGGAGCGTGAGGGGTACTTTACGACGCTATTTGAAGCATTTCCCCTGCTTCCAGCAAGCAGACTCACCGTAATTTGCGCAGTATCCGCACGATTGGCAGAATCGGCGCATTCGGTTGAATTGCTCCAGCCCACAGGTCCGATATCCATTTCCAGGCCCCGGTAAATTGGTTCGCCAAAGCCAACAGCCGTCCGCCTGATCTGCCAGCCAACCGACCTGCACGACAACCCACGCGACCACGCTGACGCCGCGGCCGAAGCCATTGCCGGGGCGCCACCCCAGAACCTGCCGATTATCGTTCGTTCGTTTCCGGCCCCCTCCACCGCGGAGCAGCGCGCCACGGCATTGGCCGTCGGCCGCTCAGGTCCAGCACCATGCGCATCCATCCCACCGCCGTTATTGCTCCTGGGGCCAAGATCGGACGCGACGTTTCGATCGGGCCGTTCTCCATCATCGAGTCGGGCGTGACGATTGGCGACGGCTGCCAACTCGCCGGGCGCGTGGCCGTGAAGACCGGCACCACGATGGGTTCCGAAAACCACGTCTACGAAGGGGCCGTGCTCGGCGGCGTGCCGCAGCACGTCCATGTGCCCGAGGAAATCGGCGGGCTGGTGATCGGCGACAATAACACGATCCGCGAAAATGTCACGATGCACTGCGCGATGGCCAAAGGGCAGGCCACGGTCGTCGGCGATCGCAACCTGATCATGGTCAATTCGCACGTCGCCCACGATTGCCGCGTGGGGAACAACGTGGTGCTGATCAACAACACGATGCTGGCCGGCCACGTCGAAGTGCAGGACCGGGTGTACATGGCGGGCGGGGCCGGCGTGCAGCAATTCTGCCGCATCGGGCGGCTGGCCACCGTCGGCGGTCAGGCCCGCGTGACCAAGGATCTGCCCCCTTACGTGCTGATGGACGGCTCGAGCGGCGGCGTGGTGGGCTTGAACCTCGTCGGACTGCGGCGTGCCGGATACCAACCGCAGGACATCGCCCAGCTCAAAGCGGCGTACCGACTGATCTACCGCAGCGGGCTGCGCTGGAACGAAGTGCTAGAGCGCCTGCCACAAGAGTTCTCTACCGGCCCCGCCGCCGATTTCCATGGCTTCTTCGCCGCCGGCAAGCGAGGCTTCGTGCCGGAGCGCAAGACCCCCGGCGCCGCGATCGTCAAGCTCGACCCGGTGGTGGAAGAAGCAGCACCGGCGCTGCGGATCAAAGCGGGTTGAGGCAGGCTGGAGGCTGGAGGCTTGAGGCGGGAGGCTGTAGGTCGGGCCCGCCAGTTCAATTCAGCCTAGCCAATACGTCACTAGCCCGCAGCGCAAGCGAGGGGGCAGCGCTTTTCATTCTGCCCCCTCGCTTGCGCGCTTGCGCTTCGGGCTAGTGAACGTGTTGGATGGCCGTGACGTTCTCACTTCGCAGCGCGTAGCGCCGCTTGCGCCGCTGCCAGCCGGGCGATCGGCACCCTAAACGGCGAGCAACTCACGTAATCCAGCCCCACCTTGCTGCAGAACGCGATCGACGCCGGGTCGCCGCCGTGCTCGCCGCAGATGCCGCACTTCAGCTTGCTCGATACGGAGCGGCCCTTGGTCACCGCCATCTCGACCAACTGTCCGACGCCGGAAACGTCCAGCGACTGGAACGGATCGCGCTCCAGGATTTCCTGCTCCAGGTAGTCGGGCAGGAAGCTGTTGATGTCGTCGCGGCTGAAGCCGAACGTCATTTGCGTCAGGTCGTTCGTGCCGAAGCTGAAGAAGTCGGCATGTTTGGCCACTTCGTCGGCCGTCAGCGCGGCACGCGGGATCTCGATCATCGTGCCAACTGGAATGTCCAGCTTGCCCGCATATTTCTTGGCCTTCTTGACGGCCGAGATCGTTTCTTCGGTCAGCTTCCGCAGACCGGCCAGTTCTTTGGCCGCGCCGACCAGCGGGATCATGATTTCCGGCTGAGCGTCGATCCCCTTTTGCTTGCAAGTGATCATCGCTTCCACGATCGCTGTGACCTGCATCTCCAGAATCTCAGGATAGGTTACGGCCAGACGGCAACCGCGATGCCCCAGCATCGGGTTCATTTCGTGCAATTGCGCCACGCGCGACTTCACCTGCGCGGGCTTGATCTTCAAGCGGCTGGCCAGTTCAGCCTGCGACTTGTCGTCGTGCGGCAGGAACTCGTGCAGCGGCGGGTCGAGCAGCCGCACCGTCACCGGGCAGCCTTTCATCGCCTTGAAAATGCCCTCGAAGTCCTTGCGCTGGAACGGCAGCAGCTTCTTGAGCGCCTTGCGGCGGTCCTCTTCGTTGTCCGCCAGGATCATCTCGCGCATCGCGCTAATGCGTTCCCCCTCGAAGAACATATGCTCCGTGCGGCACAGGCCGATTCCCTGGGCTCCGAAGTCGCGGGCACGCTGGGCGTCTTCCGGCGTGTCGGCATTGGTGCGCACGCCCAGCTTGCGGAACTGGTCGGCCCACTTCATCAGCGTGGCGAACTCACCGCCCAACTTCGGCTCACGCGTCGGCACGCTGCCGACCATCACTTCGCCCGTCGATCCATCGATGGACACAGTGTCCTTGGTGGTGAACTTCTTGCCGCCGACGATCATGATCTGCTTCTTCTCGTCGATCTCAATGTCGCCGGCGCCGCAGACGCAGGGCTTCCCCCAGCCGCGGGCCACCACCGCCGCGTGGCTGGTCATGCCGCCAGTGCTGGTCAAAATGCCGCGGGCGGCGTGCATCCCTTCGATGTCTTCCGGGCTCGTTTCGCGGCGAACCAGCAGCACCGCTTCCCCTTCCGTCGTGCGGCGGGCCGCGTCTTGTGCTGTGAACGACAACTTGCCGACCGCCGCGCCCGGCGAGGCGGGCAAACCCGTGGAGAGCACCTGACGCTTGGCCGACGGATCGAACGACGGCAACAGCAACTGATTCAAGTCATTCGCCGGCACGCGCAACACGGCCTCTTTCTCGTTGATCAGCTTTTCCTTCACCATCTCGCAGGCGATCCGCACGGCGGCCGGGCCGGTTCGCTTGCCGGTGCGGGTTTGCAGCATATACAGCTTGTTGTGCTCGATGGTGAACTCGATGTCCTGGATGTCGCGATAGTG
>JAIOQB010000342.1 GCA_021413585.1 Planctomycetia bacterium
CCTCGCGCAGTCCGCCGCGAAGCGTTCGCAAACGCACGCTGCAACCCTGGGCGGCCGGGCCCAGTTCGGCCGGCCCCAGTTCCAGGTGGTCGACGTAAAGATCGCGTTCGACGTCGATCAGGGTCCAATTGGTTTCGGACACGGGGAGTGCGCCTTACTGCTGGATGACGAATCGAGGGACAGACGAAGAGCGTCAATGTAGGCCCGCCGGGGCCGGTTTTCCACACCCTGGTTGTGAGTACTGAGTACTGGCATCCCGGGCGGTCGCAGCCTGAGCCCAGGTTCACGGCGTTTTTGCTCCTATCACGGCGAAAAGAGCGTCCCGACTGGCCCCGGTCATCCTTGCCCGGGCGTGGTCGGGTCGGCTATACTGCTCGGTTCGGTTGGTTAGGCGCCAACGCCCCACGGAGGGTCCGCTGGCCGAGAGACATGCCGCGCCCCCTCGCGGAGCGCCGTCCGCCGTCGTGGACTGCTGGATGCGCTGCAGAACACAACACACACAAAGCACTCAACAAACAACACAATATCCAACGTAGGCGCAGGAGAGGGACGACGATGACACTCGATAAAAGCTTGAAGGTTCGCAGGGGAATGATTCGCGATCGGGGGGTGCTCTCGCGGGCCGAGCGGCTCTCGAAGCTCAAGGACGCCGAGCGCTGGCAGGAAGGCCAAAGCCCGCTGGGCCTGCCCAAGGTCCGCGTGACCAAGATGACGGCGAAGAAGAAGAAGGTAAAGAAGGCCGAAGAAGGTGCTGAAGGCGCCGCCGCACCCGCCGCTGCTGCCGCCGCCAAGCCGGCCGCCAAGGGGAAGAAGTAGTTCGGATTTCGGATAGACGATTTGCGCGATGGGACGCTGTAGGTCTCGCCTGCCGGGCGTGACCTTGCCACGTCTTACGGCAAGAACGACGGACGAATCGCGAAAACGCGAAAGTACCTTTTACAAAAGCATTTCCAAAACCGCGTCATCTACCTCCGTTTTCGTGCTTTCGCACTTTCGCGTTTTCGCGATAGCTTTTTTGGCGAGTCAAATTGCGGCCAAGGGTGCAAGCCGCGCTGACGGTACCGCCCGGCAGGCGGAACCTACTCGCGCGAGGCTTGGCCTTCTACTTCCTTACCTTCGCGACCTTCTGTTCACACTTTTGTCACAGAAGTTTTGAACAGAAGTTCGCGAAGTTCGCTAAGGACTGTGCAGCGCGCGGCTGTCACTGGCGCCAGCTTTGGATATCTCGTGGTTTTCCAGTTGATGTTCGCGTGGGGCGTTCGCGCTGCTGTTCGCGCGGTGTTGGTGGGCCGTTCGCGCGGCGCTCGCGCGCTGTTCGCGCTGGGCCCACTTACGTCGTTTGCGCTGTTTGCGGCTCAAGGGCCGTTCGGCGGTTGGGGGTTCGGGTTGGCAGCGGTATTCAGCCAGCAGGTCGTCGAACCCGGCCGGACCGGCGAAGGTCGAAGGCCGCTGGCGGAGGATCCGGGTTTGAGCCTCAATGATATCGAGGCTTCGCGAGGGGATATCGAGGCTTGGCGTGGGCGATTTGTCGTCGGGAACTGGTTGGCAATTCTCGCTGCTGGGCAAGTCGACTGAGACCCGCGGTGGCGGGCCAGCAGTGGCAGCGGCGTGCGAGGCCACGTCCACGGGTGCCTGGGGCAACGCCCCATTAGTTTGCGCGTCGTCGGGACTCAGGGATGTTGCCCCAGCCACCCTGGCGTCACATCCCACATCCATTTCGGCCGCGCGGGGATTGTCGCGGGCAAACTTCGCCAGCCGCCACCGCTTGTCGAGGATCCGCAGCACGAGCTTCACGCTGGCCAGGTCGCCGGCGATGGCGGCCGGCAGCACCGCCCGTTCGATCTGCCGCAGCTTGGCCGCTTCGGCGTGCAGCGAGAGGCCCTCTGCCCGCAGCGGATCGCAGGCGTTGATGGCACGGCCCCGCTTGATGCGGTTGAATGCCGTATTCGGATGCACGTCCTGCAGCCGGGCAATCTGGCGGACGCTGTACCCGGCCAGATGGAGGTCGAGCGCTTCGAGATCGATCTCGCGCTGGGCCCGCCGCGGCAGTTCCACCAGGGCCGGGTCGTCAATCGGATGATCGCCCGGATAGACGACATCATCCGCGGGTGCCTGGGGCATCGCCCCAGTGGTTTGCGTTTGACCAGAGTCCTGGGGCGTTGCCCCAGCCACCCTTGCTTTGTTCGCGGACTTCAACATATCGGTTTGCATGGAACTGCTCCTGTGCCCTGGGTAGGGTGGGTCGCAGACCCACCAATTCTTCTCGACCGAAACGTGGTGGGTCTGCGACCTACCCTACGCGCGTTCGCGCGGCGAGGTGAGCCAATTATCTGACACTCTTAGCAGAGACATTTCAACAAAACTTTTGGCCACCCTGCAACGAAAGCCCGGTGCGTTGTGCATCAAAGCGGCGAAAAAGTTTTTGCGGAGTTTTTTCGAGGGTGGCCAAAAACAGTGATTGACACATTGTGCGCCGGGGACCGTAGGTTCCGCCTGCCGGGTGGTACCTGGTCGGGGCTGAATTGATCTTTAGGCGCGCGCTGGCGAAGGCTGTAGAGCCGTGCCCCCTCGCTTGCGCTGCGGGCTAGTGAGGGGTCGATGTGGCACGCTGGTTCGTGGTGCAAAGGTCACGCCCGGCAGGCGAGACCTACCAGGCACGAAATTCAAAACACCCGCCGCGGGATTTCCGCGGCGGGTGTTGTTCAACAAATCGAAATCGTGCAACTGAGCAATAGCTCTACTTGCTGGCCGGTGGTGCCGAGTACGACAGGGCCAGCAGGGCGAAGCCGGTGACCAGGTTCGGGTCGGACTCCATCCAGCGGTCGGCCTTGTTCACCCAGGCGCCGTCCGGGCCCTGCAACTTCGCGAGCTTCTCGACGAGTTCCTTACGCCAGTCATGCTTCTTGCCGGCCATGTCAGTGATCTCGTCCTGGCCCAGCACGCTCAGCGTCTTGCCGAACGTGTTGTAGTAGTAGAACAGCCCTTGCTGGCCGACGCCCGGGTTTTCGTCCACCGAGTAGTTCTTGCGGATCCAGTCCGTGGCGGCGACGACGCGCGGGTCGTTTGACTTCAAGCCGGCGTAGATCAGGCTCTTTAAGCCCGCATAGGTCATCGAGCCGTAGCTTCGCAGCCCGCGCGTCTCGTTGGCGTCTTTTTTGTCCCACTTTGCTTCGCTGCCGCCGCCGGCCGCCGCGGTGTAGTAGAAGCCGCCGTCGGGATTCTTCACCGCCCACTTGGTGTCGTTGTGAACTGTCTCCAGGTTCTGGCAGCGCGAGACGAAGATGATCGCCCGCTGCACCGCTTCGTCGTCCGGGCCTTTGCCGGCGGCGATCAGGGCGTCGAGGAACATCGCCGTGTTCGACAGATCGGGCCGTTTGTTTCGACCGTAGCCCACGCCGCCGTAGGCCGGATCCTTTTTGTCATCTCCCCCTTCGGTGTTCTGCAAGCCTTTGAGGAACCCGTCGGCGTCGTTGATGATCTTGTCGTAGCGATGGTCCTTGTTCGCGCTGGCGAAGCACATCACGGCGATCGAGGTTTCGTAGTTCTTGTACAAGCTGTCCGGCGCGTGGATGCCGCCGGTCTTTTGAACGAACCCTTTGAGGTACGTCAGCCCTTTGGCCACGCTCGGTTCATCGACGCTTTGACCGTTTTTCAACATCGAGGTGACCACCAGCGCGGTCAAACCGGGGCCTGCCTTGGCGCTGAACGAGCCATCGTCCGCTTGCCCTTTGGTCTGCAGGTAGTGCAGCCCCTTGTTGACCACCTCGCGATATTGTTGCGGATCCGGCCCGATGCGCGGTGCGTCGGCGGCTCGAGCCGGTGAGGTCGCGCCGACGGACGCCGCAACGAGCAGCGCCGCGGCAGAGAGCATGACAATCAACTTGGAAGACCGGCGGCGTAACATGACGGGACGTCTCCTGAAAGAAATGTGGGATCGTGTGGGAGGCTGGCGGCCCACGCTTGAATCAAAGGGCGAGCTGCGCTGGCAACACCAAAATTATACGAGGATTCGCGTGCCAGGGAACGGATTATTTCCGTTCTTTACAATTGCCGCCGGTCAACGAGGCAGCGGATTCGCCAGGAGCGCGGAAATTTCGACAGCGCTGGCGGCAAAATCGACACGCCGCGGCAGCCGCGCGCGTGCAGTGGCCGGAAGAGGCGTTACAGATTCCCTAATGTTGATGCGCGGCAGCAGTGGTTTCGGGTGCCATGCCCACGTCTTCGTGGGCATGTTTCGGCGTTCCACCATCAAAAGACATGTCCACGCGGACGTGGACATGGCACCCTGGCTCGAAAGTTTTTTCGTTGTAGCTAGCCTAACAGCGAACAACGATCATTGCTCGATCACCGTCGTCTCCGTCTGCTGCGGTGGCTGCTGGCGGACGGCTTGATAAGGCTGCGCGACGGGCGGCGGAGGCACGTTGCTCTGCGCCACGTCCCCTTCGTCGTCGTTGCGAATGATCCCGGTCGGCGCGTGCCACGTGCCGCGGGTTGGAGCGAAGCGAGCCGGCGCCGGGCGCGCCGGCGTCTGATTCGCCGCCAATTGATAGTCGGCCGGATCGACGGGGCGCGCGATCGGCACCATCGGCGGCTCGGCCGATTCGGGCCGAAGCTTATTGCCGGCGACCTGCGACGATGCGGCGGACTGCCCGTTTTCGCGCTCGCGGTAGATCAGGTTCGGGTTCGGCCGCTCGCGCGGCGTGTGGCTGGCCAGCATCACAGGAGCGCGGCCGGGCTGCTCGGGTTGCGGAATCAAATGCGGGCTTCCCTGGCGAACCCAGCCGAGCCAGCGATTCTGCACGAACCCAGCCGAGCCAGCGATTCTGCAGAGCTAGCAGCGTGTCGTCGCCATAGAACTTCTGCATCGCGCTGGGCCAGTTCTCGTCCGCCAGGCCGTCGCCGACAAACGCCACGAACTTGCGCCGGCCTCCTTGTTCGATCAAATACCGGGCGATGCTGTAGCCTTGAGCGTACAGCGGCAGCACGTCGGGCGGGTATTCCTTCATGGCGAACAGCCGGCTCATGGCGATGCCGCGCCCTGTTTGCAGGAACGAGATCAGCATCCGCTCGTGGCGGTTGCGCTCGTCGGGATGCTCGACCGTGGTGCAGGCCCCTTCATCGGCCCAGCGGGGCAGCGGCTCGCGAAAGTGCGTGGCGAAGATCGTGTGCGTGATCTCGTGCGGCAGCACCGAGTCGAGTATCCGCTGCGCCGAGCCTTGGATCGTCATCTGCCAGCCACCGACTTGCCCTCGCTCGAAGACAAAGCTGGTGGCGCCGCCGGCGCCCAGGCCGTCGGCGACGTTGGCGGTGATCGGACAAGGGCTCTGCCACGGCGGCAGTTCCCGCCCCAGCCATTCGAT
>JAIOQB010000343.1 GCA_021413585.1 Planctomycetia bacterium
TTGGACTGAACCTTAAAAAGTTCAGGATCAGGTATCAGACGAGCCCGCCCCAATCCCGATTCGTCGGGACAGGGGCGGGCTTTTTTTTGTGCCTGATCGGAAATCAAGGCGCATGCCTTGAGGGATCGCACTGCGCAAAAAACGTGAAAAGAGCCGAGAAACCGATGACTTTCCCCCGTTTCCACATTCCGTTAGCCGATGCCGCAGCGCACATCTGCGATGGCGATCTGCTGCAGTTCCGTCCACGCAAATGGCGGCTTGGCGAACAGCTAACCGCCATCGCCGGGCGCGGCGAATACTGCCACTCGGCGCTGGCCGCGTGGTGGGGAGACACGCTGATGGTCATCGAGGCCCGGCTACATGGCATTCGCGCCGTGACGTTGCGCAGCCAGGTGCAGCGCTTTCCCGAGTTGATCGACGTTTACGAGACGAACCACGGCCAGGTGTTCCCGAATTTCTCACGTGCCGCCATGGTGGCGGCGATGCGCGAGAAAACCGGCCGAGCTTACGGCTTGCGATTGCTACTTCGTACGACGCTCACGCATACGCTGTTGGCACGGCTGATCGTGCGGGTGTGTACATCCGACAACGGCCACGATGCGGATCATCGCGGTCCAGAGTTTTGCAGCCAGGCCATCGCCTCGGCTGCCCGAGTCGCAGGAGGCGAGGATCCCGTGAGCGCTTTGGGAGATCGCTCGACCGAGCCGTCTGATTTGACCCGGAGCGCGCTGTTTAATCATAACGCAACGGCCTATCGATTCACATTGATCCCGTAAGAATGTTCACCACAGAGGCACAGAGACACGGAGAGGGCACGAAGATGGAAAAACGCAACGTAGGGTGGGTGCTTGCACCCACCAACATTCGATGCAACGGGCAAGCGGTGGGTGCAAGCACCCACCCTACGGTGTTGTTCTCACTCTGCTTTTTCATTACTTCGTTGTTGAGTACCCCGTACTCTTCCGCCCAATGTCCCGGCGGAGCGTGTCCGATCCCCTTCGCTCCGCGTTCGCCACGGCAATACTCGGCTCCTTCGGCTCAACAACTCTCCTCGGCCACGTTTGACACCGTGGTCAAACTCACGGCCGACAACCAGTTTGGTGGTAGCGGTGTGTTGGTCGAATGTGATGGACACGCAGTGATCCTCACGGCTGAGCACGTCGTTCGCGGGGCCGGTGCGGCAACCGTCACCTTTCGTGACGGACAGCAGTTGCAATCGCGCGAGATCCTGGTCGATCGAGGGCGGCTCGATCTGGCTGCTGTTGTCATTCCGTGGCCGCGGCAGATTCAACCGGCGGCGATCGGCGATATGCCGCGGGCCGGCGATGTCGTAGTCGCTTGCGGCTATGGGAGCACCGATGCGCTTCTCGGGCTTCCCAACACGATTCGCGGGGTTCGCTACTCGCGCATCGGAACTGACGTGACCGAGCCTGATTCTCTGGAGATGGTCGGCACGTTCCGTAGTGGAGACTCCGGCGGGCCCGTCTTCAACGATCGACAGCAAGTGGTGGCCATCGTCAACGCCAGCAGCACACCAGGGGCGGCAAATCAATCGAACGTGGCCGTTGGCTGCCGCCCGATCCGAGCGTTCCTGCAGCGACTGCGCGATCGACTTGGAAAAAACAAACGTCAACAGCCCGATGCAAGCGGTGGAAATCAAACTCCAGGCGAGATCGCGCCAGGCATTGCTGCGCCTCGGGTTGAGTTTCCTTCCGCAGGGGGCTGCCAATGCGATAACGCGGCTGTGCTTAAGAAGCTCGATGAATTGCAAGTGGAAATCGGAGGTCGGAAGTCGGAGGTCGGGCAAGAGAACTCGCGTGTCAGCGGCAAATTGGACGAACTGTCCAAACGCATTGGGGCAGCGGCTACGCGCGACGACGTGGGCGCCGTTGCTCAGGAGCAAGCGTCTGTCAAATCGGCCATTGAAAAATGGAAATCGGAATTGCTCGATCGCGCGCCAGCGGCAGGGATGACCATCGGCAAGCTGGTTGCCGGAGCTTTGGGTCTGAGCACGCCGGTCGGAGTCGGCATCGGTATTGCCGGCTGGCTCCTGGGGCGGCGCATGCGGAGGAAGTTTAGCGGCGGGGCAACGCCCCGCGTTTTTGAGGTCGCCGATAGTCCAGAAGAAAAAACGTCGAGCGATGCTCGACCGCTAAACACGCGCACGGTAATCCTCGAAACTCCCCCGCCGCCGCAGGTGGTCGAGCGCTCGCAACAATTCGTTCCCTATCAAGCTCAAAGTGCTCGCCTCGACGCGATCGAACGAGCCATGGCCGAATACGTTCGCAAATATCCTAGCGCGGCCGGAGTCTTTGAAACCATCAACGTCTACGCCAACCAATTCCAAAGCGGTGAAAAGAAGCAGGAGTGAATCCTAATCTCACTCCGCGCGTTCTCTGTGTTTCTGTGTCTCTGTGGTTCACATTTTTTACAAGGAGAAGACCATGCCTTTCGGAACCGATCAAATCCTGTGGTACAACAACGGCGTCTGGGGACGCCTGGGCTATGCCGTGCCCAACTTTGGCAACGACCCGACGACGCTCAACAGCTCGATCTCGTATCTGGTCGATGCGATCGGGCGCAACCTGTTCGGCATCATGCAGCATCCCGACGCCTCGCTGCGCGTGCCGCCGAGCCTCAACACGCTCACCCGTGTCCACAAGCTCTGCATCAGGGCACGCAGCATCCTGGCCGGCCGCGACGTGGCGAGCGGACAGAACAAGTTCGAGCCGCTGCATGCAACACCCGCGCCGGAAGATTTTGTCCTCTATCCCACGCCGTACTTCAAAGTCCGCAACCGCTGGCTCAAGGAGTATGCCGGCCTGGCCATCATGGCCATGACCGAGGCGATGCAGCACACGGAGAATCGCGTCCCGGTCGATTTCTCGCAGCAGTTTTCGGGGCTGGTCGGCCAATACATCGCCCGGATCTACCGACTGATGAACATGGAATTGCTGGCCATTCCTGAAGCCGAGGCGATCAAGCCCGACTTCACGCTGACCGACGTCCACCTGGCGGCCTACGCGCCGGAAAAGTTTTTCACGTCGAGCGAGATGGTCGATACGGTATCGCCGTTGATCGACGTGCCGACGGAAGACGACCTCGACGTATTGTCCCAAGGGATCGCGGCCAGCCAATTGGTGGGCTTGGCCAAGTATCCCAGCGGCGGCGCTCCGCCGATCCCCGGCAGCGATGGCGCGGGAACGGGTGCGACGACAGGAAGTAGTTCCGTGATTGGGGGTGGAACCAGTTTCGCCCCGCCGCCGAGTCCGTGAGAAGAAGGGGTTAGGGGCTGGGGGTTAGGGATTAGATTCTCTCCCCCAGATCCCACTCCCTTACCCCTAACCCCTAGCCTCTAACCCCTAATCCCATGTCCGACTTACAACCTCAACTTCAGCGTGTCGAAGAGCGCCTGCGAGCGGTCGAGGTACAACTCGGCCATTTGACGGCGCAATTGACGAGCGAACATAGCGGCATGACGCAGACCGTGGCGCAATTGCGCCACGTCTGCGAGTCGCATGCCAAGCTCCTGGTTGGCAGCAACGGCCATTCGCTGATGACTCGCGTCGCCATGCTGGAAGACTCCGAGCAATCGCGCAGATGGTCGCTGCGGGCGATCTGGGGCGCTGTGGTGGGAATGCTAGTTAAAGTCCTGCACGATGTGCTGAGCAACGGGAAGTGAAACATGACTCAAAAACGCAAGCAACTTGCACGGGTGCCTGGGGCAAGTCTTGGACCCGCCGTGGTGGGCAAGGCGCCGCCCCAGACCGCAACCATGCCTAAGTTCCACCTCGTCGTGCCGTGTCGCGACGAGGCCGACCAACGCGATCTCTATGAAGAACTCCGTCGTCGCGGCTACCGCTGCCGGGTGTTATCGATATGAGCGCAAACCGTTCGCAATCACTCTCCGTGCTTTCTCTGTGCCTCTGTGTCTCTGTGGTTCAAAACTTCTTGCCTTGAATATGAAACGCGAAACCCTCCAACTCGATTGTCCCGTGTTCGATTCATTCCGCGTCCAGCAGGTGGCCGGCATGTTCGATGTGCCGGTGGCCCAGCGGGCACAGACGAAGATCGAGTTCGATCTGCCGCCGCTGGATGAGCCATGGCAGATCGGACTGATTATCGGTCCCTCGGGGAGTGGCAAAAGCAGTGTGGCGGCACGGCTGTTCGGAGATGGTCTTTACAAAGGAAACAGGTGGCCACGAGATCGAGCATTGATCGATTGCATCGACGGCTCGACGCGCGATGTGACACGGCTTCTGATGGCGGTGGGATTGAGTTCGCCGCCAGCGTGGATCAAGCCGTATGCGGTGCTCAGTACGGGGGAGAGGTTTCGGTGTGATTTGGCGTGGGCATTGGCGGTAGGACTAAGGGACGTACCGAAAACGCGAGCCGCTGGGCGTAAGCCCGCGGAGGAAACGGCGCAGGACATATTGCGATCCAGTCTCCAGATGCCGCCTCCAGGGGCCGACGCCCCCGGCTCGCCTGAAGCGCCTCCCCTCATCGCTTTCGACGAGTTCACCAGCGCTGTAGATCGCAACGTAGCTCGGGCGGCGTCCTCGGCGCTCGCCAAGGCTCTGCGCCGTGGGCACGTTCGAGCGCGCTTCGTCGCGATCACCTGTCACAGCGACGTGGCCCGCTGGCTTACGCCCGATTGGACGCTTGACATGTCCACCGGGGCCGTCACCCGAGGTTGCCTTCGGCGGCCGCGCATCCGGCTTAAACTCTTTCGCTGCCGCCATGCGGCATGGTCCCTGTTTGCGCAGCATCACTATTTGAGCGGTTCGCTGAGTCGCTCCGCTCGTTGCTTTCTCGCCACATGGCGTGAAGCGCCGGTCGCATTCTGCGCTACGTTGCCGGTCATTGGCCGTCGCGATCACTGGCGCATAACAAGAATCGTGACGCTGCCCGATTACCAGGGTTTGGGGATCGGCACACGGGTGATGGAGGCAGTCGCCGCACTGCACGCTGCCCAGGGCCACCGGGTCAATACCACCGCCAGTCATCCGGCGATCCTGGAACATTGCCAGCGCTCGCCCCGCTGGCGTCTGGCACGCGTGCGGCGCACCGGCTCGCGCCCCAGCGGATCGTATCGGCCCAACTACTTCGGCTCCCCCGGCCGCGCGGTCGTTTCCTTTGAATATGTCGGCCAGCGTAGGGTGGGTGCTTGCACCGGCGCGGAGGCAATATGAGCTCGCAACCATCCATTCACACAGAATTCCTCACCGGCATTGAACCGACCGTTGTTGTTCGGCCGTGCTCGTGGCATCTGTTGGATCAGGTGTTTTCCAGCCCGATGAACACAAACGCCGAACCGCCTGCTTCTCCTGACGACGACTTGACCTTGCTCGAATGGGGCCGAAAGTATCTGAGCGACCATTTCACACGTCCCCCTTCTGAGATGCACCTGTGGTTGGCCGAGCAGCTTGATTTGTTCCGTGAGGCGCGTGGAAGCCGGCTCAACGTGATTGGCCCGCGCGGCAGCGCCAAGAGCACGCTGGCCACGCTGGGCTATGTGCTGCGGGCCGCCACTGCCGGCTGGGAGCGATACATCTGGATCATCTCCGATACGACCGAGCAGGCCCAAAGCCATCTGGAAAATGTGCGGGCCGAACTCACCGAGAATCGACTATTGCGGCGGAACTATACTGTGGCCGCTCGCCGCGGCAAGCTGTGGCGAAAGATGGCCCTGGCCCTTCGCAACGGCGTGACGATCGAGTGTTTTGGCACTGGCCAGCGCATTCGTGGCCGTCGCCGCGGAGCCACACGGCCGACGTTG
This sequence comes from Planctomycetia bacterium, assembly GCA_021413585.1. Lineage (GTDB taxonomy): Bacteria > Planctomycetota > Planctomycetia > Pirellulales > UBA7805 > JAIOPX01. Next base: position 5,780 of record JAIOQB010000343.1, read on the forward strand.
ATTGTTTGCGACGACTTGCAGAACGACCAACATATGGATTCGGCCTTGCAGCGAGATCGCTCGCGGCGCTGGTTTCACGGCACGCTGTTGCAGGCAGGCACATCGCGCACCAATGTGGTCAACCTGGCTACGGCGCTTCACTTCGACGCACTGGCGCTGCAGCTTGCTCGGACTCCCGGCTGGCTTTCAAAGAGGTTTGCTTCGATCCAGCAGTGGCCTGCGAATACGCAACTGTGGCAGCAATGGGAGGCAATCTACTCCGATTTGGAGAATCCCGATAGCCGCGCTGCTGCACGGGCCTTCTACGAACTTCACCGAGAAGAAATGGACGCCGGTGCGGTCGTGCTCTGGCCGCAGGAAGAAGATCTCTATGCGCTGATGATGAAGCGCATGGAGTCGGGTGAAGGAGCCTTCGAGCGGGAGAAGCAGAGTTCGCCGGTTGATCCAGAGCGTTGCGAGTGGCCCGCGACCTATTTTGCCGGCGATCTGTGGTTCGACGCCTGGCCGGAGAGTTTGCTGGTCAAGACGATGGCCCTGGATCCCAGCAAAGGGAACGACGCGCGACGCGGCGACTATTCTGCCTACGCGATCCTGGGAGTCGATCGGCAGGGGATTCACTACGTCGAGGCGGATCTGGCTCGTCGCCCCACGCCGCAAATGGTTTCCGATGGAGTGCGGCTGCTGCGACATTTTCGACCCGACATCTTTGGCATCGAGGCCAATCAATTTCAAGAACTATTGGCGCCGCTGTTTCTTTTCGAGCTGCAAGAAGCCGGATTGCAAGCCGTGTCACCCTGTTTGGTCACCAACGACGTCAATAAGGGAGTGCGTATCCGGCGCCTGAGCCCGTACCTGTCGATGCGCCGGTTACGTTTCAAGAACAACAGTCCCTCCACGAAAATGTTGGTCGATCAGTTGCGGCAGTTTCCGCACGCCGACCACGACGACGGACCCGACGCTCTGGAGATGGCCTTGCGTATGGCCCTCGAACTGCAACGTGGGCGAGTGCCCGACGATGGCCTGGGAGACAGATTGATTTTGGATATGTAGGGTGGGTGCTTGCACCCATCAAAGCGACAATTCATGAACAACGCAATGTGGTGGGTGCAAGCACCCACCCTACAAGAAAGGAGAATATCCATGACTCAACACACGACAAACCACGGTGTCCTGGATCGGCTGCATGGGCGGCTGATGGAAGCCTGTGGCGATCTCTGGGATTCACTCGTCGATCCGCGGGAACCGTATTGCGACTCCGACGGCTCGGCATGGTCGGCTGTCGGCAGTGGCGGACGATCGCGGTATGGCGGCGCCGGCGTGCCGCAGACTGATGAAGTTCTGGCTGACATCCGCAACCGCTGCCGGCTGTTGGCCACGACCAACGAGTTCGCCATCAACGGACATGAAAACCGCGTGAGCTTTGTCGTCGGACCAGGTCACACCTATCGAGCCGCGCTGCGCAAGGGAATCGACGCGCCGCCGCAACTGGTCTCGGAGGTGCAGCAGATTCTTGACCAGTTCGTGGCGGACAATCGCTGGCATCGCCGCCAGCAAGAGATCGTCCGGCGTCGCGATCGTGACGGCGAAGTTTTCCTGCGTTTCTTTGCGCTCCGCGACGGCGCCACGCAAGTGCGGTTCATCGAGCCGGATGAAGTGATCACGCCGGTGGAGCGTCGCCACGATCCGGCGGCCAGTCTCGGCATCCTCACCGATCCCGATGACGTGGAAACGGCGCTGGCCTATTTCGTCAGCGGTCAGGCCATCGACGCGGCGGAAATCCAGCATCGCAAGGCCAACGTGGATGACAACGTCAAACGTGGTCTGCCTCTGTTTTATCCAGTGGAAAAGAACCTCCGCCGGGCGGAAAAGCTGCTGCGCAACATGAGCACCGTGGCCGAGATTCAGGCTGCAATCGCCCTGATCCGCCGGCACGTTGGCAGCAGCGCTTCCACTGTGCAGCAGTTCGTCTCCGCCGCGGCTGACGTGACCACACCCGGCCGCGGCGGCAACGCCAGGCACCTGCGGCGTTATGCCCCGGGCACGATTCTCGACGCGCCGGCCGGCTTGGAATATGACTTTCCCGCGGCCGGCATCGAGGCGGGCAACTTCGTGGCGATCCTGCAAGCCGAGTTGCGGGCTGTGGCCAGCCGCTTGGTAATGCCGGAGTTCATGCTCAGTTCCGACGCTTCGAACGCTAACTATGCGTCGACGCTTGTGGCGGAAGGTCCGGCGATGCGGTTCTTCGCTCGGTTGCAGGCGGAGATGATCGAGGAAGATCTCGTCGTGATGCGGCGCGTGGTGGCCAACGCCGCCGCGGCCGGGCGCGTGCAGGTTGAAGCCTTGGCGCTCGTCGAG
>JAIOQB010000381.1 GCA_021413585.1 Planctomycetia bacterium
TGATCCGCGACGGCGAGGTGGTGATCGTCGACGAGTTCACCGGACGGCTGGCCGAAGGACGCAAGTGGCGGGCCGGGCTGCACCAGGCGATCGAAGCCCGCGAGGGGGTCGAGATCACGTTCCAGACCAACCAGGCCGCCAGGGTGACCATTCAGGACTTCTTCCTGCTCTACGAACGGCTCTCCGGAATGTCGGGGACGGTGAGTACCAGCGCGAGCGAACTGTGGCGTATCTACCGCCTCGCCGTGGCCGTAGTGCCGACCAATCGCCCCGTGGCGCGGGTTATCCTGCCGACGCAGGTTTACGCCACCGCGGACGCCAAGTGGGCGGCGGTCGTGGCCGAGGTCGCAGAGCAACACGCCGCCGGTCGGCCGGTGCTGGTCGGCACGCGGTCGATCGACAAGTCGCAGCAGCTTTCAAAGCTGCTCGCCGCGGCGGGGATCAAACATCAAGTGCTCAACGCGAACCACGTGGCTCACGAGGCGGCGATCGTTGCCCAGGCGGGTCAACTCGGCCGCGTAACGGTTTCGACCAACATGGCCGGCCGCGGGACCGACATCGTGCTCGGCCCGGGCGTGGCGGAACTCGGCGGCCTGCATGTGATCGGCACCGAGCTGCACGAGTCGGCACGCATCGACCGGCAGTTGATCGGCCGTTGCGGCCGGCAAGGCGACCCCGGCACCTGGCGGCAGTACTTGGCTCTGGACGATGAGATTCTTACCATGGGTCTTGGCCCCGACAAAGCAGCCCGGCTGCTGCGGCAGGGCCAGGGACAGAGTAAGAGTGCCGCCGGAGCGCTGCCCGGTGTCGAACACCATTTTTACCGAGCCCAGCAAATCGTCGAGCGCCGCCATTTCCGCCAACGCAAGTCGCTGATGTATCATGAGCGGCTGCGGAAGGAGATCCAGCAGCAGATGGGGCAGGATCCGTATTTGGATACGCCGGAGGGGTGAGTAGGGATCGGGAATTGAGGATTTGGAATTGGGGATTGACGCGGCCCCACCATCGTTCACAATTCCCGATACTCAATTCCCGATTCTCAATTTCTTCTCCCATGATCGACGACGTCTACCAACTCGCCCTCTCCGCCCTGCGGCGCCATCTCACCCAGGCCGGCGTAGCCTTCTCCGATGACGATGGCGATCTGGTAATCGGCGATCATCGCCTCGGGCTGTCGATTGTGTTCGACGGGTTTGCTCGCCAAGGAGATCAGGCGATCGCGCCGGTGGAGTTTCAGATTCGGCTCGATGGGGACGAGGGAGATCGGTTTCGGATCGGCGTGCTGGGCGTGGGGCCGACGCACGAGGCGGCGCTGAAGTCGGCGATCGACGAATGGCACCTGCTGGCGGCCTCGCCGGTGCTGGCCGCATTGGGTGCCCCCGCCGGCGCGCCGCGCCGCGGGCCGGCTTCGATTCTGCTCGCCGGCTGGCAGCTCTACCCTGGCCGGCCGGGGCTGCGCGGCGGAGCGCCGCCAGCGCTGCAAGCGGGCGGGGCGTTCTTCTCGACGTTGCTGGCCGCCCTGCGCGAAGAAGTGAGCCGCTGGGACGAACCGCGCGAGTTCGCCCTGCGGAGCATCTTCGTCATGGTCAGCTCCGAGGGGGACCAACGCGAACTGCAAGCCGCCGTCGACGGGTTCGTCAGCCCCACGCTGGTCGAACGGCTGGAGCAACTGCAATGGCCCACCGCGACGGGGGCGTATTTTTATAAGCAGTTGCTGGTGCTACGGCACGGGTAAAGCGATTGCCCACAAGCATACCCAGCACCCCGGACACGAGTGCAAGCTGGTCCGCTTCGCGTACCCTACGTTCTAAAAAATCTGGCCAGCAACTCCAGAGCTGCGAAAGTCGCCAGAGCGGCGATGTAGTATGTCACCGGCCTCCAAAATCGAGATTCTACGATGCTAAAATTCCTGGCGACAAGCACCGTCCCTATGATTGGCAGTGCAAATAACGTCGCCACCAGCAGGTACGCCAAGGCCGCCTCGAATCCACACGCCTTGGTAATAGCGAAAATAATTGCCGCCAGCGCTTGAAAAAAGAACAAAGCTTTCAAGCTGAATTGGCCCGGATGTCGTGACGGTTTTACGCTCCGATAGCGATAGATCTCGTCGCCCAAATCGGACTGTTCCGCATCAACAGGAGGCTGAGGAACATCGCTCATAATCCAGCCGCTCAGGCCTGTGGCTCGACAAATCAACGCCTCACGCCCGCTTGGGCTTCGGTATCCTGGCCGACGATTTCGAATGCCGGTTGCGGCCCCGTTGTTGCTTGGTCGCGGAGCGGACCTCGACTTCGTGCATCGGTTTGCCGATGGCATCGCGGAGTTGCCCGATCCGGTCGCGTAGCGCGGCGGCTCGTTCGAAGTCCAGGTCGTCGGCCGCTTCCATCATCTCGGCTTCCAGCTCGACGACGAACTCCTCGGTGATGTATTGCGTCTCGTCGGTCCGACCCACGGCGGCGTTCGCCTTGGCGTGGGCGTCGGAGGCGGCTTCGATACCGGCCTTTACTTCCTTGCGGATCGTCTCGGGGGTGATGCCGTGCTGGCGGTTGTACTGCTCTTGCATGACGCGGCGGCGTGAGGTCTCTTCGATCGCCCGCTGCATCGAGTCGGTCACCCGGTCGGCGTACAGCAGCACCTTGGCGTTGACGTTGCGGGCAGCGCGGCCGATCGTCTGCATCAGCGACGTCTCGCTGCGCAGAAAGCCCTCTTTGTCGGCATCCAGGATCGCCACCAAGGAAACTTCCGGCAGATCGAGCCCTTCGCGCAGCAGGTTGACTCCCACCAGGGCGTCGAACTTCCCTTCGCGGAGGTCGCGGAGATGTTCCACCCGCTCGAAGGCGTCCAGATCGCTATGCAGCCATTTGCAGTTGACCCCTTGCTGACGGAAGTAGGCCGACAAATCCTCGGCCAGCCGTTTGGTTAGCGCAGTGACCAGCACGCGTTCGCCCGACGCGGCCCGCTCCTTGATCTGCTCGAGCAGGTGCGGCACTTGCCCACGCGCCGGGTGGACCTCGATCACCGGATCCAATAGCCCCGTGGGACGGATCACCTGCTCGACCACTTCGCCGCCCGTCTGGTTCAGCTCGTACGGACCGGGCGTGGCGGAGACATAGATCGTTTGGCCAGAACGTTCCTCAAACTCCTCGAACTTCAGCGGCCGATTGTCCATCGCGCTGGGAAGCCGGAAGCCGTACTCGACCAGCGTTCGCTTGCGGTTGTGGTCGCCGGCGAACATGCCGCGGACCTGCGGGATCGAGACGTGCGACTCGTCGACGATCAGCAGGTAATCGGCCGGAAAGAAATTGAACAGCGTGTCGGGGGCCGAACCGGCGGGGCGGCCGGAGAGCGGCCGGCTGTAGTTCTCGATGCCAGGGCAATAACCCACCTCAAGCATCATCTCGATGTCGAACCGCGTCCGCGCGCTCAGCCGCTGGGCCTCCAGCAGCTTCCCCTCGTTGCGAAACTGCTCCAGTCGCTCGTCCAGCTCGCGCTTGATCTCCGTCACCGCCGCCTGCACGCGATGCTCGGGCAGCACAAAGTGCTTGCAAGGGTAGATGTACAACTCCTGCTCGACGGAGATCACTTCGCCGCTGGTGGGGTTGATGATCGAAAGCTGCTCGACTTCGTCCCCCCAGAACTCCAGCCGGAAGGCGAACTCCTCGTACGACGGCCACAGTTCGACGCAGTCGCCGCGAACGCGGAACCGGCCCCGCTCGAACTCAATGTCGTTTCGCTCGTATTGGATGTCGACCACCTTCGACAGCACCGCGTCACGATCGACCACCTGGCCCCGGCTGAGGTGGACCATCATCGAACGATAATCCTCGGGCGAGCCCAGCCCATAGATGCACGACACGCTGGCGACCACGATCACGTCGCGGCGGCTGACCAGGGCGCTGGTGGTGGCCAGCCGCAGTCGGTCGATCTGTTGATTGATCGAGGCGTCCTTCTCAATGTAAATGTCGCGCTGCGGGATGTACGCTTCCGGCTGATAGTAGTCGTAGTAGCTGACGAAGTAATGCACGGCGTTGCGCGGAAAAAACTCCTTGAACTCGCCGTACAATTGCGCGGCCAGCGTCTTGTTGTGCGACAGCACCAGCGTCGGCCGCTGCACCTCGGCGATCACGTTGGCCATGGTGAACGTCTTGCCGGAGCCGGTCACGCCCATCAGCACCTGTTGCTTGCGCTCGGAGCGCAAGCCGTCGACGAGCGCGGCGATGGCCTGCGGCTGATCGCCGGCGGGTTGAAACGGGCTTACCAAATCGAACGACATCAGGTTCATCCCCCGGTTTCGGCCGTCGCCGGTTTGCGGTCGGCCACATTGCGAACTTCAGGCAGCGGCAGCAGGTACGGCCGAATCTTCTCCAGCGTGCGCGGGCCGATGCCGCGTACGCGGCGCTGCAAGTCTTCGTGATCGGCAAACGGCCCATGGGCCACGCGCTCGTCCACGATCCGCCGGGCAATCCCCTCGCCGATGCCCGGCATCTGCGTCAACTCCGGCCACTCGGCCGAGTTCACGTCGAGTTGAAACTGGGCAGTCAGCGGCGAACTATGGTCGATTTCAATCAGCCGCCCGCGAATCATCCCCCGCCATGCCCAATAACCCCCCAGCGACACCAATCCCGCCAGCACCAGCACGCCGACGGCAAGCTGCTGCGACCGCAGCAACAGGGGGCTGCGCGGGGCGGGTGTGGGTGGGGGTTGAGGTGGCATAAATGTCGAACCTTGGGGCGTCGTCAAAGTACCCCTCACGCTCCGCGTGAGGATCTTTCCGGCATCACGCGGAGCGTGATGGGTACGATGGAGCCAATCAGGTATTATGGGGGGATCCGGACCAGAAAACCAGCGCTGTTTTTGGCCACCTCAACCTAGTGAAGGAATCGCGTGAACAAGGACTTTCAACAAATCGAGTGGACACCTGCGGTCGAGGACGATTGCCGGCAGTTGGTGCGGTTGGCCGTGCGGGAGGACTTGGACCGCCTGCACGATTGGACCACGGTGTCGCTGGTGCCGCACGACGCCCAAGGGGGGGCGGCGGTCGTCGCGCGCGAGGAAGGAGTAATCGCCGGCCTTCGGGCGTGCGAAGTGGCCATTCAAGAAGCGGGGGCCCGGCTCACTTGGCAGCCGGTGTTGGCGGAGGGGGCGTCGGTTAGTCGCGGCACAGTGGTGGCGGAGATCAGCGGGTCAAGCCGCGATCTCTTGGTGTGCGAACGGCTGGTGCTGAACATCTTGTGTCACCTTTCCGGCATTGCCACGCTGACGCGGCGATTTGTCGAGGCGGTCGCGCCGCATCTGGTGGGCATATACGACACCCGCAAGACGACCCCCGGCTGGCGGCGGCTGGAGAAGTACGCCGTGCGCTGCGGCGGCGGGCACAACCATCGCACCGGATTGTTCGACGCGGTGCTGATCAAGGACAACCATCTGCCCGCCGCCGGACTGACGCCCGCCGCGGCGGTGCGGCGGGCTCAGGAGTTTTTAGCGGCGAACGTGCCGGAAGAGCGCCGCCGGACGATGCTTGTCGAGGTTGAGGTCGATACGCTGGCCCAGCTTGAAGAGGTGTTGCCGACCGGGCCGGATATTGTGCTGCTCGATAATATGTCGCCCGAACAGTTGCGCGCGGCGGTGGCGCGGCGGAATGCGATTGCGCCGGCCGTGCAGTTTGAAGCGTCGGGTGGGATCACGCTGGCGACGATCGGGCAGATCGCGGCGACGGGGATTGAGCGGATCAGCGTCGGGGCGCTGACGCATTCGGCCGTGGCGCTGGATTGTGGGTTAGATTGGCATTGAGAGAGGTGCGCACCTTCCACAGCACTGGCAAAGCCAGTGGCACACGGGAAGGGGGCGAAAACCAGGGACGGGGGTGTTGGTTCCGCGGGGCTTCCAACTTGAATGCTTTTCTTGTTGCGTTTTGGCATCACATGTTGCCGGAACGCAACTTCTTGCGGCAGGGCATGCGACAACCGTGCGGGGGTTGCTCCCCATCTGGTTCCGCCGGTGCGGCTTGATTTGACGTCTCTGCCGGTGAATGTAGGGTTCTCTTGCCGGGTCTGCGCGCGCAGCAGCGAGGCAAAACCAACAACCCCGTCCCTGGTTTTCGCCTTTGCCCGTGTGCCACTGGCTATGCCAGTGCAAGAACCACCAATTCGTTCGACACCGCACATGCCCACTCAAACAACTCCAGCAACGTCAAATCGGCCCCGTCGCGGGTTCTCGTTGGCGGAGTCGATCATTGCCATCGGACTGACCAGCATGGCGGGCACGGGGTTGCTGTTGGCGTTGGCCAGTTCGTTGCAATCGACCACCAATGCCACCGATCGGGCGATTGCCGCGGGGATGGCGGATCAACTGATGGACGAGGTGATGGGCTGCCGTTATTCCGGGGCGGGGTCGGGCGCGTATCAAACGCCGCTCTGTGCGAACTCTTATGAAATGGCGGGCAGCGGTCGCGAACGGTATGACGACACCGACGATTTCACCGGTTTTGTCGCCCAGCCGGCGAAGGATCAATACGGCGTCGAGTTGGGACAGGGGGACGACGTGGGTGGGCTGCGGCACCCTAACTTCCGGCTCCCCAGCGGGACGTTCACCAATTGGCGGCAGGAGATCGACGTTTATTATGTCAGCGAGTCGAACCCTTCGGTGAAGCTCACGGGCAGCAACACCAGCAACATGCGCGCGGTGGAAGTGCGCATTTATCGCCAGGATGGCAATCGAGGCAAAGAGCTGCTCAAGCAAGCCCGCCGCGTGTACGCTTATGTTCCCACCCCCCAGTAACCGCCGCGGCCGCATCGCCCTTGGCCAGCGCATCGCGCAGCGCCGCCGCACCGCGCGCGGCGGCATGACGCTGGTCGAGCTGCTGATGTCGATGTTCGTGATGTCGCTCGTTGCGCTGGCGCTGGCTGCGATCTCCAAAGCGGTGGGTAACGCGAAGGCGTTTTCGGACGGCCAGGGTTTGGCCACGCAGCATGCCCGCGTGGTGCTCAGCCGGATCGAATCGATGATCGAAAAGGGGACCGCCTCGCCCGACTTCCCTGTGGCGGCGGTATTTGCCACGCAGGTGGGAACGTACACGTTCCCGGATATTCTGGTCATCTGGCATCCGACGGGAAGCCCCGCCAACGCGGCCGGGCCGCCGCTGTATCGCGAATTGGTGATCTACGCCACCGACCCCGCGGCTCCGAACCGGCTGCTGGAAATCACCGTTCCCAACGACACGCGGACGACGCCGCTGTTGACCGACACCGCCAGTTGGCAGACGAACCTCAGTGCGATCATCAACGGCACGTCGGCGACCAAGACGATGCTCACCGATCTGCTGCGCACCGCCAGCAGCAACGGCGGCACGACCAGCACGACGCAACTGCGCGGGGCCGTGCGGTTTCGCGTGACCGTGCGGCCCTCGACCACGGACTGGGCCAGCTACAAAAGCGGCACGGTGGCCTTCAACACGCTGAATTGGGTGCAGGATATTTACGGCTCGCAGACCGGGCTGCGGCAAGTGTGGTGCCGGACCGAGCTGCAGCTTCTGCCCGGTTATGACACGGCGATCAACGACCCGACCGGCAAGACGGCGTTGCCGTTCTTTGGCTCGGCTGCCCTCTACTATCAGTTGCACAAATGAACGGACGACGTTTAAACCGACTGGCACAGAGGGTGGCTGGGACAATGCCCCAGAGCCCAGGTGAAATGCAAGCAACTGGGGCGTTGCCCCAGGCACCCATGAGACAGAGCCGCCGCTGCGGCATGGCGGTGATCCTCGTGCTGGCGGTGCTGGCCGTGGCCCTGGTCATCAGCTATTCGCTGCTGCGGACCGAGGCGATTGGCGTGCAGATTGCCAACAATTCGTCGCGGCAGTTGGACGCTCGGCAGGTGGCGATGGCGGGGATGAGCGTGGCGCTGCAGAAAATGAGCGCGGCAAACTGGGCCGGCGTCGCGTCCACAGTGACCGGCAACATCAGCTCGACCGACTCGTACGTGGTGACGTACACGACCGGCGACACGTCGCTCACCGCGTCGGACCCGTCGTACAGCGAGTATCCGTACCGCGTGACGCTGCTTTCGACCGGGTATTCGACCGATCCGCTCAATCCTTCGATCCGGGCCATGCACCAGGTGCGGGCCGTAGTGCAGTTGATCCGCCGCAAACTGTCCGATCCGCCGAGCGGCTGGACCACCGCGCAGGCATTCACGCTGCTGCAATGGGGAAACGTGGCGGCGACGATCGACGTGCCGACGCGCATCGAAGGCCCGGCGTTGTTTCAAGGCCCTGTGCAGATCTGCCCGACGTATCCTTACGACTGCCGCCCATTCTCCGGCACGATTGACGAAGTGGCGTTGTTCAACCAGAAATTCGACGACTCCGACGTGACGGCGATCTACGCCGCGCGGCTGAACAGTTCCACCACCGACGCGGTGGCCAAGGAATATCAGAACCGCAACCCGCTCTCCTGGTGGCGGTTCAACGAAGCGCTCGGCGCGTTGACTGCGGTCGATCAATTGGGAGCGCACAGCGGCACGTACGCGGGGCCGAAGCTGGGAGTCAGCGGCGAGCCGACCACGCCCGCGCAAACCGGCGCCTGGTTCGACGGCGCAAACGACTTTGTCAACTGCGGCACGTTCGACTGCGACGGCCAGGCCCGCTTCACAATTTGCGCCTGGGTGAAGCCCGACACGCTCACCCAGGATCAGGCCCGCATCGTCTCGAAGGCCAGCGGCGTGAACGATTCCGACGCCTATTGGGGGCTGAGCACGGCGGTGGTCTCGGGCAATTTGCGGCTGCGGTTCCGGCTAAAGACGCTGGGGCTGACGACCGCCCTGACCGCATCCTCCGGCAATTTCACGGCCGGGAATTGGTCGTTCATCGTGGCGACGTACGACGGCCTGTTGATGAAGATCTATAAAGACGGCACGCTGGTTGGCAGTACGGTGAAGCTGGGTAACGTCAACACAAGCGCCACTGCCCGCGTGTATGTGGGGGATTGCTCGCCGGGCAGCTCTCGGTCTCGCTATCTCAAGGATCTGCAAGCGAGCCGCGCGGCCGGCGGCACGGACATGCGCCCCTTAAGCGGCACGATCTCGTTGGGCAGCGGCCGCACTACGGCCCTGAACCGTTCGCTCTTGGAGCAGGAACTCAAGCTCACTACGGCCGACGTCACCGCCAGCACGTCCTCGCCGATGACGTTCTACAGCGGCGCGACCAGCTATCAGCTTTACCCCGGCGGGAAGGCGTACACGATGCCGGTGGTCAGCGGATCGCTGAGCAACGTGACGATGGGCCCGGATCCGATCGCCAATCCGCTGGGCGTTTTTCTGGCCAATAGCACGACGTATCTCTACGACAACGTGACGATCACCGGGACGATCATCGTGGATGGCCCCAGCAACGCGTCAGACTTACTGGTGTATGGGCACAATGTTCGCTTGAATCCGTCGTCACTGCCGCTGCTGAGCGGCAGCACGCAGGTGACGCAATTGCCCACGGTGATTGCCAAGACGAACTTCAACGTCCCCAGCGGCGCGACCGTGACGATCGGCGGCCTGGTGGCGGCGTTTAACAAGTATTGGGTGCAGCAATCGGCGATCCAGGGAACCACGGTCACTCACCTCGGAGCGGTGATGTGCCAGGAGTTGGACCTCGAAGGGCGCAACGAATGGGTGCAAACCGCCGACTGGTGGACCAGCCGCCTGGGAGAGTTTTTAGACCAATGGCAAACCGCGGGCGTAACTCCGGTTGTATATTTCCCAGAGTACCTGCGGAGCCGAAATTTGGCGCCGGAGCCGCTGACCACCATCAAACCGGCGTTGACGCCGGTAGCCTATCATTGGCACAACTGGAGCAATCCGCTTTTTCAGCCCCACCCGAACGACGGCGGGCTGCGGTGGGATTTGATCGATTGGAAGGACAACCCTTAGTTATTTCGGTTCAAAACGCCGTTTAACGGCACTTCACACAAGGAACCCCTCAGATGCAAGTCAGTCGCTGGAGCCTAGCCGTTTTGTTTGCTGCCAACGTGGTATGTCTCACCGTGCTAGGCTTTTACGGGACGACGGCTGCGCAAACGTCGAACCCGGCCACGCCGCCGTTTGCCAACTCCGTGGCGCAGCGGATGGAGTTGGTGGAGCAGTTGAAGGAAACGAATCGGTTGTTAAGAGAGCAGAACGACCTGCTCCAAAGCGGCCGGTTGCGCGTGATGATCAATAAAGAAGCCCCGTAGTAGCGGCGCCTGCATCACGGCGCCGCTTGAAGCTGGCCCCGTTAAGTTGCACTACTATGATGTATTCCCATCGCCGCCACTCCGGTTTCTCGCTGATCGAGCTGTTGATCGTGATTGCGATCCTCAGCATCGTGGCGGCTTCCGTGGTGACCAACAGCAATACGCAGATCAGCGAGCAGTTGGAAGCCGCCGCGCGCGTGCTGGCGGGCGATCTGGACTACACGCGCAACCTGGCGCTGACGTACCACGGCAAGTACAAGCTGACGTTCGACGCGGCGAACAGCAAGTGGACGCTGGCATACTCTGGCACGGACACGACGCTGGCCACCCTCCCCCGCTCGCCGTTCCGCTCGCCGCTCGACTCGGCCACGCAGCAGACGACGTCGCTCACGTCGCTGCCCGGCATCAGCATGCCGATCACGATCTACAGCGTCTACACGCAGCAGTCGCCGCTGAAGGGGGTGACGAGCATCGAGTTCGACCCGCTGGGCGCCACGGTGGAACCGGCCCAGAGCGTGGTGTGGCTCGCTACCGGCGCGGGCAAGGCCACTCGCTACGTGGAGGTCGATGTCAATCCGGTCACGGGGTTGGCCACGGTCGGCAAGTTTCAGTCCACGGCTCCGGCACGGCCGGCGTCGACTCCCTCGGGTTGAGTGCATTTAGGCTTACTTTCAAACAGACAATTCCATGATCAACTTCGCACGAAAACGATTCAGCCCGATCGGTGTCGACCTGGGACGGCGCAGCGTCAAGCTGCTGCAGCTCAGCGGCGACCGCAATCGAGTCGTCGAAGCAGCCCGCTGGGATCTGCCGGCGGACCTCGTGCATGGTGATGCTGAGCAGCGGGCCGTGGCGATGACCGAAGCGGTGACCCAGCTTTGCCGGACGCGCAATTTCCACGGCCGCGACGCCGTGATGTGCCTGGGCGCCGGCCAGTTGTTCGTGCAGAACATCCGCGTGACGCGCCCGCCAGACGGCGCGCTCGACCGCGTGGTGACACAGGAGGCTGCCGGCCGCGTGTCGTATTCCGTGGTCGAAGCGGAAGTCCGCTACATTGAAACGGCCGACATTCGCCAGGGGGACTCGACCAAGCGCGAAGTGATTCTACTGGCCTGCCATCGCCCGGTGCTGGAGCGGCAGTTGAAGGTGCTGCAGGACGCCGGGCTGCGCCCCGTGGCCGTGGACGTCGAGCCCGCCGCGCTGCTGCGGTGTTACGTCCGGCAGTTTCGCCGCGACGAAGACCGCCAGCAGCGGGCGATGTTCGTGCAGATCGGCGCGCTGAACTCCGTGGTGGTGATCGCCGAAGGGGCCAACACGCTGTTCATCAAGTATCTGGACATCGGCGGCCAGCAGATGGACGAAGCGGTCGCCCGTCATTTGGAAATCGACCAGGAAGGGGCCGCGCTGCTGCGGCGGCACAACGGCGACCGCCGCGTGGATCAGCAGGATCCCGAAGTGACCGCCAGCGTGAACCAGGCGCTGCGGCCGGTACACGATCGGCTGCTGCACGAATTGTCTCTGTGCATCCGCTATCACAGCGTGACGTTTCGCGGCTCGCCGCTGACACGGCTGGTGGTCGGCGGGGGCGAAGCGACCACGGCGCTGTGCGAATTCCTCTCGCCGCGGCTCGATCTGCCCTGCCAGTTGGGAGATCCGCTGCGGAATTACAAGTCAGACGCTTCGCTCGGCCGGCAGTCCCAGTGGGACATTGTCACGGGCCTGGCGCTGCGGGAGGTGGTGTAAGCCATGAACCCCCCGCCCAAACTGGCAGCTCATCAGGAAGTGGATTTTCTCCCCGCGCACTTTCGCGAGGATACGGAGAAACGTAAAGGCCAGAACGGCCGGTTTGTGGTGGTGCTGCTATTCGCACTGCTGATGCCGGTGGCGTCGTTCTTTCAGCACCGCGTGCGACACGGGTTTGAACGGCAGATCGCCCTGATCGAGCCCGAGTGCGCCCTGGCGGCGAACGACGCGGCGAAGCTCAAGGCGCTGGAGGCAAAGCTGCAGCGGGTGGAGTCGACGGCGCAACTCGTCACGTACCTGCGGCACCCCTGGCCGCGCAGCCAGATGCTGTCCGCGCTGTTGCCGGCAATGCCGAAGTCGATCGTGCTGGGCTCGGTTCACATCATCCAGGTGACGCACGGTGCAACGCATGCGGCTCAGCCAGTCAACAACAACAATCTGCACCAGGAAGGGACGGCCGAAATCGCCCCCAAGTTGACGCAAGTCGAGCGCGACTTGCAGATGCTGCGGGCACAGAACGACCCCATGCGCGTCGAGATGCTGCTGGCCGGCACCGCCGCCGATCCGACGCAACTGCACGAGTACCTAAGCGAGCTGGCTCGTAATCCGCTGTTCGTCCGCTCGGAACTGGAATCGCTGGAGCAGGTTCCCACCGCGGCGCTCTCCGCCGCGGATGCCCCGAAGGCGGACACGGCCAAGCCGGTCCGGTTTCGCGTCCGGCTGGTGGTGCGCACTGGATACGGACAGCCCAACGGCCCGGCGGTGATAGGCGGCAAGCAAGTCGCCGCGCAGCCGGGGGGCACGTTCACCGCCGCGATCAAGGAGTCGCCATGAAGGATTTTCTGCAATCGGGCACCTGGGCAATCACACTGGTGTTGGCGGCCGTAGGAGCGGGCTACCTGTATTTCGGGTTCCTGCCCGCGCGGGCGCACATCGATGAATTGCGCCGCGAGCTGGCGCAGAAGAAGGCGTACCTGGCGGAGCAGC
Organism: Planctomycetia bacterium; assembly: GCA_021413585.1. Taxonomy (GTDB): domain Bacteria; phylum Planctomycetota; class Planctomycetia; order Pirellulales; family UBA7805; genus JAIOPX01. The sequence goes on from JAIOQB010000381.1 coordinate 12,948, forward strand.
AAGGCGTGAAGGTCTCACTGCAGATCGCCGAGGAGAAGCTGCGCGAGACGGGAGAGTACGTCGACCACTGGAAAGAAAACACGCCGCAGCCCCGCGACGTGAGCCGGATGTTCGCCAAGATCACCGCCTCGGTGCGGGCGTCGGGGGCGAGCCTCGATAAGTTCGACCCCTTGGCCCCGCTGGACTATGAGTCGCTGCAGAAGGTGCCGATTCACATGGCGGTGCGGGGCTCGTTCCCGCAGATTCACGAGTTGCTGCGCAGCCTCGAGCGGCTGCCGTCGACGGTGTGGGTCGAAGGGATGAAGATCGAGTCCACCTCGGACAAATCCAAGGTTCTGGTAAGCGAGATAAACCTGGCGGTATTTGCCGTTAATCCAGAGATTTCCGATTAGGTTGAGAGTTCCTATTAGGTTGAGACTTCCGAAGTCCGATAGAAGAGGAGCCGGAGTTGTGGGGCGCGTCCCATCGCTGCTGGCGTCGACCTGTGAACCTGCAAAAGCTAGTCAAGAAAATCCGACATGAGGCAAAGGCCAACCCTGGCAAGGCTGGACTGCTGGCATTGGTGACCGTGGTGGCCCTGTGGTTTTGGGCCCCGCTGCTCTCCGGCTGGTTTTCCACGGCGAAGCCGGAGGCGGCCGCGCCAGCGGTGCCTGCCCCGGCAACTGGCAACGTGGCGGCCGTGGCGGCGCCGGGTGTCGTGGCAGCCGCATCCGCGGCGGCTCCGACGTACAAGTGGCAAGACGTGATGGGAAAGATCCGTCAGGATCACATGATGAAGCCGGCGGCGCCGTTGGTGGGAACTCGCGATCCGTTTGCCGAAGCAATGCCGCCGAAGCCGAAAGTAGAAGCACAATCGGAGGCGCCCAAAATAGTCAAGCTCGATGCCGAATCGCTGGGGCTGGTGCTGACCAGCACGCTGATTGGACCGCGGCAGAACGTGGCGACGATTAACGGAAGAACCTACGCCCTGCCGCGCGGCGGTTCGCAAGCGAATAGCCGGCCGGTGCAGGTGGTAGTAGATCAGCAGGGGCAAACATTGAAATTGAATCTGCTGTTGGTCGAACCGACGCGGGTATTGTTGGAATACGAAGGCCAGCGATTTTCGCTGGCGCTGAAAGAGAAAAAGCTCAATAGCAAGAGCACGTTTGAGGTAAGTGGAGAGACGGCGAATTAAAGTACCCCTCACGCTCCGCGTGAGGATTCGCTACAGGCTTCGGTGCGATGGGTACCTTTACTGCATCACGCGGAGCGTGATGGGTACTTTGGGTCAAGGACGACCATATGAGCACTTTTCTACGCATTGGCTCGATCCTGCTGTGCCTGGTTGCCGGCGTGGGGGCCGCGATCTGGTTGGCGACGAGCGCTGGGCCGGCGGCTGTCGAGTCGACGCCGCAGGGGCAGGCATCATTGCCTCTGGCGCAAGCATCATCGCAGCCTAAAGTCGCCAGCACAACCTTGCCGGTCGCGAACGATGCCTCCACCAACGGCGCCAGCGCCGCTCCGGCGATCGCGGCCGTCGAGAAACCAGCTTTGCCCACTGCTTCCGCCCCGGCGCCCGAGTTCGCGCCGCTGGAATCGCTGGCGATGGCTCCCCTGGCTGCGAACGAATTGCGTCCGGCGGCGACTGAGTCGGCCGCCTCGCTGTTCTCGCGCCCCCGGCCGTTGCGGGCCGAGCCGCCGGTGGGGCAACAGGTGGACGACTTGTTTTCCGATCCGCCAAAAAACGATTCGTCAAAGACAGAGCAGCCAAAGAACGACCTGCGCACGCCGGCCGCTGATGGCAGCACGCCCGCCGCGGAGAGTGGCGAGACGCACAAGCCCGCGGCCGAGCCGGCGAAAGTCGACCCGGCGCCGAGTACCCCCGCTGCGCCGGCACAACAGGCGACCCCATCGCCACTCGAGTTCAAAGCTCCTGAGTCGGCTGCCGCACCGGCTCCGGTTGCAAGCACTCCCGCCGCCGCGCCGCCGGCTGCCGTAGTAACGCCGCCGGCCCCCGCCGCAGGGCCAAACCCATTACCCACGCCGGCTGCTGCCCCCACACCGGCGCCCATTACGCCCCCTGCGCCGCAACCGATCACGCCTCCACCGCCCGCGGCGATCAGCCCCAACGGCAACTTGCCCGCCGCAAATTTATCCAATACGACACCAGCCGCGGCGACACCCGCCGCCGCGCAAAACCACGCAGCCGGCAACAAACCAAACACGCGCATCACCAACGAAGGAGACAATCGGTTGTCGCTGCACCTGGTTGATAGCGACCTCCGCGAGGTGTTCCAACTCCTCAGCCGCGGCACCGGGATTGCGATCATGCCCAGCGACGCCGTGCAGGGGACGATCACCGCCTCGCTGCCGAACGTCGATTTTGAAACGGCGATGAGCGCCATCCTCAAGACCAAGGGTTTGCAGGCCAAGCGGGACGGCAACGTGATCTTCGTTGGCACGCCGGAAGACTTCCGAAAGCGCGAACTCAACTCCGGCAAAATCGCCACGCGGCTGTTCCGCCCGAACTACATCAACGCCGCCGAACTGCAAAAGCTGTTCACGCCGCTGCTCACTCCGCAAATCGGCACGATCACGGTGACCAGCCCGGCCCAGACGGGCATCGCCTCCGACAGCGCCGTGGCCGGTGGAGACACCTACGCGAACAGCGACGTCGTGCTGGTCCGCGACTACGAAAGCGTGCTGGCGCAGATCGACCGGGTGTTCCACGAAGTGGACATCAAGCCGCTGCAGGTGGCCTTGGAGGCAATGATTCTCTCCGTCAAGCTCAGCGACAAGATGGAGATGGGCGTAAACTTCGCCGCCCTGCGCGACAACAAGCACATGCGCATCGTCTCCGGCGCGCCGCTGTCATCGCTGGAGCAATTGGCCACGGGCGACGGATTGAAGGTCGGATTTCTCGACAGCAGCCTGGCGATTTTCCTCTCGGCGCTGGAGACGATCGGCGACACGAACGTGATCGCCACGCCGCGGGTGTTGGCGCTCAATAAAATGCGGGCCGAGATTCTGATCGGTTCGCAGCTCGGCTACGTCAGCACGACGGTGACGGAAACTTCGACCACGCAAGCGGTCCAGTTCCTCGAAGTCGGCACGCAGCTTCGCATCCGGCCGTTCATCTCCAGCGACGGCATGGTGCGAATGGAATTGCACCCGGAACTTTCGACCGGCGACGTGAAGGTGCAGGACGGTTTTACGCTGCCCGACAAGGAAGTCACCGGCGTGACCACGAACATCATGGCCCGCGACGGCTCGACCGTCATCATCGGCGGCCTGATTCGCGAAGACTTAGCGCACACCGCCACGCAGATTCCACTGCTCGGCAGCCTGCCGGCCGTCGGCGCGTTGTTTCGCCAGAAGACGGAAACCACCGACCGGCGCGAGATCATCGTGCTGATCACCCCGCGCATCGTGTGCGACAGCGACATGAAGCGCGAAGGAGACCACGTCGCCACCGAGTTCCACCAACGTCAGGTCATTCAAGAAGAGAAGTTCAGCCCGTTCAGCAAGACGCACCTGTGCAAGAAGTACATCTACCTGGCGCAGCAGGCCTGGGCGTCCGATCATCAGGAGCGGGCGTTGCGGCTGATCAACCTGGCGATTCACTTCGACCCGGAAAATCGCTCGGCCATCGACCTGCGGGCGGACATCGTCAACGGCGTCCATTTTGGCGATCACACCGGCCAGGGGCCGTTCTTGCCCTCTCCTGAAGCGCAGCGGTACGACGACGAAGAGATCGATCCCCGCGTGCTGGACGAGTTGGATCGCCCGATGCCGGAACAGTTGCCGATGCCTGCGCGAACCGCAAAGGCGCTACATAGTCAGGCCAACGCTAGCGCGGAGCAGACCAGCACGAAGTAGAAAACGATTTTTGGGTGGGGTGGCGGGGCACAGCCGGGGAGAACTGGGCGTGCTGGTGCCAACGTCCTATTTCCGCACGTCGAACTCTGAAAACAAGGAAACCGTTCATTCTTGCGTGATGGAATCTCAGGTCCCGTAGGGACCATTGATAATAGCCCGGCGATTCATCGCCGGGTTCGCGATTCATATCAATCCCAGTGCGTCCCGGAGGGACGCTTGAACATTAGCTTTGAAATACTTCAGATTCGCATGAATCAGATCGTGCGAGCTGCCTTCAAGCGTCCCTGCGGGACGCCGACGAAATGCGAGTTCAACCCTACCCAGCGATAAATCGCTGGGCTACTGTCGGGCGTCCCTACGGGACGGCGTGTACGTGCGAGAGAGCCTTTCGGCCAAATCGAGTCTGATTCCCATAGTCAACTTCATGACGCTAGCCAGCTAAAGACAAACTTTCTGGGGCGTTGTCCCAGCCACCCGTGCTGAATCATCAAGCCAGCTCCAGCACCACAGGAACCCAATGATGCACCCGGTCTTCGTGCGATGGCGGATGTGGGGATGGTTGGTGGCGGCCCCGGCGATCGTGGCAGGATGCCGCGCGCCGACGTGGCCGAAAGCCCCGGTGGCCGACGTCGAGCCCGAACTGCTCGACCGCAAGCAGCAGGTGGTCCGGGACTTTGAGCGCAAGCGCGACGAAGCCGAATACGCCGCCGCCTACGACCGCTGGCAGGTGAAGGATTATGCCGGCTGCCGCGAGGGGCTGAATTCGCTCGGCGCAGGAATCGGCCGCGGAGGCCGATCTGGTCGAGGCCGATCTGAACGAGGCCCAACTGGCTGCGATGGAGCGGTAGGATCTGGCTGGCGCGAAGCGATTTTCGATGGCCGCGAAGGAGAAGATGCTGGCGGAGGATTCGGATGGGGAATTCGCGGCGGCGGCGGAGCCGGCCAGCGACTCGGGCGTT
>JAIOQB010000318.1 GCA_021413585.1 Planctomycetia bacterium
TCAGCACCTTCTTCGGCCTTCTTTACCTTCTTCTTCTTCGCCGTCATCTTGGTCACGCGGACCTTGGGCAGGCCAAGCGGGCTTTGGCCTTCCTGCCAGCGCTCGGCGTCCTTGAGCTTCGAGAGCCGCTCCGCCCGCGAGAGCACCCCCCGATCGCGAATCATTCCCCGGCGAACCTTCAAGCTTTTATCGAGTGTCATCGTCGTCCCTCTCCTGCGCCTGCGTTGGATATTGTGTGGTTTGTTGTGTGAATGGTGCTCTGTGTGAATTGAACTCTGCGGTGCCGCCACAAGTCCTTGCGGCGCATCCAGCAGTCCCCGGCGGCGCTCGTCGCGGAGCGAGGGGGCGCGGCATGTCTCTCGGCCAGCGGACCCTCCGTGGGGCGTTGGCGCCTAACCAACCGAACCGAGCAGTATAGCCGACCCGACCACGCCCGGGCAAGGATGACCGGGCCGCTGGAACAAGCGGGCGGAAAGCGGCACCGAGCCGGCGGATCTCGGCTGCCCGGGTGTGGAAAACCGGCCGTGGCGGGCCTACATTGACGCTCTCGTCGCGCACGGCAATTGCCGCTGTCCACGCACGTTGATGACACGCCATTTAGGAAGCCCACTGATGTCCGAAACCAATTGGACCCTGATCGACGTCGAACGCGATCTTTACGTCGACCACCTGGAACTGGGGCCGGCCGAACTGGGCCCGGCCGCCCAGGGTTGCAGCGTGCGTTTGCGAACGCTTCGCGGCGGACTGCGCGAGGGGTTGCAGCGTGCGTTTGCGAACGCTTCGCGGCGGACTGCGCGAGGGGCTGCAACTTCTTGAGATCGACAACGGCGCGTTTCGCACCGCCCTCCTGCCCGGCCGGGGGATGGGGGTGTGGAAGTGCTATCACGCCGGCGAAACGCTCGGCTGGAACTCGCCGGTCCGCGGGCCGGTGCATCCGGCGTACGTTCCGGTGACGGAACCGAGCGGGCTGGGTTGGCTCGACGGCTTTGACGAACTGCTGGTGCGCTGCGGCCTGTCGAGCTTCGGCGCGCCGGATCACAACGCCCAAGGGCAATTGCTCTGGCCGCTGCACGGCCGGATCGCCAATCTACCGGCCCATTGGCTCAGCGTCAGCGTCGACCGCCAGACGGGCGAGATCGAGGTGATCGGGGTGGTGGACGAAACGCGGTTCCATTTCCAGAAGCTGCGGCTCACGTCGACGCTCCGCACGCTCCCGGGCGAGCCGGGAGTGCGGATCCACGACGTAGTGGAAAATCTCTCGGCCAATCCGGCCCAGATGCAGTTGCTGTATCACGTCAACTTGGGCCAGCCGCTGCTGGAGCCGGGAAGTCGCGTCGTCGTGCCGGCGGCTGAGGTCTCGCCGCGCGACACAGTGGCCACGACCAATTTGGCCGGTTGGGAAACCTACGGCCCGCCGACACCCGGCAGCACGGAGAGCGCCTACTTCTTCCAATTGCGCGGCGACAGCAACGGCGACACGCGGGTGCTGCTGAAGAACGCCGGTGGCGACCGGGGGGCTAGCCTCGGGTTCAACCTGCGGCAGATGCCATACTTCACGCTGTGGAAGAACACGCCCGGCGAGGCCGATGGCTACGTGACCGGCCTGGAACCCGGCACCGGGTTTCCTAATACTCGCACGCATGAAGAAGCCCAGCACCGGGTGGTGGAACTGCCCCCGGGCGGCCGGGCCGAGTTTGATTTGTCGCTCACTTCCCATGCAGATGCGGCGGCTGTGGCTGAGGCCGAACAGGCGGTGGCGGAGCTGAGCGAGCCAGGGCCCCTGCGGATCCATCCGCAGCCAAAGCCGGGCTGGACGGTGGGATAAACGGCCAACGCGCTTCCCTGCGGGGCGCGGCTAAACGGACGATACGGCTGCCAGCACTGCCAACTCTCTCTTTATTCCCCCCTGGCATTGGCGGTATCATGGCGGGGCAAATGACCAATGACCAAGCACCAATGACCAATGGATAGTGGCCCCCGTCCTATTGGTCATTGGGATTTGGTCATTGGTCATTAGAAGCGAATCTCCATTGTCTCCATCGTGAAACGACTCCTACGCACCATGACCAGCTTCCGCACTGAACGCGATTCGATGGGCACCGTCCGTGTCCCGGCCGATGCCTATTACGGCGCCCAGACCCAACGGGCGGTCGAGAACTTTCCGATCTCCGGCTCGCCGCTCCCCGCCGAGTTGATCCGCGCCATGGGCCGGGTGAAGTACGCCGCCGCCGTGGCGAATCGCGACCTGGGCAAGCTCACCAAGTCGGGCAAGAACAAGCTGAGTGAGAAACAAGTCGAGTTCCTGCTCGCCGCCTGTCGCGAAGTGGCCGACGGCAAGCTGCCCGATCAGTTTCCGCTCGACGTGTTTCAAACCGGCTCGGGCACGTCGTCGAACATGAACGTCAACGAGGTGATCGCCAATCGGGCGATCGAACTGGCCGGCGGCGACCGCTTCGCCGCCGAGAAGCCGATCCATCCGAACGACCACGTCAACATGGGGCAGAGCACCAACGACATCTTCCCTACCGCGATTCACGTCGCTGTCGCTCTGGCGATTCGCGATCTGCTGGTGCCCGCGCTCGGCAAGCTGCACAAGGTGCTCTCCGACCGGGCGGAGCAATGGGACCAGATCATCAAAATCGGCCGCACCCATCTGGCGGACGCCACGCCGCTGCGGCTGGGGCAGGAGATCGGCGGTTTTGCGCGGCAGATCGAAATGTCGATCGGCCGGGCCGAACGGGCGATCGAGGCGATTCTCGAACTCCCGGCCGGCGGCACCGCCGTGGGGACCGGCATCAACACGCATCCAAAGTTCGGTGCCCGCGTGGCGGCCGTGCTGGCGGGCGACACCGGCATTCCGTTCGTCGAAGCGGCCAATCATTTCGAAGCCAACGCCCAACGCGACGGCCTGATGGAATGCCACGGCCAGTTGCGCACCATTGCCGTCACGCTGTTCAACGTGGCCAACAACATCCGCTGGCTGGGCTCGGGGCCCCGCTGCGGATTCTACGAGATCATGCTGCCGGACCGCCAGCCGGGTAGCTCAATCATGCCGGGCAAGGTGAACCCGGTGATGTGCGAGAGCCTGATGCAGGTGGCCGCCCGCGTGCTGGGGAACGACCAGACGCTGAGCTTCAGCGGCGCCGCCGGCGGGCAGTTTCAACTCAACATCATGATGCCGGTGATGGGCGACACCGCGTTGGAAAGCGTCCGGCTGCTGGCCCAAGGGACCGGGGCGTTTGTTGATTTCTGTGCCATCGAGATGGAAGCCAACGCCGAGGCGTGCGAGGCGTCGGTCGAAAAAAGCCTGTCGATGGTCACCAGCCTCAACCCGCACATCGGCTACGAGCGTGCAGCCGCGCTGGCCAAAGAGGCGTTCAAGAGCGGCAAGACGATCCGCCAATTGTGCGAAGAGCAAAACGTGCTCCCCGCGGAACAACTTCGCGAGGCGTTGGATCCAATGCGCATGACCGAGCCACAGGAGTGAGGAGGGAAAGCGGAGAGCCGAAAGTGGAAAGCGGCGCAAGCGTGGCGCCGGGACGAACTCTGGGTTCGTGTCTTTTTCCGCTTTCCGCTTTCAGCTTTCCGCTTTGCGAGTCAGGGAGCAACCGAATCATGACGCCTAACACTCACCGCCGATCATCCATTTGCGCCGGCGCCGGCCTGGGCCTGGCGCTGGTCCTGGCATGGCACGGCAACGCCGCGGCCCAATTTCCGCAGGACAACGGCCCTGGCGACGGCCCGGCCATTGGTGGTCCGCCGCCGATTGGACGGCCGCCGGGCGAGCTGAACCCTCGGCCCTTGCGTCCCCCGGTTCGCAAGCCGGCCGCGCCGCGTCCGGCCCCCATCTCCCAACCCCCCGCCGCGCAACTACCCGTCGCGCAGCCGAGCAACAAACCGCTCACACCCGAGGAACGCTCCGCAGTAGAGAAGCCGGGCGGCGCCAGCCGGTTGGTGTTCGATGCCTTTCAGAAAACGCAAACCGCCAAGACTGAGGCCGAGTACGTGGCGATCATCGCGCTGCTCGACAGGGCAATGACCGACGAAGCGGCCCTGGGCGAAAAGAACATGGACTATGCCCGGCAGCTCAAAGGCTGGGCCTGCAACAAGCGGGGCGAGGCGCTGGTCGCCCGCGGCAAGAACTCCGTGGCCCTGATTCAATTCGAGCAGGCCGTGGAACTCAACCCCGAGCATTGGAAGGCCCGCCAGAACCGGGGCGTCAGCTACGCCGAGCTGGGGAAGCTCAAAGAGGCGCTGAGTGATTTCAGCCGCGTGATCGCGCTCAATCCGGGTTATGCCAACGCCTGGTTCAACCGGGGTGAGTTGTACTATCAGCAAGGAGACCTGGCCGCGGCCCAGAAGGACTACACCGAGGCGATCCGCCGCTCCCCCGAGGAACCGGCGTTCTACCAGGTCCGCGGCAACGTGCGGCACCAGTTGAAGGAGTTCGACGACGCGATGAACGACTACAACCGGTCGATCGAGTTGGACGACAAGAACGCCATCTCGTACATCTATCGGGGCGATACCGAAACCACGATGGGCCAATACGAGCAGGCAGCCACCGACTATCGCAAAGCGATCCAGCTCAACGATCAACTCGGCCGGGCGTACCAGAGCACCGCCTGGCTGATGTCCACCTGCCCCGACGACCGGTTCCGCGACCCGCCCAAGGCGATCCTGGCGGCGCACAAGGCAATCGATCTCGACGGCCGCAAGCGTTATGAATACTTTGAAACGCTGGCCGCGGCGCTAGCCGCCAACGGCCAATACGACGAGGCGGTCCGTACGCAACAACAGGCCATTCAACTGGCCCCCGATAGCAGAGGGTGCCTGGGGCAACGCCCCAGAAATGAAGCCTTGATGTGACACGACTGGGGCGTTGCCCCAGGCACCCGAAGGAATCTTTCAGCGCCGATGAACGACTTTCTTTTCTACGGCGGCGCGCTGCTGGTGGCGGGATATATTCTGCGCATCTGGCTGGCCGACTTGAGGGCGTATCGGCAGCGGGCCGCACCAGCCAGCGGCGACACGCCGCAGGAATCCGGGGACAAGCAACCGGTCTTTCCCGGCGCCACGCCGGTCGGCGCGATTGCGATTGTCATAGCTGTTGCCGGCGCCGCCGTGCTGCTGGCGGTTGAGACAATCGGCGAACATCGACTTGGGGTCTCTGAAAAACAAACCAACATGGCGTTCATGTTCGGCCTCTACACGCTGGCCGCGGCATTCATCGAGGAGCTGATCTTCCGCGGCTATCTGTATTACGACCGCGGCCCGCGCTGGCAACTGGTGGCCAGCATCATCGGTGTGTCGCTCGTGTTTGCCGCGCTGCATCCATACATGTGGAATTGGACGATGCCGAAGGAGGCTTCGTCTTGGGAACTGTGGCGGGGCCGGCTGGCGATTGACTGGGGGCCGAAGGCGATCTTCAGCACCGCGATTGTGTTCGCCCGGTCGTTGTGGTTCTACACGCTGCGGTTCTGGCCCGCCAATCCGCTCAAGTCGCTGCTGCCGCCGATTGCCGCCCATCTAGCGACGAACCTGGGCGTGTGGGCGATCAAAGCGGCCCAAGGGCACGTAGTGTGGTGGTGAGGACCTAACCCCCCTCCTTTTCAGGGAGGGTAAGGCGTGGCCCCGCCAATAAGGCTCGGCGTGAGTAGGGGCCGAACCCATTGGCGAGGTACCGCCCGGCAGGCGGAACCTACTTGTCCCTAACTTGCATTGCAATCATCGGTTGCGCTATTTACCACCCCGTTTTCCCGTCCGAACGACCCCCATAAGCGATAAGGTTTCCCTGATGGACTTAATTTGCCCTGGTCATCCAGACGAATCTTACATAAAATAGGGGGCTCGCCGCCTCGCCCGCTAATGATACCCTGGGACCACCTTTTCGTGTCCTTTGGGCTGGTATCGCGCAGCGTGCGCCAGCGTTGCTGGCGCGGGCTGATTGGACGTTCAAACGAATCGACGAGTCGAGTAGGGTTCACGCGCCTGGCGTGGCCCCGACCGGTCGAAACAACCCTAACGACGTGTGGTTTGCCATGGACCTATCGAAAATCAGAAACATCGGGATCTCCGCTCACATCGACTCGGGTAAAACCACCTTGAGCGAGCGGATCCTGTTCT
>JAIOQB010000319.1 GCA_021413585.1 Planctomycetia bacterium
GACGTCAGCAGCGCCAGAAATAGCAGCGACTGCGACCAAGGTTGGATACTCAGCGAATGCCCGTCGTTGCGCGCCGCCTCCATCAATCCGCAGCGCAGCCACCAACTGGGGAGAAACCGGTTCTGCGTCTTCCCCAGCCGGGCTACCGCGTGCTCGAACCAGTGGTGCGTCAGCAAGTCGTTCTGGCCACCGGAAATCACCGACCACCCGGCGAGCACTGCCAGGCCTACCACCAGCAGGCACAACACAATCAGCGCCACCTTCCGCAGTCGCGTGAGATACTGCACGATCAGCAGGCACCCCAGCGCCCCGATGCCCGCCGGGATGCAGGCAAACGCAATCATGTAGGGCAGCAGCAGCGCGTAGTAATACCACGGGGCATTGACCGCCAGCCCATACGCGAGCAGCAGCGGGCTGCCGAGCAGGATGAATCCCCAACTGCTCATCACCACCGCTTCCTGGAACTTGACGATGAATATCCTGCCGGCGCGTGTTGGCGTGGAGAGGAGATACTCCATGTCGCGATTGTTGTACAAACCGCCGTACAGGATGATCGCAGTCGAAACGGTCAACATCACCATCAGCGAGCCATAGAACAAATCGAACACGATCGGCTCGGCCTGCGATGTGACGGAGCGGAGAAACACAAAGCCCTCGTGCGACAGGGCAAACAAGCCGCCCCAGAAGACCAGGCTCAACAGCGTCGTCAGCCACAGCCGCAGCCGCGCGGTGCGCCACAACTGTCGGGCAGTGGAGAGCATCAGCCATGTTCGCAGCCGGCGGAAAAGCTTTCCTTCCTCCGCCTGCGTCAGCAACCGGCCGCCGCTGCTTGGAATGCCTGGCCTTGGATCACCGAACTCGGCGCGCGAACCAACTGCGTCATCCGAGTGCGAGATCGGCGGCACCGTGGTGCTCAGGCTGTGGTCGGTTGCCATGATTTATATGCGAACTGATTTAGATGCAATTGAGAAGAGTGCAAATCGTGCTTCTAGCCGGCCGGTTGTTTTGCCGTCGAACCATCCGCGCCGCTTAAGGTCATCTCCAAAAACAATTCTTCCAGCGACAGCTCGTGCCGCGACATGCGCTGCTTCAGCTCGGCCAGCGTGCCGACAAACAGCAGCTTGCCATGGTGAATGATCCCGATCCTCTGGCCGATCTCCTCCGCCACGCTGAGCGTGTGGGTCGACATGAACACCGTCACCCCGGCAGCCGCCTTGTCCCGCAGCAGATCTTTCACCAGCCGAATGCTACGTGGATCGAGCCCCACCATCGGCTCGTCAACCACCAACACCTCGGGGTCGTGCAACAGTGCGGAGGCAAACACCAGCCGCTGCCGCATGCCGTGCGAGTAGCTCTCCGTCAGGTCATCTACAAACGGCGCCAATTCAAACTGCTCGATCTCGCGCTGGATGTTGGCCGTTCCCGTCTTGGGAGGCAGGCCGTACATGTCGGCCACAAACCGCAGGAACTCGCGCCCCGTCAGCTTGTCGTACAGATACGGCTCATCCGGGACGTAGCTGATTCGGCGTTTCGCCTCGCGGGCTTGCTCCACCACGTCGAAACCGCACACCCTGACGCGCCCCGACGTGGGGCGCAACAGCCCGACCATCAATTTGATGCTGGTGGTCTTCCCCGCGCCGTTGGGCCCAAGAAATGCGAACAACTCTCCCGGCGCAACCGACAGGCTTAGCCGATCGACAGCCACTTTCGAGCCATAGTTTCGCGTGATCGCGTCGAACTCGATCATGTCCCCTCGCTGCCTGACCCGGATGAATGGTAATGCCCGCGTTTGGTCCGTTTATTTCTTGTCCGATTTCTTCGGCGACGTTTCTTGCGGCGTTGGTTCAGTCGTCGCAGGCTTTTCCTCCGACCACGCCGCCGAATCCCAATCGAGCGCCTTCGACCGCTCGGCGGCGGCCGCGGAGTGCATCCGGACGAACTTCAGCCGCGCGCCAAACATATTCAACTGCTGCCACAGCACCATGCCGTCGCTGATCCGCACCCACATCCAGCCCAGCGGCTTATCGGCCGATTCCGACCCGGCCCCCGAGTCCTGCCGGTACACCACCAGCCAGCACTTTTCCACCTGCAGCCGGGGCAAGCCGGCGTCCCACAGGATGGTTTCTTCCCGCTCCACCTTCGCTTCGACCTCGTCGGTCAGCCCCAGCAGATTGTTCGACAGTCGCAGCGGGCTGTACACCCGCTCTTTCCACGATTGGTTCAGCTTCAGCGGCGGCATGAACCCGCGCGGCGCGGTGCTGTCGTCCAGCGGCACCTGGTCGCTGAATGGCACCGTCCATTCGGCTTTCAGCGGAATCGCCGAGATTGCCACCGGCACCGACTGGCTGACGTTAAACGACAACTTCAACTTCGGCCCCTGCACCCGGCCGTCGAGGTTCAGCAGCGGACTGGACAGATCGCCGACGTACACATGCGACTGAAATCCGCGCACCCGGCTGGCCTCGTTGAGTTGCATCCGGCTGTCCACGCGGACGTTGACGTTCTGATCGCGCACCACCATAGACGTGAGCAGACGCCGCAGCAGCGACTGGCCCAGTTGCTGAGCCGGCAGGCGCGTGAGTTGGATGCGGGTTCGCAGTTCGGCTCCATCGGCGGGGCCGGGAACCATTTTGCTGGCGGCCCAGCCCAGGTCTGTGTTGTCCCAACTGATGTTCCAGCAGGGGGCCTGATCTTCCACCTGCTTGGCGCGCTGCACCGCGCGAAAATCGGGGGGTTCTCCCCGCCGGTATTCGGGGAGCACCTTTTCGACTATCAGCCACGACATGGTCGCCAGCCAGAAGGCCACGACCATCAGGTTGAACGTTCGATTGCCCATGGCGCCTCTCACGCTCCGC
>JAIOQB010000320.1 GCA_021413585.1 Planctomycetia bacterium
TGTCCATCCTCGGCAGAGCCCTCCTCGGCAATCGTCATGGTCACGCTGTATCCCCGTTCCAGCACCGCTAGCGGGCTTAACGCATCCAGACGGGCGGAAAGCGTATTGGACAACTGCTCGGCCCGTCGCCAGTCGTGCCGCACGGCGCGCAGCATCCGGCTGTCGATTTCATCGAGCCCGCGGGCGAACTCGTGTAGCGTGTCGAACGGCCGCCGCAGGGGGCGCCGAGCGGCGGCGGCTTCCAACCTCGCGCGAGCCGTTGCGCAGCGGGCTCGCATGGCGGCTGCCATCTGCCGGCCGACTTGTGATAGGGCCGCGGCCAACTCGTCTCCATCCACCGCCACGCGCAGGGCCGCGTCGCTGGGCGTGAGTGCCCGCACGTCGGCCGACAGATCGGCAAGCGTCACGTCGATTTCGTGTCCCACGGCGGAGATCACCGGGATCCGCGAACCGTGAATCGCCCGCACCACCACTTCCTCGTTGAACGCCCACAGGTCTTCCAGGCTGCCGCCGCCGCGCCCCACGACGAGTCGATTGGCAGCGGCATCCGATTGACCGCGGCGATGGCGGCGGCGATCTCCGCCGCCGCGCCGTCGCCCTGCACGCGGACCGGCACGATCAACACGCTCGCTCCGCGCCAGCGGCGCCGCAGCACTTCCAAAAAGTCCCGGATCGCCGCGCCGGTGGGGCTGGTCACAAACGCGATCTGCCGCGGGAAGCGCGGCAGCGGTCGCTTACGGGCCAGCTCGAACAGCCCTTCCGCTTTGAGCTTCTCGTGCAGTTGTCGCAGCCGCTTTTCGAGCGCCCCCAGGCCGGTCAGCTCCATCTGCCGCACGACGAGTTGATAGCTGCCGCGCGGAGGGTAGACGTCCAAGCCCCCTTCGCACACCACCTGCAAGCCGTCGTGCAGATCGAGCCGCAGCCGGGCCGCGGTGCCGCGCCACATGACGGCCCTGATCTGCGCCGCCTCGTCCTTGAGCGTGAAGTAAATGTGCCCCGACGAGGGGCGCGAGAGGTTCGAGATCTCGCCGCTAACCCACACCGCGGGCAGCGATTCCTCCAGCAGAGCCTTGATCACCGTGCTCAACTCGGCAACGGACAAGACGCGCTCCGTCTCTTCGTCGGTAGACAGCTCGTCCGGTTCGTTCACGGCGCATCCTTTCAACTCGTAGCGTGGGTGCTCGCACCCACGAATTGTGCCGAACTATGCCGAAGCCGCAAGCACCCTCGCCTTCACAAAATAGTCGGCCGTCAAACGCACAGGCAAAGCCAGTGGCACACGAAAGGAGCAAGGCAGGGACAGGTCGCAAGATTGGGGCAACGCGACAGAACCAGCAACGGATTACCAGAAACACGGATTACCAGAAACATCGTCCCTGGTTTTCGCCCCCTTCCGTGTGCCACTGGCTATGCCAGTGCCGGCAGTGCCAACCCCATTTGCCCTTCGGAAACTACTTCACCCGATACGGTCCCAACTCCACTTCGCGATCGTGCTTCCGGGCACTGTCGGTCGTAAAGAACAGCGCCAGCTTGTCGAACGGCGTGTCGTTGCGGAGCATCCAGGCTTCCGTATCGGCAAAGCCTACGCAGAAGCAGCCGGGGCAGGTGCCGGAGATTCCTTCGCCAGCGGGATCGTTGATCGTGTGCGGCATGGTGCGAATGTCAAAATCGCCAGGCTGAATCCAGTGGGTTTTGGAATTGCGGACTTCAAGCACGAGAATCGTATCACCTGTCGCCGGATCGGAATTGAGTTTCTTCAAGTCCGTTCGAATTCGCGAGTCGAACGCCGTGCCAGGGCCTGTGATGGCGAAGACGTGCGTGTGGCCGAATGTAGGGGTGTTGGGTGTGACGTTGTCGAAACAGAAGAACGGTATGGCCCAGCCCCGCATAAGCTTGTTGCCAGGCGATGCCCACGACTGGTCGTAGAAAGGACCGTTCTCTGGATGGTCCATGTCCTGCTGTTCGATATAGGGCAACGAGATGAATCGCCAACTCGACGTCGGTTCGCCCAATGCGTTAAATACGGTGGACTTAGGAAGATGTTGTGCATTGTCATTGTATAAGCCCAGCATAGTAACGACTTGATTCAGCTTGACTTTGGTACTGGCCCGGACAGCCGCCGCTCTGGCCAGCACAATCTCGCGATAGACATACGTGCCCGCCGCGCAAACACCCGCCGCGAGCGTCACCACCAGCAACAGCGCAGACAGTGAGAATTGAAATCGTTTGTTCATGACATACACCTTTATAAGGCCCAGCGTTTACGCCGGGTTTGCAGCCGTGCAACTTCAAATCTTAGCTTTGCGTCCTTCGCGACCTTCTGTTCAAAACCGTGGAACAGAAGGTCGCAAAGGACGCGAAGAAGTTAGGTCGTGAGTGCAAGTAACCACGCTATGTTCGTAGGCTTCAGTTTAACAAAAACCCACCCGCCGGGCGAAAAACCGGCCGGACCATGGCTTCCCGCGCCGAAATCTGCGACAATCCGCCGAACGAAAAGGCCCCTGCCAAGCCACCGGATGATCGCACCATGACGCGCGTGTTGCTCACCGCTTTTGAACCGTATGGGCTGTGGCCCGACAACTCCAGTTGGCTCACGCTCAAGGAGTTGACACAGGACTTGCCCGTCCAGCCGCAGATCACCACGCGGCTCTACCCGGTCGACTTTGCCAAGGTCCGCGACCGGCTGACGCAGGATCTGGCCCGCGATTACGACTTCGCGTTGCACCTCGGCCAAGCGCCGGGCGAGGCGGAGATCCGGCTGGAAACCGTTGGGCTCAACGTGCGCGACGTGCCCCCAAGCAACGGCACGCACCAGGGAACTTTCGGCCCGGTCGTCGACGGTGGGCCGCTGGCGTATCAATCCGATTGGCCGGCGGCCGCGCTGGCACAGCGGCTGCGAGCGGCTGGCATGCCGGCCCGCGTGTCGCACCACGCCGGAACGTATGTGTGCAACGCCACGCTCTATCTCTCGCACTATCTGGCCGAACGAATGGCCCTGCGCACCCGCGTGGGTTTTGTCCACCTGCCGCTGGAGACTTCGCAAATCATCGCCCGCGGCGAATCGAAGCCGTCGCTGCCGGCCGCCATGATGGCCACGGCGATTCGCGAACTGCTCGGCGCGATCGAAGAACTTGAAGAAGCCGAACCGGTGGCACGGCGGGCGGAAATCGGCGGGTAGAGTAGGCCAGCGGTCGTTACCGGGCCCGGCGGCAATTTAAGTCACTAGCTCGAAGCGCAAGCGAGGGGGCAGCGCTTTTCGTTCTGCCCCCTCGCTTGCGCGTCGAGCTAGTGACCGTTCGTGAAGGCGACAGTTCCCGCCGCGCGTCTCCTGCTGATAGCCGACGGCCGATAGATGACCGCCTACCTCGCCGCCGCTTCGCGCTGCATCGCCTTCTGCACCCCCACGGCCGACAGATGCGCCTTCAGGCACGTCTGGCGAAATGTTTCAGGGCGCGACACGCCGACGAGTTGAAACGTTTCCACGTTGCCCAGCTTGAAACGCAGGTTGCCGGCCGGATACCACTCCTGGCCGGGAAGCACCTCGACGAGGATCGTGTCGAACTTGTCGAGCGACACGGACTGCTCTTCGACATAACGGCCGCTGAAGCCGAACAACTGCCGCTCGATCAGCACCCGGCGGTTGGTCAGCCGATAGCGCCGCGCCACACCCGGCATGACGCCGCCAAAATACATCGCCACGGCCAGCGGGATCGACAGCAGGGCGATCAGATTGCCGATCGTCAGGATCGGCCCGATGCCCAGCCCTATGCCGCACAGCCGACCCAGCACGCGCCCCGGCGCGATCGCGCCGAGCGTGGGCCAGACGGTCATGATGGTCACTTCTTCAAGACTCGGCGGAGCAACGCCGGCAATGGCCTGTTTCATCGGTCGAAAATCCGGTTGGCGAGC
>JAIOQB010000323.1 GCA_021413585.1 Planctomycetia bacterium
TGGGCTCGCGCCTGCACGATCGTGCCGGAGTTCATTGGCTATACGTTCATGGTCCACAACGGCAAGCTGCACGTGAAGGTGTTCGTCACAGAAGACATGGTCGGCCATCGCCTGGGTGAGTTCGCCCCGACGCGGACCTTCCGCGGCCACGGCGGACGGGCTCCCAAGGCCGCCCCGGGTGCTCCCGCGGGCGCGGCGTCCTGAGTTTTTTACCCTGTTGCGTATACGAACTGAGTCGCGTTTAGGAAATCGCCATGAGTTACGTTGCCAAGCACCGCTTCGCCAGAATCAGCGCCCGCAAAGTGCGGCCGTTGGCTACGATGGTTCGAGGCAAATACGCCGACGACGCCCTGAACATGCTGAAGTATCAACCCGAGCGCGGCGCCCGCATGCTGGAGAAGGTGATCCGCAGCGCGATGGGCAACGCCGAGGACTTGCGTGCCCGCGACATTTCGACGCTGCGTGTGATCGACATTCGCGTGGACGGCGGCCCGATGTTCAAGCGGATCCGCCCCCGTGCCCGCGGCATGGCCCACGTGATCAAACGCCGTTCAGCACATATATCGGTGAAGCTGGAGTAGGCCGGAGCGAACGAAAACAAGCGACAGCGAAAACAAGCGACAACGGACCACTGACCACCGACAACTGACAAGTAGCAAGACAGGCTGGCAAATCCTATGGGTCAAAAAGTCAATCCAATTGGCTTTCGCACGGGCGTGATGATCGGCTGGAAAAGCCGTTGGTACGCGTCGAAGCGCGAGTTCTCGGAATTGCTGATCGAGGATTTCAAGCTGCGGGCGTACATCAAGAACAAATTCAAGTTCGCCGGGATCCCGAAGATCGAGATCGAGCGGACGCGCGACGAGGTGAAGGTGATTTTGTTCGCGGCCCGGCCCGGCATCATCATCGGCCGCAAGGGGCAAGAGGTCGAGCGCTTGCAGGCGGAGTTGCAAGGCCTGATCGGCCGGCGGATCAACGTGAAGATCGAGGAAATCAACCGCCCGGAAATCGAGGCTCAACTGGTCGCCGAGGATATCGCCGAGCAGTTGGCTAAGCGCGGCAGCTTCCGCCGCACGATGAAGCGGGCGGTCGAGCAGACGATGGAGGCGGGCGCCAAGGGAATCAAGATTCAATTGTCCGGACGTCTCGGCGGGGCCGAAATGTCGCGGTGCGAGAAACAAAGTTCCGGGTCGATTCCGCTCAGCACGTTGCGGGCCAAGATCGACTACGGGTTTGCGGAAGCCAAGACCGCCCAGGGCCACATTGGCTGCCAGGTGTGGGTCAACCAGGGTATGTATAACGAGGAGCCGGACGATGGCGCAAATGCCCAAACGGGTGAAGCACCGAAAAAGCCAAAGAGGACGTATAAAAGGTGACGCGACCCGCGGCAACCGAGTGGTTCACGGCGACTTCGGCCTGCAATCGACGCAGGGCGGCTGGATCGCCGCGGCCACGATCGAAGCTGGCCGCATCGCCGGCACGCAATACATGCGTGGCGAAGGCCGACTGTACGTGCGCATGTTTCCCCACAAACCAATTACGTCGATTCCCCTCGAAACCCGCATGGGCAAGGGGAAAGGAGAGCCGGAATACTGGGCCGCTGTGGTCAAGCCCGGCACGGTGCTGTTTGAAGTCTCGGGCGTGAGCGAAGCGGCCGCCAAGATGTGCTTTGCACGCCTGGCCGCCAAGATGCCAGTCCGAGTCCGAATGGTCCGCCGCAGAGCGATTTAATAACAGTAGAGCGAATTAAACAACCAACGCGAGCGCGATAGTCAACGAGAAGAAATCATGAGCATCGTCAAAGCCGAAGAACTGCGGGGAATGAGCGACGAGCACTTGGCTCTGACGCTCAAGGAAGCCTGCGACACGTACTTCAAGCTGAAGATCCAGGCTCAGACCGAACGGCTCGGCGCGCCGAGCGAACTGATGAAGAAGCGGCGGCTGATCGCCCGCGTGCTGACGATTCAGAACCAACGGAAGCGCAAGACGGAACAGTCGGCTGCGGAACAGACCGCGGCAGCCAAGTAGTAGCGGCCACGAAACAGGCAAAACAGAATACTTTCGAGACAGACGTTACGAGACAGGAATCGGATTTATGCCCAAGCGTATCGCGGTAGGTGTGGTGACCAACGACGGCGCGTCGCAAACGCGGCGCGTGGAGCTGCCGCGCGTGGTGCGGCACCGGAAGTACATGAAATACCTGCGGCGGCGGACCGTGTGCCACGTCCACGACGAGAAGAACGAGTCGCGGCTGGGGGACACGGTGGAAATCAGGGAGTGCCCCCCTCTCTCGCGCAACAAGCGGTGGGAATTGGTCCGCGTGGTGCGCAAGAGCACGGCGGTGGACATGGAGTCGCTGCGTGAGGCCCATCGCCGCGGAGCGCGCGAGGAAGCGGCGGCCAAGGAACTGGCCAAGTTGGAAGCAGGCAAAACGCCCGCCCCGGCGGCCGGCTGAGCGGCCACAGCAAGCGTCAGAAGCAATAACGCGTAAAACCTGTGTTTGGCGGTGAGCGAACTTAACGGAATTGACCTGTCATGATCCAGATGGAAACCCGCCTTGGAGTGGCCGATAACACCGGCGCCAAGGAAGTCATGTGCATCAAAGTGCTCGGCGGCAGCAAGCGTCGCGTGGCCGGCCTGGGGGACGTGATCATATGCAGCGTCAAGAGCGTGATCCCCGGCAGCGAGATCAAAAAGAAAGCGGTGATCCGCGCGGTCGTGGTCCGCTGCAAGCGTCCCACCCGGCGCAGCGACGGCAGCTACGTCCAGTTCGACAGCAACGCCGTGGTGATCATCGATAACGACAACAACCCGCGCGGCACGCGCATCTTCGGCGCCGTGGCCCGCGAATTACGCGACCAGAAGTTCATGAAAATCGTCAGCCTCGCCAGCGAGGTGGTGTGAGATGCATATCAAAGCCAACGATACCGTCAAAGTGATTTCCGGTCCCGACCGCGGCCAGACCGGCCGCGTGCTCAAGGTGCTCCGCGCCCGCGGCAAGGTCGTCGTCGAGGGGGTCGCCCGCAGCTTCAAGCACGTCCGCCGCAGCCAGAAGAACCCGCAAGGGGGACGGCTGTCGAAGGAGATGCCCATCGACATCTCCAACGTGCAATGGGTATGCGGCGCCTGCAACAAGGCCACCCGGACCGGCGCCCGCTATCTGGCGGACGGCAGCAAGGAAAGATTTTGCAAGAAGTGCGGCGCGGGGGGCGGAGCGTTGGCTCCGGTTCGCCCGGCGTACGCCAGGAAGTAGCGTCCCATGAATGCCAAAGCCAGCACCGCCGCCAAGCCAAAGCCCAAGACCGTGCCGCGCCTTCAGCAGCGGTACGACGAGCAAGTGCTCAAGCAGCTCTCGGGTGAACTCAACCGCACCAATCCGCACGCACTGCCGCGATTGCAAAAGATCGTGGTCAGCATGGGCGTAGGCAGCGCCATCACCGACAAGAAAAACCTCGACCAGGCGGTCGACGCGATGACCCAAATCACCGGCCAGAAGCCGCTGGTGACCAAGGCCGCGAAGTCCATCGCCGGCTTCAAGCTTCGCGAAGGAGTGCCGATCGGCTGCAAGGTCACGCTCCGCGGCACCCGAATGTGGGAGTTTTTGGATCGCTTGATCTCGCTGGCCTTGCCGCGAGTGCGCGACTTCCGCGGCTTGAGCCCCACCGCGTTCGACGGCCACGGCAATTACAGCCTGGGCCTGTCGGAACAGCTGGTGTTTCCGGAACTCAATCCAGACAAGTTCACCCAGGTGCAGGGGATGAACGTGACCATTGTCACGAGCACCGAGAGCGACGACGAATCCCGGCTGCTACTGCGGAGCCTGGGCCTGCCGATGAAAGCCGACGACGCAGTGGCGGATTGAGCAGCAGCGGATTAACACGACGACAACGTCTTGCAAATAAGAAGCAGCGTAACTCAGACACACAACCAACCTTTCCTCCAGCGTACGGTTGAGACGCCTTATGGCGAGTAAGTCCAAGATCGCGAAAGCGAAGTTGAAGCCGAAGTTTTCCACGCGCCGGGTATCGCGCTGCAAGTTGTGCGGCCGGCCGCGGGCGGTGTACCGCAAGTTTGGGATCTGCCGTATTTGCTTCCGCAAACTAGCGGACGGCGGCCTGATTCCTGGTGTTCGAAAGGCGAGTTGGTAGAGGAAATTTCATACCTATGATGACCGATCCTATCGCCGACATGCTTACCCGCATCCGCAACGCCGTCCGCGTGGAGCGTCCCCACGTGGAGATGCCCCTCTCGAAGGTGAAGAAGGGGGTGGCCGAGGTGCTCAAGCGTGAAGGCTACATCTGGGACTTCAGCGAAGTCACCAGCGAGAAGTTTCCCCACCTCCGGCTGGACCTGAAATACGGCCCCAACGGCGAGCGGGTGATCCGCCACATCCGGCGGATCAGCAAGCCGGGCCGGCGAATTTACAACCGGGCTGTGGAGCTGCGACCGATCCTCAACGGCCTGGGGATCTCCATCGTCAGCACCAGCCGCGGCGTGATCTCCGATCGCGAAGCCCGCCAGAGAAATCTCGGCGGCGAAGTGCTGTGCGAAGTGTGGTAGTGCGTTAAGCACGCGCTCCCCTGCGGCGCGCGGTCAAAGAAATAGCGGCTTAACGAAGAGCGGCTAAGCGTAACATTCCGATTTCCGACCTCCGACCTCCGACCTTCCCATGTCCCGCATCGGCAAAAAACCTGTATCGCTGCTTCCCAAGGTCAACGTCGCCGTGGCGAATCAAACGGTGAGCGTCGAAGGCCCGTTGGGCAAGCTTGAGTGGACCTTCCGCCCCGAAGTGGCTGTGGCGGTCGACGAGGCCGCGCGCAGCGTCGTCGTCTCCCGCGCGGCCGACGATCGGCTAAGCCGGGCGCTGCACGGGCTGACCCGGGCCATGATCCAGAACATGGTCGTCGGCGTGGCCACCGGATACGAGAAGAAGCTGGAAATCGTCGGCGTCGGCTACTTGGCGGCCATCGCCGGCAGCATCTTGCAGTTGCGCGTCGGGTTTGCTCACGAAGTTCACCTGCCGATCCCGGCCGCGCTGAAAGTGACCTGCCCCGACCAGACGCACGTCGTGATCAAGGGAATCGACAAGCAGTTGGTCGGCCAGTTCGCCGCGGAAGTCCGCAGCGTCCGTAAGCCGGAACCGTACAAAGGCAAGGGCATCCGCTACGACGGCGAGCACGTCCGCCGCAAGGCCGGCAAGGCTGTTGGAGCATAAGCTGGCTGTTGGCGTTTGATCACACAACCGTTCATTCATTGATACCAAGTCAGCCGGTAGAGCAAGTCAGCCATGAATCACCATCGCACCATCGACCGCCAACGACAACGCCGCCGCCGCAGGGTACGCAAGCGCATCCGCGGCACCGCCGAGCGTCCCCGGCTGACGGTCTGCCGCAGCTTAAAGCACATTTCGGCCCAGTTGATCGACGACGTCACCAGCCGCACGCTCGCCTCGGCCAGCACGGTCGAGTCGGAAATCAGCAAGCAGGCCGCGGGTTACGGCGGCAACTGTGCCGCCGCCGCCCTGGTGGGCCAGACGCTGGCCGAACGGGCCAAAGCCCTGGGCATCACGCAGGCCGCCTTCGACCGGGGCCATTGCCGCTACCACGGCCGCCTGGCGGCTCTGGCGGACAAGGCCCGCGAAGCCGGATTGAGCATGTAAATAGCCTGAGTATGTAAATTGACGGGGAATGGGTAGAATCTACCCGCCCCCCGATGCGTTTCATAACAGCGAGTTTTCCGTACAGCGTGTACCCTCCAGCGGAGCGAAGAGCGTGGCTAAAAGCGAACATCGAGACCGTGAATCCTCCGGCGGCGAGTTGATCGACAAAGTGGTCAAGATCAAGCGTTGCGCCGCCGTGGTCAAAGGGGGCCGCCGCTTCAGCTTCGCCGCCATGGTGGTGGTGGGCAACGGCAAGGGACGCGTCGGCGCCGGCTACGGCAAGGCCAACGAAGTTCCGCCGTCCGTGGAGAAGGCCGTTAAGGCCGGCTCGCAGGCGCTGGTGGATGTATCGCTGCTCAACGGTTCGATTCCCCACACCGTGAAGGGGACGTACGGCGCGGCCGAAGTGCTGCTGGTTCCGGCTTCCCCCGGCACCGGCGTGATCGCGGGCATGGCGGTGCGTGCCGTGTGCGAAGCGGTGGGCATCCGCGACATCCTCACGAAGAGCTTCGGCTCGAACAATCCGGTGGCCCTGGTCAAAGCAACCATCGTGGCGCTGCAACAGTTGCGAACCCGCAACGAAGTCGAGCGTTTGCGTGGCGTCTCCCTGTCCTAAAGAGTCGGCAGCAGTGAAGCCGTCCGCGGCGCAGCAGTCAACACAACATAAGAGCACGTCCGTCATGAACCTGCACGACATCAATCACAGCGTCAAGCGAATCAAGCGCCGCAAGCGCGTCGGTCGCGGTCCCGGCTCGGGGCACGGCAAGACGTCGGGCCGAGGGCACAAGGGACAAGGGCAGTTGGCCGGCTGGTCGGCTCCCGTCACGTTCCAAGGGGGCGCCATGCCGATGGTGCGGCGGATCCCCAAGCGCGGATTCAACAACGCCTTCGCCATGAAGATCGCCGTGGTCAACGTGGACGATCTGGCCCATGAATTTGCCGACGGCACGGAAGTCACCCCGGAGTCGCTCCGCGAGCGGAAGCTGGTCGGCGGCATCTTCGACCAGGTCAAGGTGCTGGGCGACGGCGAGTTGAAGATCAAGTTGAAGGTCTCGGCCCATCGCTTCAGCCAGACCGCCGCGGACAAGATCACCCAGGCGGGCGGCACCGTCACAGTGCTCCCCGGCCCGAAGCCGGTGGTGAAGAACAAGATGGGCCATGCACGGAAGCAACGAGCGAAGGCGGAGTAGCGGTTTGGCTGTCAGCTATCAGCCGTCAGCAAGAACTCAAAAAGCCGATAGCCTTGGCAAAGGACGGACCGAGCGATGTGGGAAAAAATCCGCACCATCTTCACGATTCCTGAGCTGCGGCAGAAGATCCTGCTGACTCTGGTGTTCCTGGCGATCTATCGCGTCGGCTGGCAGATTCCGCTGCCCATCGTCAATAGCGAGGCGATGCGGAAGCATTTTTCCGCCGGAGGTGGCGGAGGGGGAGTTGGAGACTTGCTCTCCAGCGTCGCCACGTTCAGCGCCAGCCAGCTCAACACGGCCACCATCTTCGGCCTGGGGATCATGCCCTACATCTCCGCCTCGATCATCTTCCAGTTGCTCGGCAGCGTCTGGAAGCCGCTCGAAGAGCTGCAAAAAGAAGGGGAAAGCGGGCGGAAAAAAATCAATGAGTACACGCGCTACGCCACCGTTGCGCTCTGCATGCTGCAAAGCTGGATGTATCTGCGCTATCTGATCAGCGTCTCCTCGGCCCCCGGCATCGACGATAGCCAGCGATTGATCAACGGCGCCATCTGGAAAGCGATGCAGAACCCCCTGGCCAGCTTCGGCTGGCAGTTCGCGGCGGTGATCACGATGACCGCCGGCACCGTGTTCCTGATGTGGCTCGGCGAGCAGATCGATGAGTTCGGCATCGGCAACGGCATCAGCCTGTTGATCATGGCCGGCATTCTGGCCCGCATGCCCAACGCCGGCTGGAACCTGCTGCAGGACGTCTCGCTGCAACTGGGCAGCTCCGGCGGGAAGCTGGGGGTGGAGCATTTGCTGCTGATGGCGGTGATGTTCGTCGGCGTGGTGGCGGGCGTGGTCTTTATAACCCAAGGGCAGCGCCGTATCCCCACCCAAAGCGCCAAGCATATCCGCGGCCGCCGCACGTACGGCGGCACCCGGCAGTACCTGCCGTTGCGTGTCAATCAGGCGGGCGTGATGCCCATCATCTTCGCCAGCAGCTTGCTGATGATCCCCATGCTGCTGTTCCGCACGCTGGCCTCGTCCCGTTCCAGCGGCGTGCTGCACGAGATCGAGCAAATGTTCCATCGCGACACATCGTACGTGTACAACGTGCTGTACATCGCCATGATCTACTTCTTCTGCTATTTCTGGACCGCCATCACGTTCAATCCCAAGGACATGGCGGACAATTTGAAAAATTACGGCTCGTTCATCCCCGGTTATCGGCCCGGCAAGCGGACGGCCGACTATCTGGAGCGGGTGATGGTGCGGATCACGTACGTCGGCGCCGGATTCTTGGCGGTGATCGCCATCATCCCCACGATTGTCTCTGCGAACATGCACGTCCCGTTTGACATCGCCAGCTTCTACGGCGGCACGGGTTTGTTGATCGCGGTCAGCGTGGCGTTTGACCTCGTGCAGAAGATTGATTCCCACCTTGTGATGCGCAACTACAAGGGGCTGCTGGAGCGATGACCGCCCGTTCAACGACGAGCATAACTTCATCGACGAGCACGACTGGCCTGGCAGCGAGCACCCATTGTCCAGCGGCGGGTACTATGCGGATTATCTTTCTAGGTCCGCCTGGCGCCGGTAAGGGAACCCAGTCCGCCTGGCTCCTGGATCATCTGCGAGTCCCCCACCTCTCGACCGGCGACATGCTCCGCTCCGCGGTGACCGAAGGGGGGCCATTAGGCCAGAAGGTCGCACAATATCTCAGCGCCGGGCAACTGGTGCCCGACGAGATCGTCGTCGAGCTGGTTCGCGAACGGCTGACCAAGCCCGACTGCCGCGCGGGCTGCCTGCTCGACGGCTTCCCCCGCACGCTGGGGCAGGCCCGCGCGCTGGACGAAATTCTCGCCAAGGCGGGCGTGCCGCTCGACCTGGTGCTGGAGCTGGTCGTGGGCGAACCGCAGTTGCTGGCCCGGCTGGCGGGCCGCGGCCGCAGCGACGACTTGCTGGAAATCGTCCGCCAGCGACTCGACATTTACCGCGACCGGACCAGTCCGCTGTTGGACTATTATCGCCAGCAGGGGATCCTCCGGTCCATCGACGGCACCGGCAGCCCGGCCTCCGTCAGGGCACAAATCAACGAGGTGGTCGACCGCACCCGCGCCGCAAAATAATGAGCAACCGGCGCAGTCCCTACGGATTTCGCCCAAATTTAAGCCGGCGGCAGCCGGCGGTTTTTTTGCCCACGGTGTTGAATATACTTGTAGTTACTATTGCTGTCGGCTATCCGCTGTCAGCTTCATCCGGGCAACCCAGGCGAATAGATAGATAAGGAATCGTTGGTCGTGCCAACCAAGCTGAGAAATCTACGCAGCAGCCGCGAGATCGACGCCATGCGCCCCGCCGGCCTGGCGGTCTACCAGGCGCTGCAGATCGCCCGCCAGATGGCCCAGCCGGGCGTGACCACCGGCCAGATCGATGATGCCATCGCCGAGCATTTCCGCCGCCTTGGGGCGGAGCCGCTGTTCCTGAACTATCCCAACTCGTCCGCCGGCAAGCCGGTGTTTCCGGGCGTCACCTGCACGTCGGTCAACGAGGAAGTGGTGCACGGCATCCCCGGCCCGCGCGTGTTGCGGGCGGGCGACGTGCTGAGCATCGACACCGGCTGCCGGATCAAGGGCTGGTGCGGCGATTCGGCGGTCACGCTGCCGATCGGCCAGATCGAGCCGATCGTGGCCCGGCTGCTCGACGTGACGCGCGGCGTGCTGGAGTTGGCGATTCAACTGATGGCCGAGAAGCAGTGGTGGAGCGAGGTCGCCTCGGAGATGGCCACGTACGTCCGCGACCAGGGCTTTTACGTGGTCGAGAACTTCGTCGGCCACGGCATCGGCCGAGACATGCACGAGGAGCCGCAGGTGCCCAACTTCGTCAGCCCCCAGCTCCGCCGCAACGGCGACTTCCGCCTCGAGCCCGGCCTGGTGATCGCGGTGGAGCCCATGGTGAACCTGGGGACAAAGCGAGTGGTGCCGCGCCCCGACCATTGGACCCAAGCCACCGGCGACGGCCAGGCCAGCGCCCACTTCGAGCACACGATCGCGGTGACCGACGACGGCATCCGCGTGATGACCGCCCCGCCGACGAAGGAAGAGCAGGCGGCGGCGCTAGGGCAAGGCATCGCGGCGGGTTGAGCGGGCTGCCGGGGCCGACCGCCGGGGACTGTCCCCCTGGAGAAAGCCCTCAAACTCATTGCGGCAACGAGCCCCAACAATGATCGCTGCATCTGTGCTGGGGACTGTCCCCCTCGGCGCATGGAAACTCCCGCCGCGCCGTTGATCTCGTTTGCCGGACGGGATCCTGCCTCACGCTGTCCTTGATGCGGTTCCCTCGCTTTCCGAGTCTAAAATTCGATACATCCATCGCGTGTATTCACAAACAGGAACTCGGTAAAATACCGGCAACCTGCTTGGGAGGTGCATCATGCGACAGCACGCAATCGGTCCTGCGAGCCCACGCCAGAAGGAATACGCCGCATACCTCAGAACGTCAGCCTGGAAAGAAAAAGTTGAGCAAGTTCGTGTGCGATGCGGTGGCACATGCGAACACTGCCACAAAATGGCTTTCAGCCATACGCACCACCTGACGTATGAACGGATTTATAACGAGCGACTCGATGATCTGTTGGGTGTCTGTGAACCATGCCATGAGTTCCTACACAAGTCCAGAACAGATGACGGGGCGGCCGTATTTGCGAAAATGGAGAGACAGCAGAAATCTCGCGAAAGACAAAGCGTCAGTTATGCGGAAGCTACGAGTCGCTCGAAGAAAGAAGACGAGCGACAAGCAACATTTCCAGACAGATACGAGATTCGAGTATGCGCGGATTATCGAGAAATTATGGGACTGTTGAGACAGTTTCCATTTCTGCTAAACAACGGCTGGCTATCTGTGATGACTGATATCGCTCGTTCGGCCAGGAAATGGAATCCAACTGGCGTAGACTGTTGGCTGTGGCATTTGTTAATCGACGATACCTATCGAGCCAACCGTGTTGAAAATGCCGACGAAAGTCTAGTCAAGGGTGACATTCTATTTGACAAAGAACGACGGATTTGGTCTGTCAAGACTGGAGCGGTATTCGGTAGTTGTTCCGGGGTGAGGCGTACGCCAGGAATGTCGCCAAAAGCAGTCGCGGTACGGAATAGGCTATTTCAGTCACTTTCGGACAAGATGGCGGAGTGCTTCGGATGAGGGTTCCTGAGTTTCTCTCGTGCCCAGGCTCCGCCTCCTGCATCCGCCCCGCCGCCGCGCCACTTTAATCGTCAATAGAGCGAACCATCCCGCTCCGTCGTTCCAAAGCCTCTTTCGCCTGCATCAGCCGCTTGGCATTCGCGGGGCTCTGCAACAGGTAACCCGTTTCCTGAATTGCGTTGTACTCCTCCAACGAGAGTACGACGACCGAAGGACCTCGCTCCCGCGTGATGATGACCGGCGCTCGGTCGCGGCAAACCTTGGTCATAATTGCGGCCAGGTTGGCACGAGCGGCGGTATGGCTGATGGCGTCCATATTTACGGACTCGTGGGTGGTGTTGGTATCTGCCGATGTTCCCAGGCCGTGTCCTCGTGGGATCGGAGCCAGTCGGCAGCCAGGGCCGCCTCGGACAACAGCGCGGTCTCACCCGGTACCGCGGCCGGCTCATCGAGCACGGTCACCAGCGCGCGTCGGGAGCCGGTAATTTGGAAATTGCCCAGCAGCCGGACCCGGCCCGTTTCATCGATAATTGCCTCGACAGTTTGAATCATTTGGGCGCCTCCGCGAGCATTGTACAGAACGTCCAAGCGTAGGCGGCAGTCGGGGAAAGTCGCCACATCAGCCCAATTTGCCCTCCCCATCCTGCTGCTGGACCGGATTTAGCGGGGAAGGGGACAGTCCCCGGCTCCGCCCGGCGGGCGGAACCTTGCAGGGGCAAATTCCATTCCAGGGGCCTTGATCCCAAACCGGGCTGGCGGCTATATTTGGCCCTTTGTCCCAATTTCCGGAAACTGTTGCCGTAAAGCCGCCGTGAAGGTTCGCGCCAGCGTCAAACGTGTCTGCGAGCACTGCAAAATCGTCCGCCGTCGGGGGGTCGTGTTTGTCGTGTGTTCCAACCCGCGCCATAAACAGCGCCAGGGGTAGAGTTCCCGTTGCGCTGTGCGTCCTGTGCCTGGAGCCAACTGCTCCCGGTTATCTGGGCCCGCCGCAGGGACTTTGCCCGACGCCGCCCCGTGCCCGCCCGCTACTTGCCGTCAACGGATCCTGCGATCGATTGATCGATCGCCGCTTCCCAGGAGTTTTGCACATGCCGCGTCTGTTGGGTGTCGACATCCCGAACGAGCGCCCCACGGTGATCGCGCTGACTTACTTGTACGGCATCGGTCCTTCCGTCGCGCGCGAGCTGTGCCACAAGGCGGGCATCGATCCGCAGAAGCGGGCACGCGAGCTGCACGAAGACGAAGTCGCCCGCATCGCCGCGCTGCTGGATAAGGACTACGTGGTCGAAGGCCAGTTGCGCCGCCAGACCGCACAAAACATTTCGCGTCTGCGCGACATCGGCTGCTACCGGGGCGTGCGTCATCGCCGCGGCCTGCCGGTGCGTGGGCAGCGCACTCGCACAAACGCCCGCACTCGCAAAGGCCCCCGCAAGACGGTGGCCGGCAAGAAGGGTGTGAAAGACTTGAAGTAGTCAACGCAACAATAATTAAGAGGGTGCCTGGGGCAACGCCCCAGAAGTATCAACCTAAAACTACTGGGGCGTTGCCCCAGGCACCCCATTCAAAGCATTTCGAATCAAACGGAGTAGTGTCACGTGAGCAAAGTCAAGAAACGAAAAATCCGCCGCAACGTGTCGGTTGGCGTGGTCTACATCAAGGCCACGTTCAACAACACCCTGGTGACGATCACCGACGCCAAGGGAGACACGCTGTGCTGGGCCAGCGGCGGCACCTGCGGTTTTAAAGGCAGCCGCAAGAGCACCCCCTTCGCCGGCCAGTGCGCCTCGCAGCAAGCGGCCGAGAAGGCCAGCAAGTTCGGCGTCAAGGAAATCGAAGTGAAGGTCAACGGCCCGGGTAGCGGCCGCGAAAGCGCCATCACCGCCCTGCAAGCCGCCGGCCTGACGATCAAGTCCATCGAAGACATTACCCCCATGCCGCACAATGGCTGCCGCCCCCGCAAGAAGCGCCGCGTGTAACAGCGTCATCGATTCGTCGTTCCAAACACCAACTCACTACCGCACCGCGTAAGGCAACTGTTATCCATGGCTCGCTACACCGGACCTGTCTGTCGACTCTGCCGCCGCGACGGCATGAAGCTATTCCTCAAGGGCACCCGCTGCGATACGCCCAAGTGTGGGTTTGAGCGCCGCGAGCAGCCCCCCGGCATGCACGTCGCCCGCCGCGGCAAGCTCACCGACTACGGCGTCCACCTGCGCGAGAAGCAAAAGGTCAAGCATTACTACGGCATCCTCGAG
>JAIOQB010000324.1 GCA_021413585.1 Planctomycetia bacterium
AGGGCTTTGCCGGGGCATGCATCGGCATCCTGCCGGCTCGGCTTCGTCCTGCTGAATTGACAGGCCGCCCAGCGCCGCGTAGCATGGACGCCTTTCCGGTTTGGCGCGTCGCGGAGGGTTGGACATGCTCCAACGCTTTCAGACAGCGCGAAATCTGGTACGGACGGGTAGCTCAGTTGGTAGAGCAATGGACTGAAAATCCATGTGTCGGCGGTTCGATCCCGCCCCCGTCCACTTGAGATTCGATTCGCAAATGGCCGCGTGTTTGGCGTTTTGTCCGAGAATTATCGCGGTTGCCGTCGCTCGATGCCGGCAGGCCCATCACTCTGTCAGGTTCCGCCAAGTTCCCGCGTTCTGTGCCCTTTAACGGCGAGCAGAACGGCGAGCAGATTGAATCGCCAGCCCGGCGGTCGAGGGTCCCGGTCGCCCGCTGCTGCTGGCCGAAGGGTTCGGACAGGTCCGGCATGCTGCGCAGCAGCGAATGGGCCAGCACCACGTCGGCCACGGCGTGATAGGTCCACTGATCGGTAGGCGGGACGCTCATCTGGCCGAACTTGGTGGCGTCGCTCTGATCGGGGCCGCCATCGGGGAGCCGCTTTCCATTTTCGCCGCAGCCGGTCAGGTTCATCGCGATGGCCGCGTAGCCACGGCGTGTCCAAAGTTGGGCCCACTCCTTAAACGCCGTCCCGCCGCCGCCATGGACCAGCACGATGCCGGGATATTTTTTGGCGGGTGGGCCAACTTCTGCGGACACAGGCTGGGCGGGCGCGAGCGTCGCGGGCGATGCGTAATACGCGAAGACGCGCGTCGGCTTGCCGTGAAACGGCGGGCCTTGATAATACAGCCGCCGCGTTGCGCCGGTCTGATCGAGCCACGTCACCTGGGGCGCGCGGCTCAATGCGGCGATGTCCCAAGGGATCTCGCTGGCAGGTGCAGCCTTGGCGGCTGGAGCGGCCGCCGGCGCCTCAGATGGCGCGGCCCAGGTGTTACTCGCACCGAGCCACGCAGCCGCAGTGCAAGCAATCAGCGTGGGCAAGAAATATCGCAACCGCGGACCATGGGAGTGTTGCATGGCAGGAGAATCGCCTGGGCGGGATGAAACGGGCTGGAGCAGCAGACCGGCCCATTATAACTCGCCGCGATAATCCATGGCAGTCGCCGGATCATGAGCTACGCGGCCGCTCGCCCCGAGCCGAGGGGTTTATCCCCTCGGCGGCCGCGGCTTGCGGCAAGTAGCGTCGACCAGATTGTCTACTGGCGGCGACCGCGTGCGGTTGGAACGTCAACGACTTCGACGAGTGGCGGCCATTTGGCCGCGCGGTTCCGAGGGGATAGGCCCCTCGGCTCGGGGAAGTGGTGTTGGCACTGCGGACTTGGCACGGTTACTCGCAAAGATAATAGATCGGAAGGCTCGTTCGCTGATCGAGCAAGCGTATCCATTCCTGATACTGTTCCGGGGTCAATGTGCCACCGCGGTCAGTGATCTTCTTAATTTCCTTGTTCTTCCGCTCGATTTCAAGAGTCAATTGCCTATGCTGCGAGACAGCCTCTGGCGGGACATACGCCTGAACTGTATTTGCCTTGAAGCAAAATGGACATACGCCCATCATCAACACGGGCGGCGCGGTTGAGTTTGCGCTCCAATCCGGCTTGCCGTCAGGGCCAACCGTGACGGCCGGATAGCGGTATGCAAACAGACGTGGCTGGCCATTCTGATCCCGACCGGGACATTTTGAGTTGGTGCAGATGCAAGCCGGCCAACAGAGCTTCTTGGCGGCATTTACCGTTACACCACCAGCGCTCGTCGCGGTGATCGTCTGCGAGTAATCTACGAGCACCTCCTGTTTGATTCGGTCAGTTCGCACCTGTTCAGAAGTCTGGGCCTTCTTGACCGCATCGTCTGCAATTTGCCTTTGCAAGCCCTCGGGTTCCACAGGCTCGGCTGGGGGTGTTGCTTCGGCGCCCTCGGTCTTATCAGGAGCCGGCGTGGTCGCCACACTGTGTTCGGTCCGATTACACCCACTCATTGCAGCGAACACGAGCACCGCGGCAATGATTTCCCAAGCACGTTGGCCCTTTGCCAACCATCGGCGGTCACACGTTTCTCTGAACAAGGTCTCTGATTCTTCCATAACGGTGAAACGTCCCTCTACCAAATTTCTAGGGGCAAATACCCGAAAAAGTCTGGGACCACGGCCCCCCTTGTGTCTTATAGAACTGCTGACCATTAAACAGGGCAGGATCCACCGGTGAACCGGACGTGCCAAGTCGGTTACCAATGGTGCCGTCAAATGCCTTCAACCACACGCCCGAAGTTCCGACGACACGCACCGTGATCGTTACCGTGCCGTCGGAATTTCGCAGCAAGTCTAGCGTGTAGTCCGGCGTGCCGTTGCCCTGCCCGGCACTGACACCCGGGGAATCTTCAATGTTGTAAGCAGTGTGGTCACACTGGTCCAGGGTTTTTGTCATAACTACCTGCATCGCACTACCGCCCGGAGTTTCCTTGCCGTCGCACGTACAACAGTGTCCCGATCCTGTGTAAGGGGCAATACCGTTGCAACTAGCACCGTATCCGCAGGGATCACCCCAGGGCTGCATTTGCGAGCGATCTTTAAATGGGAACCAATAGACACTATTCCAAGGGCACCCTGGACCCGAAGATGTCCGCTGAAAATAGAAAACAAAGGGATTCATTGGACCTGGAAAACAACCCGACGCGCAGGCGCTCCCCGTGGTCGTCCCGCTCGTCGTGGTACCCGTGGTCGTACCGCCCGTCGTCGTGCCTGCCGTCGATGTGCCGCCGGTGGTCGCGGCGCCGGTGGTGGCGCCCGTTGTGCTGCCCCCCGTGCTGGTTCCGCCGCCGACGGTCGATCCCCCCGTGGTGGTCCCGGCGGGGCTGCCCGTGGTGGACGGCGTCAACTCGGGCGGAAGCTGCCCCACGGCAAAGCAGCCGGCCAGATTGACGTTCTGATCTTTGTTAGGCCGCCAGTACTGCACGTAGTAGACGCAAAAGCGAGGATCGATCGCCTGCGGCTGAAACGCATCGACGTGGCCGTCACTCAGCGTGACGTTCTCGCGCTGAAAATGACGGGGCGCCTGGGCGCCGGGCCAGCCGGTGCTCAAATCATTGAGTTGTGCCAGTGTCTGCCCGATCACCTTGGCCTCCGCTTGCTTGTAATCCAGTAGGACGATCCGGTTAGCGTCTGGCGCGGAGTTGAATTCCCAGGCATTGGCGTTGAAGCCGAAGCTGGACGCCAGTTGCGGATTGTTGTCTTCGGGGCAAAACAATACGGCGCCGCTCCCCTGAACGTATTGGGAAATCCGCTGCGCCCAGTTGGCCCCCCGGACCGGTTGCGACGGATTGCGGCTGTTGGCCCGAGTCCAAGCGGTCCAGATTTGCCGCTGGTTGCTGGAGCATTGCGCCTGGCGACTGCGGGCCCGCGCCATCCCGATCGCCGGCAGCAACAGCGCCACCAGGATCACGATCACCGTGATCACCACCAGCAATTCCACCAAAGTGAAGCCAAAAGGACTGGCACTCTGTTCGCCCGCGGCGAATGATTCCGGCTGCGCCATCACGCGCGCGGCCCGACCTTCGGCATTCGTTGACGAGATTTCCGGGATAGGTTGCGATAAGTCCGCGGCGCCGCGATGGGCGGCATTGCGCGGGTCGTGGTGATCTGCCATGCGACGAGTACTCGGGCTGCTCGGCGCCCCTTTGCCTTACTGCAAAATTTATTGTGACAGTTGTAAACCCTATTTGCCAATAAGGGGATGGGAGAATTTGCCAATTAGTCGAAGGGAGGCGCCCTGCACCGTAGCGAGAACTTTCATAGCGGCATCAGTATTGGCCGTTGCTGTTCATGGGACGGTCGGGGGCGAGGTGGAGACGATTCAAGACCTGTCAGACAGACGGGCATTCGAGCCTTTTCTTGCTGGAAAAATCTTGTTGTGGCTGCAGCGACTCGGAGGCAATGAGGCGTACGAAAACGGTTGGTTAAGATCATACACTTTTCGTTTGGCGCCTAGGATAAAGTTTAATTTATAATTCTAAGTTCATGGTATCCCGTGTAGGAACTTCATATCATAAAACTACGTTAACTCCCGCTGCTCTGCGCTCCGGCAGCAAAAACCACGTAGAACGCTAATGCGAACACGAACATCTCATTTCATTCCAGAAACAGGGCGCTAGCGTTCCGCGAATGGCGGCGGAATGTTAGCGCCCTGTTTTTTTCCTCTTCGCTTTTCTGCGCTGTAATATCTGCTCAGGCAAGGTGGTGACGCTCATGAATCAACCAATTCGCTGCGCTGCCTTTATCGTCGCAGTACTTTGCCTTCTGGTCGAGACGACTTACGCCGCCACGCCGATCTGGAGCGCGTTCAATGACTTTGGCGGCGCGAACTCTACCATCAATATCACCAACATCAGTCCTCCCACCGGGGACAATATTTTTGGATCTGGCCTCAATCGGGCGGGCGTGGCAAATGGCGCCAACACTATATCGGGCACGCTGAACAAGCTTTCCGACGGCACATCGACCGGAACCGTGCTGACGGTTGGAGGTACCGTCAATCAATCGAACGAAACGCTCGGGACCGGCGGAACCGTGGGGGATCAACTCACGTATTTCGGTGGCATCGCTGGATTGAATATCACTGGAATCACTGACACGACGGGCGGCAATGGTTCTGGGAGCACTTTAAGATTGGATTTCACCGGCTTGAATCCGTCCGCTCAATACTCGCTCACGCTACTTTCGGATCGCAATACGGCTTCCGTTCGCTACATACGTTCACAGATTCAGGATGTAAGCAGTTTCACGAACGTAAGCAGCACTTCGACCAAGGTTGCCCTTTCGACGCAATCGATTGCCAACGATACCGTCGCGATTTCCATGGGCCGAACCGACACCAGCGGCGAGGTGATCCGTTTCACGAACATCCGGACAGGAGCGGACGGAGACTTTACGATTTTTATCGATGCTCCCGATCCGCCGCACGGAAATATAAATAATTTCATTCAACTCAATGTGATGCGTCTGGACCTGGATTCGGCCGATGCGGTGTACTGGACCGGAGCGCAAGACAGCAAATGGACCACCGTCGGCACCGCTACAGCGTGCTGCGGAACGAATTGGTCGCCCAGTCTGTCGGGCACGCCTGACGCCAAGAGTTTGCCCGGCACGGGCAGCAAAATCGTCTTCGGCGCGGCCAGCACGCCGACATCGGGCACCATCACGGTCGAAAAAGCGTTCACTGTTGACAGTCTGAACTTCAATTCCAATGCTTCCGGCGCGTTTACGCTCAACACCGGCGCGGCAGGCGCGTTGACCCTGCAAAGCACCGGCAATGGTATTCAACTCGACAGCGGCTCGGGGGGGGCCACGATTAATGTGCCAATCACACTGAGCAATTCACAAACCTGGACCAACAACAGCACCAACCTACTGACGGTCGCCGGAACAGTAACCAATACACTTGGCACCGTGAACTCGAATCTGACGATCGACGGCTCGGGCAACACCACGATCTCCGGGACGATAGGCGCCGGCTCCGGTACGCTCACCAAGAATGGCGCGGGGATACTGACGCTGTCTGGCGCCACCAATACATTCACCGGCGCGACCACAGTTACCAATGGCACGTTGGTACTTAATTATGGGACGTCGAACACGACCAAGCTTTCCGACACCGCGGCGCTTTCGATGGGCAATGCTACGCTGACCTTCAGTGGCGGCAGTCATGCCGAGGTCGTGGCCAGCACCACGTTGACCTCCGGCGCCACGAGTATCGCCCAAAGCAGCGGCACCTCAAAGTTGCGGATGAACGTCATCACCCGTAATGTGGGGAGCACGATCAATTTTGGCGGCACCGGCATGGCGGACACGGATACCAATAATGTGAATGGAATTCTCGGCGGCGGGCTCGGCGGCTATGCCACGATGACCAACGGGGGCACGACCGACTGGGCGATGAGCGTGGCAGCCGGCGCCGCCGATACTGCCATCACTCCGTTCACCGGCTACACGCCTTTCGTGGGCTCGGGCGGAACGGGCACCGCCAATTACACCGCCACCGACAACAACACGGTTACGGTCAGCGAAGCATTTAACTCGCTGAAGCTTCTCACCACTACCAGCGGCCAATCGCTCTCGTTGGGGGCACAAACGCTCACACTCACCAGCGGCGGGCTGCTGTTCACCGGAGCCAACGACTACTCGATAACGGGCGGAACGCTCAAGGGAGGCAATACGACCGACCTGATCGTTCATCAGTACGCCTCCGCAAACAACCTAACGATCAGTTCCACCATTTCCAACAATACCGGCGCCACGGGACTGACGAAGACTGGTCCGGGTACATTGACCATCTCCTCGACCGGTAACAATTACAGCGGTGCAACCGTGATTGGCGCCGGTATTCTAAAACTTGGCGCGGCTGGCGGCGTCATTCCGGACGCCAGTAACGTGACCGCCAATGGAACGCTGGACCTCAACGGGAATACGGAAACGATTGGGAGTCTCAGCGGAGTCGGGACCGTTGACACGGTGGCGGGGGGCTCGCCCACCCTGACCGTCGGCAGCGGCAACGGCAACGGCACGTTTGCGGGGGTCATCAAGAACTCGGCCGGCACGCTGGCACTGACAAAGTCCGGCACAGGAACCGAGATTCTCAGCGGCGCCAATAGCAGCTACGCCGGCACGACTACGCTTACTACCGGCGTCCTGAGTGTATCCACGCTGGCTAACGGCGGGAGTAACAGCAGCATCGGCAAATCGACAAATATCGCAGCGAATCTGGTTCTCAACGGCGGCACGTTCCAATACACCGGCGGCGCGGCAAGCACCGACCGGCTGTTCACCCTCGGCGGCAGTGTTTCGCTCGATGCGTCCGGCACCGGTGCAGTGAATTTCACAAACACCGGTTCAATGGGGGGGGCCGGAGTCCGCACCCTCACCCTGACGGGCACGAATACCGGCGACAACACCCTTGCCGCAGCGATCAACGACTCCGGTGGGGCCGTGAGCCTCACCAAAACAGGCGTCGGCACCTGGGTTCTTAGTAATGCCAACGGATACAGCGGCACGACAACGATCAGTGGCGGCACGCTGGCTTACGGCGGCAACAATGCAATCGGCGCGGGGGGCGTGACAATCAATTTTGGCGTTCTCGACCTGCGTACATTTAGCGACACGGTTGGGGCAGTTACCCTAACCAATGGCTCCATCTACGGTTCCGGAACACTAACCAGCAATAGCGGATACACGGTGAACCCGGACAGTGCCGCCATGATTAGCGTCAATCTCGCGGGCGGCAGTGCCTTGAACAAGTCCGGCACCAGCGCCTTGACAATTACGGGGAATAATTCCTACACGGCCGGAACCAACCTGGCGGCCGGTTGGACAAGCTTTGCCAACGGTTCCTTGGGCAGCACGGGCAACATTACCTTCACCGGCAGTTCGACGCTTCAGTGGTATGGCGTCAATACGCAAGATATCTCCAGCCGGCTGGTGATTAATAACGGTATTACCGCCACGCTGGATACAAACGGCAACAATGTGACCCTGGGCACGGCGTTCGGCGCAGGCGGCACCGGTTTGCTGACAAAGATCGGTGCCGGCACGTTGACCCTTAGCGGCGCGAACACATACACCGGCGCGACGACGGTCAATGTCGGGACATTGAGAGCGGGTGTGAATAGTGCTATTGGTTCCAGTTCCGCTGTGACTGTCAGCGGCAATGCAGTCGGCGTGACCGCCACGCTGGACCTCAACGGCTCGAATGTAACGCTCAACAACGGCCTCACGTTGGGCGGGGCGACGACTTCCAGTGGCGCCCTGGTGCAGACCGGCGCCGGGACGCTCACGCTGGGAAGTAACGTCACCTATTCAAGCACTGGCAATCCGCTGGGGGCAACGATCAGTGGCAACGTCAATCTGGGGACGGCGTCCCGCACGTTCACGGTCGGTGACAGCACGACGGTGGCCGTCGATCTGGCCGTTTCCGCCTTGGTTTCGTCGGGTGTCGGCGGTGGTGTGACCAAGGCCGGTGCAGGGTTAATGACACTCACCAATGGCAGCAATTCCTATACGGGAGGAACCAGCCTGGGCGCGGGCACGTTGAGCTTTGCCAACGGTTCGTTGGGGACCACGGGGAACATCACCTTCACGGCGGGTTCGACCCTCCAGTGGAATGGCACCAATACGCAGGACATTTCCAGCCGGCTTATAATCAATAACGGAATCACTGCCACGCTGGATACCAACGGGAACAATGTAACGCTGGCCACGGGCTTTGGCGCCGGCGGAACGGGGCTGTTGACCAAGACCGGCACCGGCACGCTAACTCTTGGCGGTGCCAATACCTACACCGGAACGACAAATGTCAGTGGCGGCTCACTGTTGATCACGGGCAGCTTGAATGGGACGACCGGTACGGCGCTCACCTTCAGCGGCGGTGCCAGAACGGCCAATTTCAATGAGGCCGCGGGGGTTGCTCAAGGAATGGGCCTGCTGACCTTCAGCAGTGGCAGCGATGGCACAGTGCAATCCACCTACGCCGGCAGCGGCACCAACAGCCTGACGTTCTCCAACGTCGCAGCCCGCACGGCTGGCGCGGCTGGAAATTTTATCGATAGCGGCGGCATCATCACGGGTGCGAGCCCTACGAACAAGATCGTCCTGACTCAGTTCGCTGGCGTCGCACCCACAACTGGCACACTGCTCGACCGCGGCGTCTTCTTTGGCGGCAGCACCTATGCGGCCTACGACACGAACGGCTATGTACGCGCCTATGCCGCGACGGACACCAACGCCGTTACCTCGCCGGCCGCGGCGACGCTCGGCGTAAACGACCCTACCAAGAACGCTTTCGTGACGGGGACCATCACGAACCAAACCAATGCCTCCGTGAACACGATCAACGACACCGGCGCCTTTGGCATTACGCTGAACGCATCCCAGACGCTCTCCGTCAACGGCATCTTGAAGGGGGGCAACAGCGCCGCCACGATCAGCGGCGGCACGGGGATCAACACGACTGCCAGCGGGAGCGAACTGGTGATCCGTACCGATCAAGTGAATGACGTGCTGACGATCACCTCTCCTCTGGTTGCCAACGGCACCAACGCCCTGACCAAGGGCGGCGCGGGCACGCTCATCCTCGACGGGGCGACGAACGGCTTCACCGGCGTGAGCACGATCGACGCCGGCACATTGCAAATTGGCAGCGGCTCGACCACTGGCACGCTCGGCACCGCCGCGGTTACCAACAATTCCAATTTGGTTTTCAACCGTTCTAATGCTTACGCCACTGCCGCCGGCAATGTGATCAGTGGCGCGGGCTCCCTGACCCAGGCCGGCACCGGCACTACCACCCTCACGGCCGGGACCAGCAGCTACGCCGGCTCCACGACGATTACTAATGGGATTTTGAGTGTCGGCACGTTGGCCAATGGGCTGAGCAACAGCAGTATTGGCGCGTCAAGCAATGCCGCATCAAATCTGGTTCTCGGCGGCGGCACCCTGCAGTACACCGGCGGATCCGTCTCAACGGATCGCAATTTCACTCTAAGTAATGCCACGACCAGTGGCATCGAAGTGACTACGGCCGCCACTATATTAACGATGACGGGTGCCAGTTCTGCCACGACGGGCGCTTTGACCAAGCTCGGCACAGGCACGCTTGTTCTCAGCGGAGCCAACGCGCACGGCGGCGATACGACCATTAGCGCCGGCACTCTGCGACTCGGCGCGGCCGATGTGATTCCCGACGGTGCCGGCAAAGGAAATGTAGTTGTCACGGGTACATTGGATGTTTATGGCTTCAACGAAACGATCAACGGGCTATCTGGCGGCGGGACAGTCGATAATTTGGGTGGTGGGCGGCCGATTTTGACGGTCGGCAACGGTGATGCATCGGCTACATTTTCAGGTGTCATCCAAGGCTTGATGTCGCTGACAAAAACCGGCAGCGGCACCGAAACCCTCAGCGGTACGAACAAGTATTTCGACGTCACGTCGGTCACCGGGGGCGTTCTCAGCGTCAACACGCTGGCCGATGGCGGCAGCAACAGTGCGATCGGTGCCTCCAGCAACTATGCCGGCAACCTGGTCCTCAACGGTGGCACGCTAAAGTACACGGGCGTTGCCGTCAGCACGGATCGGCTGTTCAGTGTCGGAACCAGCGGTGGAACGATAGACGCCTCTGGCAGCGGCGCGCTGACGTTCAGCAACGCCGGCGCAATGGACTTCAACGGCCAGACGGGTACTCGCACCCTGACGCTCTCTGGCAGTAGCACCGCACTCAATACGCTCCTTGCATCCATCGGTGACAACGCCGGTGCCACCAGCCTCGTCAAAAGCGGGGCCGGCACTTGGAACATGACTGGCGCCAACACGTACACCGGCACCACTTCGGTCAATAACGGCACGCTATTGCTGAATTGCACTCACACAGGCGGCGGGCTGTACACCGTCAACAGCGGCGGTACGCTCGGGGGTGGCGGCACGACCACGGCGGCGGTGACGATCCTCAGCGGCGGCACTCTATCCCCGGGAAACAGCCCCGGCACATTGACCACCGGCGGTCAAACCTGGAACGATGGCGGCACCTACATTTGGCAGATCAACGATATCAACGGCACCCAAGGGGCCAATCCGGGCTGGGACTTTCAGAGCATCCTCGGCGGCAGCCTGAACATCGCGGCCAGCGCCGGCACCTTCCCGACCAATGGGTTCCGGATTGACATTACCAGCCTCAGCGGCGCCTCGCCCGGCAGTGCCGCCAACTTCAACAAGTACGCAAACTACACCTGGAACATCGCCAACGCCGATGGCGGTATCAGCAACTTTGCGGCCAACCGGTTTGACCTCTACCAGGCCAACTTTAGTAACAATATCATTGGCGGCGTAAGCAACGGCACGTTCGGCATTCAAGTGTCGGGCAACAACCTGCAGCTGACTTATAGTCATGCCGTCGACGCTGCGCCCCTGGCCGCCTACTGGACCGGCGATGCCAGTAGCATCTGGAATACCTACGACAATAGCGGCAATACCAACTGGTCTTCCTCGCCGTCGTCCAACGTCGAAACACATGCCGCTCCCGACGCTACGAGCGACGTTTATTTCACGATTGATAGCGGCACAACCAACTTTACCAACACGCTGGGA
The DNA here is from genome assembly GCA_021413585.1 of Planctomycetia bacterium. Taxonomy (GTDB): domain Bacteria; phylum Planctomycetota; class Planctomycetia; order Pirellulales; family UBA7805; genus JAIOPX01. The sequence goes on from JAIOQB010000324.1 coordinate 11,175, forward strand.
GCCAATTTCTCGATCAAGAGCCTAAACTTCCGCGGTACTGGAGACGCTACGGCCAACTCGGTGACCATCGGTGGCGGCAACACGCTCACCATCGGCAGCGGCGGCATCGTCATTGAGAGCGGCTCGGCCGCACATTTCATCAGCACCGCCGTGGCTCTAGGCGCGGCCCAGGCATGGGCCAATAACAGCACGAGCTTGCTGACCGTCTCAGGCAACGTCAGCAATGGGGCGAACACGCTCACGGTAAACGGCAGCGGCGACTCCACGATCTCTGGAGCCATCGGCAGCGGCGCCGGTGGGTTGACCAAATCTGGCACCAGTACGTTGATCCTCAGCGGCGCCAATTCCTACGGCGGCGATACCACGATCAGCCAAGGAGTGCTCAAGTTAGGCACTGCGGGAGTGATTCCCAATGGTCCCGGATCCGGCAATGTGGTGTTCAACCCCGTGATCGCGACGACCGCCACGCTGAATCTGGCCGGATTTAGCGAGACGATCAACGGCTTAAGCAGCAGTGGTGCGGGCACGAGCGTGGTGGACAATACACTGGCCAGCAGCACGGCCACGCTGACGGTCGGCGATGCCGATGCCAGCGGCACGTTCAGCGGCGTTTTGCAGAACTCGGGATCAGCGGCCGTGCTGAAGTTGACCAAGATTGGAGCAGGCACACAGACCATCAGTGGCGCCAACACCTACGGCGGTGACACGACGATCAGTCAGGGTGTGCTGAAGTTAGGCGCCTCGGGGGTGATTCCCAACGGCCCCGGCGCCGGCAATGTGGTGCTCAATCCCAGCGGCGGCAATGCCCGCTTGGATTTGGCCGGATTTAACGAGACGATCAACGGACTGAGCAGTAGTGGCGCGGGGACAAGCGTCATGGACAATACGCTGGCCAGTAGCACAGCCACGCTGACAGTCGGCGATGCCGACGTCGGCAGCACCTTTAGCGGCGTATTGCAGAACTCGGGCTCTGCGGCCCTGCTGCGGCTGACTAAGATCGGCGCTGGCACATTGGTCTTGGGCGGAGGGAGTAGCAACACCTATGGAGGCCTGACGACGGTCACCGCGGGCGAGTTGGATCTGGGCAAGTCGGGCACGGCCAGTGCTATCGGCGGCAACCTGCTTGTCAACACCAGCGGCACCGTCAAATACACTGGCGGCAGTGCCAACCAGATTGCCGACGGCGGCAGCGTGGTGGTATCTGGAGGTACACTCGATATCCAGGGAGACAACGACACCGTGGCTGGTGTGCAGTTGACCAGCGGTCTGATCAGTGGCAGCACCGGGATCCTCTCCAGTAGCACTGACTTCGACGTTCGCAAAGGGAGTGTTACGGCAAGATTGGGGAGCGGCGTGTCTGGCGTGGGGCTATCCAAAACGACGACGGATACCGTCACACTCAGCGGCGCTAACACCTACAACGGCACCACCACCATCAGTGACGGGGTGCTCAAGCTCGCGGCCGCCGGCGTGATCCCCGATGGCAGCGGCAAGGGCGATGTCAGTGTGACAGGGGCTGGCAAGCTGGACTTGAACGCGTTTAGTGAAACGATCAATGGCCTGAGCGGCAACGGAACCGTGGACAACGCGGCCGCAGGAACCCCTGTCTTCGCCGTGGGCAACAATAACGCCACCAGCACCTTCTCCGGCACGATTAAAAATACACTCGGCACGTTGTCGCTGACCAAAACTGGCAGCGGCAAGCTCACCCTCACTGGCGCCAACACCTACCAAGGCGCGACCGACGTGAATGCCGGCGGAGAGTTGGTGGTTGATGGCACGCACCTCGGCGCCGGCATTGCCGATTACACCGTGGACGGCACACTGTCCGGCCACGGTACGATCCAGGCCCTGATCAAAGGCTCGGGCTTGGTGAGCCCAGGCAATAGTCCTGGCATTCTGACGGTGACGGAAGTCGATCCGACGAGTGCTGGGGGATTAGGTTTTGGGTTCGAGTTTACGGCTCTCAGTGGGGTCTTGCCCACTTGGAGCAACAACACGGCCAGCGGCAACGACGTGTTGAGGATAACCGATGGCGCCAGCCCCTTCGTCAATGGTCCGTTCAACAGCACTAACGTGATCGATGTTTACTTCAATGACGGGTCGCTCTCAGCAGGAGATGTATACATCGGTGGGTTCTTTACCGACAAAGACAGTGACTTCCTGGCCACCGTACTTAGCGCGACCTACAACTTCTGGGTCGAAAACCCAACTGGCTCTCTGACGTTCAACGGAAATAAATATAATCCGCTGGCGACAGACTACCCCTACACGGGTGCCCGGGTTTCGACACGACGTGTGGCTGGAGCTAACTTCGCTTCCCCAGACGCCGGCTTCGGCTGGGTAACTCAGTTTACCCTGATCGAGACCCCCGAGCCCGGCACCTTGGCATTAGCCGCGGTGGGACTCTTGGGATTTGGGTTCGTTGTGGCGCGGCGAGGACGGCGTTGTCGGGCTTGATTTCCCGCTGGAAGTCACTTGGGATTGTAACCTCACCCATGACAAGTTGCCGTTGGCATCCCAGGCAGTTTGCTGAAGAAGGCAATTCGCGGCCGGTCATCGCACCGTAACATGCCGAAACTTGATTCGATCAAGCAGCAAATAACCCACTGGGATCAGCAATCGCGTGAAGAGCATGTTGGCAGTCAGGCCGCCGATAACGGCCACCGCCAGAGGCTGCTGCATCTGGGCCCCAGGGCCGATGCCCAAGGCCAACGGCAACAGCGCGCAGATGGCTGTGAGGCTGGTCATGAGAATGGGACGGAAGCGAGTTCTGCCGGCGTCGACCAGCGCTTGCTGCAGCGGCATTCCTTGACTCACCAATTGGTCGATGTACTCCACCAACAGAATCCCGTTCTTTACGTCGAGCCCAATCAGAAGAATCGCCCCCATAAACGACGAGACATTCAGCGGCGTGCCGGTAATCCACAGCGCGAACAGCGCGCTGGCCAGCGAGATCGGCTGCGAAAGAAAAATCAACACCGGCAGCGTGATGCTCTTGAACTGGAAGCTCAATAATAGAAAAACCAAAGCGGCGGAGACCAGCAGAACAATCAGCAGACTGCCGAACGACTCCTGCTGGGCCTGATAACTTCCCGCCAGTTCCCAGCGATAGCCGGCGGGAAATTGCTGCCCTGCCAGCTTGGCGGCCAGATCGCGATTGACCGAACCCAAATCGCCGCCCGCCAGCTCGGCCGTCACCGTGATCACCGGCTGCTGGTTCTCTCGCCATAGCTCGTTCGGGCTGCGCACCGAGCGAATCTCCGCCAAGCTCTCCAGTGGGACAAAGCCCAGCGGCGCGGTCGACGCCACGGCATTGGACGAATCGGCAGGCGCCGCCGTCGAAGGACCGATGCTGATGGGCAACTGCCCCAGCTTCTCCGGATTGAATCGCGTTCGATCTGGAAACCGTACGCGGATGTTCGTCAGCCGATCCGCGTCGGGAACGGTGCCCGCCACCTGGCCGTATAGGCCGGCATTGAGTTGGTTTTCCACATCCTGGGCCGTGATGCCGGCGCGGGCCGTTTCAATCGGATCGGGCCGAACGACGATGTCGGGATTCCCGAGCCGCACGTTGGTGTTGACGTCGGACACGCCGGGCGTGGCTTCCACAACTTTGCCCACCTGGGCGGCCAATTCACGCAGGCGGTGATAGTCGGGGCCATATACCTTCACTTCGATTTGACGGTTCACTCCCGCCAGATCGTTGACTTGATCCTGGATCAGCGGCACCATTTCCGTTTCCAGCTCCGGCACCTGCTGCTCGAGTTGCTCGCGCAGATCCGCAAAGATTTGCGCCATCGGCCGTCGCTGGCTGGAGGGTTTGAGGCTCACGAGGATATCGCCGGTATATGATTCCGTGGCGAAGAAGCCCAGTTCCGCTCCGGTGCGGCGGATATAGCCGTCGATATCGGGCGTGCTGCTCAAGAGCTTGTCGACCCGCTGCATCACCTTGTCGGTTTCGGCCAGTGACGTGCCAACCGGCATAAAGTAATCGAGCACAAACGCCCCTTCGTCCATGTCGGGCATGAAGCCTGTCTTCACATGCTCGAACAACCACCAGCCGGGTATCACCGTCAGCAGGGCCAACACCAGACTGGTGATCGGAAACCGCAGGCCGATTTTCAGCATTCCCTCGTAGACATTGGCCAGTCTGTTATAAATCGGTCCCGTTGTCGGCATGGCGCGCTGGCTAAGATACTTTGCCGAAAGCAGCGGAATGACCGTCAGGCTGACGACCATCGACACCAGCAGCGCCAACGCCAGCGCGATGCTCAGCGACTGAAAGAACTGACCGATCACGCCGTGGACAAAAGCCAGCGGCAAAAACACCAGGATCGAAGTCAGGGTCGAGCCGATCACGGCCCCGCTGATCTCCCGGCTGGCGGAGTCGACTGCGGCGTTCCCCGTCTCCCCGCGGGCCAGATGGCGGGCGATGTTTTCCACCACCACCACGGCGTCGTCGATGATCAACCCGATGGCCACGGCCAGGCCGCCCAGCGACATCAGGTTCAGCGTGTCGCCGGTCAGCTTCAACAGGCCGAAGCTGATCACCAGGCTCAGCGGGATGGCCAGCGACGCGATGGCCGTGGCACGCCAACTGCGCAGAAATAGTAATAAGATGGCAACGCTAAGGGCCCCACCGATCAGTATCGCATCGCGAACATTGTGGATCGATGTGCGCACCAGCGATGCCTGATCGTACACCGGGCGTATCTTCACCCCTGCTGGTGCCGATTTGGCCGCTTCGACTAAAATGCTGTCCAACTCGCGAGAAACCAGCAGCGCATCGCCGCCGAGCCGGCGAAAGACCGTCAGCGCCACCGCGTCGTGATTATCGGAGCGAATGGCCATCGTCCGATCTTCGTGCGAAATGACAACGCGTCCGATGTCCTTGACGCGAATCGGCTGGCCGTTTCTGGTCGCCAGCACCACGTTTTCCAGGTCGAGTGTGCTGGCCGCTAGCGTGTCGGTGAGCACCTGATACTGCAACACGCCGCGATCGATGCGCCCCACCGCTCGCAACCGGTGCTCTTTGCCGATCTTGTCGGCGACATCCGCGTTCGACAGTCCCGTGGCGACCAGGGCCTGCGGATCGACTTCCATCAGGATCTCCCGCACGTCCCCTCCCTGCACGGTGACGTACGAGACATCCGGCAGACGGCTGATACGGGGGCGCAGATCATAGAAGGCATAGTCGTACAGCGCCGCCGGGTTCCGCCCGCCGGTGACGACAAACGAAATGATGGGAAACACCGATGGCGTTTGTCGCTTGGCAAGCGTCGTGGTGCCAGGGGGCAATTGCGAGCCGATCTCCGCGATGGCAGTGCGCACGTCGTTCTGGGCTTGCACCATATCGGTGCCGGGAGCGAAATCGATCGAAATCTCCGCCGCCCCGCGTACCGATTTACACCGCACCCTGGCGACCCCCACGACGGCGCTCACCGCCTCTTCAATCGGCCGAGTGACGGAAACATCGACCGCTTTGACCGCCAAGCCCGGCGTCTGGCACGTGACCACGACGCGGGGGAACGCCACTTCAGGGTAGATGCCGCTGGGCATATGCAGCACGGCGATAACGCCGAAGATCGTCAACAGGACCGTCAACAGCAGCACCAGCCCATAATAAGGCTTAGCGCGGGCGACCAGATTGATGCGACCTTCAGCACCGCTCATGGTTTGGCTGCCTCGGCCGGAGCAGGCGTGTCGATCCGCACCAGCGTTCCCTCAGGCAGGTGATAACCACCTTCAATGACAACCGGCTCCTGCTCCTTCAGGTCGGTCCCTGCGACGGCCACCCAATCGTCTGCCGCCAGTCCTAATTGCGGGTGCAGCACCGCAGTCTTTCCCAGCCGGACGACGACCAACAGCGGGCCCTCCCCCTCGTCCTGAATCGCGGCGCGAGGGACCGCCAGCAGCGGCTCGTGCTTTTTAACGGTCACAGCCCCTTCCACGACCTGTCCGACGGTCAACACACCACCGGGATCAGGCAATTCGATGACCACCGGCACGTTGCCCGTCTGCGGATCGGCCACACGGCCTACGGAGACGACATGCCCTGCGATTCCCGTGACAGCTGACGCTGCCATGGACAAACCGGTTGGAGACACCGTGGCGGCTTGCCCCGCCTGGATTCGATGCGCGGTGCCTGCGGAGATCCAGATGGTGGCCATGAGGTGGCGGGCGTCAACCACTTCGCCGAGGATGGTGCCGACGCTCAATGTCTGCCCCGGATTGCAATTGAGGCTGTCAAGTTCTCCCTCGATCGGGGCGCGGATCGTCAGCAGGTTGCACTTGGCCGTGGAGGATGCCAGTGCCCGCTCCGCTTCTGTGATTTTGCTTTGGGCCTCGGCGACCGCTTGCGCGCGTGGTGCCAGTTGAAGCAGAGCAAGGCGGGAGTCAGCCGCCTTGAGTTGCACCTGAGCATCGGCTAGCGTTTGTTCCGCGTCGAACAACTGCGGCGCGGAGGCATCGCCGCGGGCACGCAACGAACGGAGTTGATCGACCGTGGCGCTGGCCCGTTTTTCGGCGATCTTCGCCTGTTCGATCGCCAACCGCGCGGCTTGCAATTCTTCCTCGCGCGGTGGAGCGAGGAGCACGTTTAGCGTGGCCAGCAGGCTGTCGCGAGCAGCCGATTTTTCGGCCATGTCCGCAGCCGCCAGCGTCGTGTCGAATTGCACGACCGGCTGACCCGCCTTCACATGCTGGCCCGGCTTGGCCAGTATTTTATCGACTCGCCCTTCAACGAGCGCGGCCAGCTTGGCCAATTTCTCGGGGGGCGCCTGGCAGCGGCCCAGGGCCCGGACCTTTTCTTCCAGAGCGCGACGCTGCGCCGGGGCGACGCGCACGACCACCGAGGCCTCGGTTTCCTTTTCCTTCGGCTCGGCTTCTTTTTCTTTTTGCTGAACCGAATCCTTTTGCTCGGCTGGTTCCTTTGCCTGCACTGTGGCAGCGGCAGGCGCATGCCCACACCCAGTCAGGGACGCCATCCATAGCAGAACCGCAACACCGCCAAATTGCTGTAGGAACTTTAAGGAGTCGCGGGCGGGCATGAGGATGGATACGGGCGGTTTGAGGTAGCGGCAATAAATCCTGGCAGCTTGCCGGTGGCGGCGGTCAGGTCGGCCACGGCTTGTCCTAAGTCATTGAGTGCTTCGACTCGATCCTTGCGAAACTGCAGCACGGAATTGCGTCCCGCATAGACGGGCAGCAGTTCTCCCTGCCCGGCCTCGAAGAGGTTCTGGATGCGTTGCACGTCTCCAGCCAATCGTTCGTTGGCATCGTCGTGAAACTCGTCCACCACCTTCAGCGCAGCCTGGTAGCGCTCGACGGCCCCTTTGATTTCCAACTGGGCTTTGACCCTCAGTTGCTGCAAAGCGATGCGCTGACGCTCCAGTTCCGCCGCGCGTTGGTTGACCAGTGGCCGGCCCGACGCGGTATATAGGACCGGCACATTCATCTGGGCCACGAATCCCCAGAACTGGGTGTCATGCTCGTCGCGCTCGAAGTAGGGCCCGATGCTTAGGTCTGGCACGAGGCTGGCCCGCGCCAGGTTGAATTGCGATTCGGCCGCCCGCAGTTCCGCTTCCGCCGCCATCACGTCGGGTCGGTCGGCCGCCCACTGCGCCAGGTTGTCGTCCGTGATGGTGGCCGCACTGGCCGCGGTGGCTGCATTGTTTTGCGCATACCCTGCGTCCAGCAAGGTGGACATCGCCGCCTGCATCGTCTCGCGAGATAGCACCTGCAGGTCGCCGGTCGGCTCCGGCAGGCTGCGCGGATCGACGCCGATTTGGTTCCGCAAAGCAACCAGAGTCGTTACGTACTTCTCCTGGGCCAGTCCTGCCTGCTGACGGGTTGCACGAGCTTCAATATGCGCCAAAGCGACGTCGGCCGCGGATGCCCGTCCCGCGTCGAAACGGCGTTGCAGAACCCCGTGCAGCTCTTCATTCAGATTGGCGAGCGACAGGGTAAGGTCGCGCACTTGCCGCTGGTAGAGGGCCGCGAAGAAGCGCCGTTCCGTTTCGGCGATCGTCAGAACCTGCGTCTGCTGGATATTCCGCTGCGTTTGATCGAGCTGCGCCTGGCTCGTTTCCGTCCGAATTTGCCGCTGATGATTGATTTCAAAGGTTTGCGTCAATTGGTATGCGGATTTTGTTTTGGCGCTGTCGCCATGCTCCTCCCGCGGCGACGGCGCGAGTTGGGCCTGAAACGTCGGCGCGAACTGCGGCGCCCGCGCCACGCCAATCGCCGACTGGCTGACCGGCTCGTCGGCGGTGCGAGTGACGAAGTCGGGGTTGCGGCCTATCGAAATGGCAATCGCCTGGTCCAGCGAAAGTTCTCCGAGAATCGGCGGAGCCTTGACCTCTTCAGGCCGCGGCGCGCCGGCGGGATTTGCTTGCTCATACGACACTAACTGAATCTGTTGCGATCCCACCGAACTCGGCCTCGGCAGCGCAGCGGCCAGGGCTTGCGGTGCACTGCTGGGCAGGACCGGCGGAGCCATGTGGAATGCGGCCGCAGGCGACGAGGACAACGCCGGAGCAACCAGCGGTGCATTCGAGAATGGCGCGTGCGCGGAGCGGCAACCGGCGACCGACGTCGCCACCATCAGCGGCCAAAGTATCCGCTTCCAGCGAGCCACAAACCAGAACATGAAGTGCGCCTCGATTCCCGACGACTGCATTGCTAGCGGGTGCCCCGCTGAGTCTGCACGATTGGTCACATCGGCAAGATAAAGTGAGTTTGACGAATTGAACTTCTGGTCCGGCATTAATCCAGATTGCCGCGATTCCCAGGTTTTGCAGGCAGCCCAATTTCTCGCGGCAGCACCAAAGTCCACGTCACCCGGCTACTTCTCCGCCCCCTTGCCCACGACAACTACTCCGAACTCGCCAGTTTTTTTCTCGCCCGCCGGAATCATGCCCGGCAAGTAAACGCGGTGCGTCGTGGGATTCAACGCGATCGTCTTGGCCCCCTTGGCTGTCTTCAGCGTTTGCACCGCCTCGAAGTGGCCGGCGGCATTCTCGCCGACCGCGGTTAGCGTGGCGTCGCGCCCATTCGCGCTCATCGCCAGATTCCACTGCGGATCAAACGCCACGCCATCCACTCCGGCCCCGATCGGCACGCTCCCTAGCACTTTTCCACCGTCGGCGTCGAGGATGACCAGCTTTTGATTGCCGGCGCAGCCGACAAACAGGCGCCGGTGGGCGACGTCGATCGCCAGCCCAGTCGGTTCGGTTCCTGGAGCAACGCTCCAATGGGCCAGCACCTGTTGTTTTTTGCTGTCGATGGCGACCACCTCGCTTTTGTCTTCGACGTTGACGTAAACGTGGCCAGCGCCGTCGGCCACGCCGAACTCCAATTTTCCGCCCACCATCAGGCTAGCGGGCGTTTTGTCCAACGCGGACGGGTCGATGATCGTCACATCGCCGCCACCGTGGTTGAAGGCGAAGATTTTCTGGCTGGCCGGGTCGTACAGGATCGCGTCGGGCTTGGTGCCGGCCTTAATTTTGCGCACGGTCTTGAATGTGCTGAGATCAAACACGACGACCATGCCGTCCTTTCCGCTGGTGGCGAACCCTTGATTTTCAGCCGGTGCCAGCGCGATTCCATGCCCACCGTTGATGCCGGACACTTCGCCCAACAGCTTTCCCTTATCGGCGTCGAAGACCATGACGCGGTCTGTCCGCGCCACAAAAAGGCGGTTGGTCCGCGGATCGACGGTGATATAGTCCCAACCTCCCGACCCGCCGGCCCGGATCGAAGAGAGAACTTCCAACTGACCACTCGTGTTCGGCTCAGCCAAAGCCGCGCTGGCGAGGCCAATGGCTCCGATCGCGAGAAAAGCGACGAGGATCCATTTTGAGATATTCATGAAGGCATCCTGATACTGAAATCGTACGTCACCGCAGGCCTGAACCCCTTGGCCTTTGTATGCTACACAGACAAACGATCGCCTTGCCATCCAGCGCGTGGCGATGGGGGACAAGATAAGGCAAACTTTATCATCGCCTCATGCGCGATCCGAACCTTCTCGCTACAATCTCAGGCGGTATCGCGGAAGTGGGCACTTGCCTGCAGATCAACTCGGTCGACTGGCTGACTGAATCAATTCAAACCTATATGTGGGGGATTTCGCATGCGTACACAATTCAGGATTCTGGCGCTGGTGCTTGTCGCGACATCGTTCGGACGGTTGGGACTAGCAGCAGAAGACAAAGAGGAAAAGATTGCCTTCGCCAATGTTCCCGCCAAAGTCGCGGCGACTGTGAAGGCCAAGTATCCGGACGCCAAATGGACCGCAGCCGAAAAAGAGACCGAGGACGGCAAGACCTTCTACGAAGTCGCCATCAAGGTCAACGACCAGAAGATCGACGTCATCTGCCAGGAAGACGGCACTCTGGAAGCGATCGAAAAAACCATTGCCGCCGCAGATCTCCCCGAGGCCGTGCGTAAGGCCATCGAGGCAAAATATCCCAAGGCCACGACGTCCAAGGCCGAGGAAATCATTAAGGGAAACAAAACCACCTACGAAGCGCTGCTGATCACCGCGGACAAAAAGAAGCTGGAAGTGCAGCTCGACGGCGAGGGCAAAGTCCTGGAGGAAGAAAAGAAAGACGAGAAGAAAGAGTAGAAGACTCCACGGTCTCCAGCACAGGCCTCCGCTGAACCCCATTCGCCGTACGGCCTCCGCCGCTGGCGGCTCTTTCCCACTGGACCTGATCGAAGACGCCCATGGGTTTGCGAATCCTCGTCATCGAAGATGAAGCGGAAATCGCGGACTTCATCTTGCGCGGGCTGCGCGAAGAGGGGTATGTCGCCGAGCATGCAGCCGAGGGCAACGCCGCCTGGACCCTGATGGAGTCCTCGAAATGGGATCTGATCCTGCTCGACTGGTGGCTTCCCGGGCCGGACGGCTTGCAGCTTCTACATCGCCTGCGTGAAAAAGACCTCGACACCCCGGTGCTATTCCTGACGGCCCGCGATGCCGTTTCCGACAAGGTGCGTGGATTGGACGCCGGTGCCGACGACTACGTCTGCAAGCCCTTTACCTTCGCGGAATTGCTGGCCCGGGTGCGGGCCCTCACCCGCCGCCCTAGGCGCGGCGCCGACACTCTCTTGAGCTTCGACGACGTGCAGCTCGATATCATGACCCAACGAGCCGAGCGTGCCGGCCATGCTCTAATGCTGACGGGAAAAGAGTATGCTCTATTGGCGTTCTTTATGCGGCATCCCCGCGAAGTGCTCTCCAGAACCCGCATCTACGAGCAGGTGTGGGGGGAACGGTTCGACAAGATGTCCAATTCCCTGGAAGTGCACGTGATGGAGCTGCGAAGAGTGCTGGAAGCGCACGGCCCACGATTGATCCATACGATGCGCGGACGGGGCTACCTGCTTGGCACGCGAGCGGAAGAACTTTCATGACGCTGGCCGGCCGCGCTTCCGCTTTTTTCCTGGCTGTGCTCGCGGTGGCGTTGCTGGCATTTACTTCGGCCCTGTATCTGGTCGCAGGGTCTTACCTTAACGCCCAGGCGAACGAGCGATTGCAGTCGACGCTGGTCGCCCTGACCGCTGCGTTGGAAATCAAGCCGGAAGGCCTGGAGTGGGAAGCCAACGAGCGGGCCCTTAACTTTGGCGTTGGCCCTGATGACATCCGCTGGCTAATGCTCGACTGGCGCGGGCGACCAGTAGCCCAGTCGTCGAATCTGACCAAGCCGGAATACGCTGCGCTGATGCGAGTGGTCGGATCGGACAACACGCATGCAGCAGGCTCGGCGTGGGCAATCGATGTTCCCCTGGACGGACAGCCGTGGCGCCTGGCAACACAGCGGATGCAGGCGCCGCCCAATGCGGCCATCTCCCCGCCGACAAAAGCGCAGGGGAGCAGTGACGGCGGCTCAAGTCAGCTTTACTCACAATTGACGTTGGTCAGCGGCATGTCGTTGCGCCCCTTGCATCAGACTCTCAACGGGCTGCTCGTCTATTCACTCTCACTCTCCGCCGCTGTTTGGCTGTCGGTTGCCATGTTCGGCCGCTGGCTCAGCCGGCGGGCTTTGTCACCGTTGGCCACCATGTCGCTGGCTGCCCGCGAGATCAACGCCCAGGATCTGGGGCAGCGTCTGCCACTGTCGAATACGCACGACGAGTTGCAGGAGTTGGGCATCGCGTTTAACGACCTGCTCTCCCGGGTGGAAGACGCGTTCGTCCGGCAACACCGGTTCACGGCGGAAGCTTCCCATCAATTGAGAACGCCGCTTACGGCACTGCTGGGGCAGGTTGAAGTCGCCTTGCGGCAAGAGCGGAGCTGCGGCGAATACCGGCTCACTTTGGAGCGAGTTCAACGGCAGGGAGAGCATTTGACGCGCATCGTGGAGGCGCTGCTATTCCTCGCCCGCGCCGACACGGAAGCGGATTTTCCGCGCACCAGCGTCGTCGATCTGAATGATTGGGTGCGCGAGCATCTGACGACACGGCCCGATTGGCCAAGAGCCGCCGACCTTCAAATCCGTTGGTCGTCGTCCTCCACCTTGGTTCAAACCGAACCGATCCTGCTAGGCGAGCTATTCGACATCTTGTTGGACAATGCCGCGAAGTATAGCGATCCGGGCAGCCCCATCACCGTCAGCGTGGCGCGGCGCGAAGGCTGCGCGATCTTGGAGATCGGCGACGCAGGCATTGGCATCGAACCGGAGGAGCAGGTTCATTTATATGATCCGTTTTTTCGCTCGTCGCGCGCGAGACAATTGGGGATCTCGGGCATTGGCCTCGGATTGGCCATCGCGAAAAGAATAGCTACAGCGCTGCGAGGAAGCATTGATGCCAAGAGTCAAGTCGGCAGCGGAACCACATTTACGCTCAAATTCCCGGGGTCAACAGATCCGACGCAGGCTGTCGCCACAACTACTGACAACCTTTCACACGACTGATTCCAAGTCAGTCAGCCCGGCCTATGCGCGCAAAGTATCAGCGCGCAAGAAAACCGCTCTGCCGGCGGCGAACGGCGTGGCTCGAGTTGAGCCGGCCGGTTCGCCCCCTTCAGAGCGGTTAAAAAATCGCGGCTGGTATCACGAGCGAAATCGCTCGATCAGACCATGCTCTTGAGGTTCTTCAGCGCCCGAACCTTGACCTTCACAGAGGCCGGCTTGGCGGCGACGTCCATCAACTCGCCCGGCTTGAACGGGTTGGGCACGCCTTTGCGCGCCGGACGGGCCGGAACCTTCTTGCGCTCGATCTTCACCAAGCCAGGAATCGCGAACATGCCCGGGCCACGGTTGCCGATGTTCTTCTTCACTTCCTCGGCCAGTGCTTCGAGCACAGCCGAGACGTCCTTCTTCGACAGTTCGGTGGCTTCGGCAATGCTGTTGAGAATCTCGGTCTTGGTCGGCGCCTTCTTGCCTGCGGCTTTCGCCATGGTGCAGTACCCTCCTTGCGGTGTTCACACAAAATAAACAGGGAAACAGTAACGCTGTGAGAAACAGAAATGCTACACAGTGACGCTACGAAGCAGCGAAACTACGGTAAATCTAGCTCATCCTGCATCGCACGACCGGCTGATTAAACCCGCCACGCGAGAAAATTCCAAGCCACAAATCGCGATAAAACCAAAAAAACGCTGGAAAAATAGGCTCCGGGGGCCTCGGAAGAGGGCATTTTCGCGGAATTCTTCCCTCCACCGGCTGGTTTCTGAACTTTTTTCCACTCCTGGCAAAGAAATTGATTTTGCGGCGAAGTGGACGCCGCAGAGGTTAAATCGCCGGTTTTGAAGGCTGCGATGTGATAGTCGCTGCTCGCCTGGACGCATTGAAATTGAGAAACGGTGCGTCACAACCAGCGATCGATATGGATGCATCAGCGATCTCTTTTGGCCTAATGCGAAACTAGTCGACAGCGCCGCGGATCTACAAATTGCCATCTGTGTGCGCCCTGTTCGCGCGTTGCCACAGCCGCGCTGGCGCGCTGTTCGCGCCCCGCTCGCGCGATTGCACTACGCCCCATTCTTCCCATTGCCCCAATGCAATATCTGACCCCACGGCCGTCCGAAGCGTATTACTGATCGGGCATTGCACGGATCCGAAGCGTTAGGTTGGCGTGGGTGGCATTCGGTGGTGGGCCCGATCCATGCCCTGGACATGAAGTCGCGCCGGTTGTGGCACGCATATTGCGTTTTGAGCGTCCAATCAATCGCTACAGGCGGCGCCACCGCAACGGTTGGCCGCTGAGTAACTTGTCTCTGTCGTATCGATCGTGTAAGATATGTTGTTGTAACTGTTTACGGAAAATCTGCCGGCCCGGGGGCCGGCCAAGGCGGTCAGGTAAACGACGCCGCATGGGCGCTGCTTGAGTGGTAGGCCAATCGTGGGACCGGCGGATAAGCCGTGCCGCTCACGATCTGGCATGACGGCAGAGGCGAATGCTGCAAACCCAAAGAGCCCAAGCATGATGGATCGGTTCAATTTGCGCTGGGTGGCGCTGGTAAAAGCAGCGCTGGTCGCGTTGGCGATCCTGGCCGGAGGCCATGCGTCCCCCGCCCTGGCCGCAGACGGCGGGGACGACGAAACCAACGTCCCTGAGCGGGTCTTTCTCCCCCCTGCCCGCGCCACGCGACAACTTCTCGACCGGGCCGAGCAGCTACTGGCCCAGCGGCGATTTGCCGAGGCGGTGCAGGCCCTCAATTCGGTGCTCAACACGCCAGAGGATTTTTTCTACCGCCCCGACGAAGGGCGCCGGCCTGGAACCGACGCGCAGCCCGATTCAAAACAGGATCCGCCAGGTGATGCATCCGGACATCAAAAGAAGATCAACGGCCCGAAGCAAATCGTGCCCAAAGAGATTCCTCATGTCGACGAACCTCGCCGCCCTGGCCTCGAAGCCCAAACCTATCGCAGCCTGAAAAACGAAGCCCGGCGCTTGTTGGGTGAATTGCCCCCTGAAGCCCGCCGCTCGTACGAACTGCAGTTCGGCGCCACCGCGCGGCGCAAGCTGGACGAAGCGCTCCTCGCCGGCGACATGGAAGCCGTGGCCGACGTCACGCGTTTGTACTTTCACACCGAGGCCGGCGCCGACGCGATGAACGTCCTGGGGCGCTATCACCTCGAGCAGGGGCGTCCCCTCGCCGCCGCATTGTGCTTTGAGCAAGTGCAGCAAAGCCCGGCCGCTGCCGCGTTCGAGCCGACGCTGTCGCTGATGCTGGCGGTCTCCTGGTCGCGAGCCGGCCAGAGCGAACGATCGGCCGACGTGCTGACCAAAATGCGCCGTCGCTGGCCCAAGGTTCGCTTCGATATCGCCGGCCGGCCAACACAAATGCCAGCCAGCGAAGCGGAAGCAAAGCAATGGCTCAGCGGTTTGGCCCGCGCTCGACCCGCGGCCGCGTCGAAGGCGCTGGCGGACTGGACGATGACCGGCGGCGATAGCTCCCGGGCGGCACAAGTCGCCGGCGGCCGGCCGCTGTTGTTGCGTCCCTGCTGGCGGCAGCGCGTCGCGGCGGACGCCAACATCGAACAGATCATTTCCGTCCAGTCGCGCCAGTTGTTCGATCAGTCGGTCCCGGCGCTCCCCGCCATGCATCCGTTGGCGGTGGGCAATGTTGTGCTGATGCGCGGCCCAGGCCGGCTGACGGCGGTCGACGCTGAATCGGGCAAGATCGTCTGGCAGATCGAGCCGGTCGACGACGGCAAGCACGATACGGACTCGGATTCCGATAACGATGCCCAGCCGTCGGCCAGGGATCGCCTAGCGCTTTCCGGCGAAGTGTACGAGCGGATCTGGCAAGACCGGACCGTCGGCACGCTCAGCAGCGACGGCGAATTGGTCTTCTCGCTGGAAGACGTAGGCGCGGCCACCGCCGGCGGACAGAGAGTCGTGATCGATAACCTCGGCTCGCGGCGTATTCAATGGGCAGGCGACCAGCAAAGCAATGTGCTGGCGGCGTATGAAGTGCGGCAGAGCCAGGGAAAACGTCGCTGGAGCGTCGGCGGCCCGGGCGGCATCGAGCCGAAGCTGGACCACGCCTTCTTCCTCGGCCCGCCGTTGCCGCTGCAAGGCCGGCTGTATGTGATTGCGGAAATGGCGGGCGAGATTCGGCTGGTGGTCCTCTCCGCCGATTCCGGCCGCTTGCAATGGTCGCAGCAATTGGCCGTGGTGGACGACGAGATCGCGCATGAGACTTCGCGCCACACGTACGGCATCAGCCCTTCGTTTGCGGATGGAACTTTGATCTGCCCAACCACCGTGGGGGCCGTGGTGGGGGTCGATCTGACCACCCGGCTGCTGCTGTGGGGGTATCAGTATCCACGCGACGCGGCAAACGGCACAGTGGTGACTGCGGGGAATTGGATCGCGCGCCGCGGAGGCGAGGAGACCAGCAGTCACCAGGGCTGGAGCGACGGCTGCCCGATGGTCTCCGGCGGACGCGTGATCCTCACCCCCCCCGAATCGAGCCAGTTGCATTGCTTGAACTTGCGCGACGGCCGGCTGCTGTGGCAAATGGATCGGGGCCGCAACCTGTATGCGGCTGGTTTTCACGGCGACAACGTGATTCTCGTCGGGCAGGACGCCATCTCGTTGGTGCCCATGGTGGGCCCGGAAAAGGCGAAGGGGGCGTCGCTGGCACTCCCCGAGGGTTCGATGCCCAGCGGCCGCGGCTACTGCACCG
>JAIOQB010000389.1 GCA_021413585.1 Planctomycetia bacterium
CCTGCCAGAACGGATCGTCCGGCAAGCTCGAACCCGCGCGCACCACGCGCACCGCGATCTCGCTGCGCGGGTTGAACAGTCCGTACCCAAGCAACTCGTCCCCCGGCCCATACACCGCCACCAGATCCCCTGGGCGAGCCGAGTCAATGCGGTCAATGCGCTTGCGATAGATCACCGGACTGCGCGTGGCAGTCTTGAGGTACACCGCGCCGATCGGAGCGGCCGGATCGTGGGCGAGCGGGCGTTGGCGATAGACGAGCGGGCCGGCGTCGTCGGAATGCAATCGTTCCAAATTGTCGGAAGCAGGAGTCCGCCGGCTGCCAGAGGAACGGGGCAAGGGGCGCTTCACCTGATCACTCCGCGCTGCCTCAACAACCCCACCACCCCCTCCACGCACTGCTCCACCGTCATCTCATGCGCCCTAAGCGTCAGATCGGGCGCCGGCGGCACGTCGTACTGGGCGCTGACGCCGGGGAAGTTGGGGATTTCGCCATTGTCGGCGCGGGCGTACATGCCGCTTTGATCGCGCTGCCGGCACACTTCCACCGGCACATCGAAGTAGACTTCGAGGAAACGATCTGCGCCGATCACTTCGCGTGCCTTTTGCCGCACTGCTTCGCTGGGGGAGACGAAGCTGGCGATGGTGATCAGGCCGGCGTCGTTGAACAGCCGGGCGACTTCGGCCGCACGCCGGAGATTTTCCGACCGCTCTTCGGCCGTGAAGCCCAGGTCGCGGCTGATCCCCAGCCGCATGTTCTGTCCGTCGAGCATCGCCACCGTGCGCCCTTCTTCAAACAGCCGGCGTTCCAAAGCCAGCGCCACGCCCCGCTTGCCCGAGCCGGTCAGGCCGGTGAGCAACACGGTGGCCGGTTTTTGGCCGAACCGGGCGGACCGCTCGGCGGCGGTCACCTGGCTGGAGCGAACTTCCTGCGACACGGCCGGCGCGTCGGCCCAGTGATCGCGGGGCCGATCGGCCGCGGTGTCGAGCACCATCGCCGCGGCCACGGTGGCGTTGGTGATCCGGTCGATGACGATCAGCGCCCCGGTCGCCCGGTTGCGGCGATATGAGTCGATGCACAGCGGCTCGGCCAGTTCCAGTTCGCAGCGGCCGATTTCATTGAGCGCGAGCGTCGGCGCCGGGCCGCGCTCCAGCGAATTGATATCGATCTTGTACCGCAGCGTCGAGACGCAACCCGAGACGGTTTTGCTGGTCTGCTTGATCAGATACTGCTTGCCGGGCACCAGCGGCGTCTCGGCCATCCACACCATCATGCAGTCGAACCGCTGCAGCGTGGGGGGCACGTTGCCGGGGCGGACGATCATGTCGCCGCGGCTGATGTCCACTTCGTCTTCTAGTGTGAGCGTGACCGCCTGCGAGGCGAACGCTTCGGCCATTTCGCCGTCGAATGCCACGATCGACTTCACGCGGCTCGTCTTGCGCGACGGCAGCACCATGATCTCGTCGCCGCGGCGCACAATGCCCGAGGCCACCGTGCCGCAAAACCCGCGAAAGTCCAGATGGGGCCGATTGACCAACTGCACCGGAAAACGGAAGTCGAGCAGGTTGCGGTCGGAGCCGATGTACACGTTTTCCAGATGGTGCATCAGCGTGCTCCCCTCGTACCACGCCATGCGCGGGCTCTTGGCGACAATGTTGTCCCCCTTGAGCGCCGAGATTGGAATGAACGACAGGTCGTCCGTGGTCATCTTGGCCGCGAAGGCCAGATAGTCGCCGCGGATTTTTTCGAACACGTCTTGCGAGTAACCCACCAGGTCCATCTTATTGATCGCCACCACGACATGGCGAATGCCGAGCAAGGAAACGATGAAGCTATGCCGCTTCGTCTGCTCCAGCACGCCATGGCCGGGCCGCGCGTCGATCAGGATCACCGCCAGGTCGCAGTTCGACGCACCGGTGGCCATGTTGCGGGTGTACTGCTGATGGCCGGGCGTGTCGGCGATGATGAACTTCCGCTTGGCCGTCGAGAAATAGCGATACGCCACGTCGATCGTAATGCCCTGCTGCCGCTCGTCCTCCAGCCCGTCGCTGAGCAGCGCCGGGTCCAGCTCGCCGCCTGTGGTGCCGTGCTTGGCGGAGTCTTTGTGTAGTGCCGCCAGATGGTCTTCAAACACCATCTTCGACTCCAGCAGCAGCTTGCCGATGAGCGTGCTCTTGCCATCGTCCACGCTGCCGCAAGTCAACAGGCGCAGCATCTCCTTCTGCTCATGCTGAGCCAGGTATTCTTCGATGTTTGTGGCGATCAGGTCGGATTGGTGAGACACAGGAGCGATTTCGGATTGTGGATTTTGGATTGTGAAATGTTTAGCCGCGACTCGAAGAGGAGCGCTAACGGGAAATGTCTAATGTCTAAGCACGAATGACGAATGTTGCTCCATTTCGTCATTCGTGCTTAGACATTCGGATTTCAGAAGTATCCCTCCTTCTTCTTCTTCTCCATCGACGCCTCCTGATCGCGGTCGATCATGCGACCTTGGCGCTCGGACGTTGTGGTGAGCAGCATCTCTTGGATGATCTCCGGCAGCGTCGTGGCGGTGGACTCGACGGCGCCGCTGAGCGGATAGCAACCCAGCGTTCGGAAGCGGACCATCATGGGCTCGGGCTTTTCGTTGGCTTGCAGCTTCATCCGGTCGTCGTCGACGAGAATCAGCATCTCGTTTCCCTTTTCGTCGCGGCGGCGGACCACAGGGCGTTCCGCCGCGTAGTACAGCGGCACGATCGGGATTTTTTCCAAGTGGATGTACTGCCAGACGTCCAGCTCCGTCCAGTTGGAAAGTGGGAACACGCGGATGCTCTCGCCCGGGTTCACCTTGGCGTTATACAGGTTCCACAACTCGGGGCGCTGGTTCTTGGGATCCCAGCGGTGGAACCGGTCGCGGAACGAGAAGACCCGTTCCTTCGCCCGCGATTTTTCTTCGTCGCGGCGGGCACCGCCGAAGGCCGCGTCAAAGCGGTGCTTGTCGAGCGCCTGCTTCAGCCCCTCGGTCTTCATCACCGTGGTGTGCTTTTCGCTGTTCTCGAACGGGCTGATGTTGAGCTTCCGCCCCTCTTCGTTGATATGCACGATCAGGTTCAAACCCAACTCCTGCCGGGCGTAGCTCTCGCGAAACGCGATCATCTCGCGGAACTTCCAGGTGCTGTCGATGTGCAGCAGCGGAAACGGCGGCTTGGCAGGGTAGAACGCCTTCAAGGCCAACTGCACCATCACCGACGAGTCCTTGCCGATCGAATACAGCATCACCGGATTGCTGAACTCGGCCGCCACCTCGCGGATAATATGAATGCTCTCGGCCTCAAGCTGCCGCAGATGGGTGAGGTTGTAGGAACTCATTTCGAGGTCGGAGGTCGGAGGTCGGAAGGGGGGCCGGATACGACGTGCGGCCCGTACAGTAGCAGTCGGAGGGGAACAGCGAAGAATCGCCAGTATAGGGCATCTTTGACGGGGGCTCAACGGCGGCTACTCCGCATGTTAGCCGCCGCTTCCCAAGCGGCGCGATGCTGAAATGTCGAGCCACATGTCGATTCCGTCGGCCTGAAAGGCCGAGATAGGAAAGCCCAGGGCGCAGCCCTGGGTGAAATAGCACCATGATCCGTCCTGAGCCCTGAAAGGGCGCGATAGATGATCGCCCCGAATCGTATCTCGCCCTTTCAGGGCTTGAGAATTCTTGTCGGCCTTTCAGGCCGAGGACTCTCCAGTTCTGCCCCCCATCAGGAATACATCACCCCCACAAACCCCAGCAACACCAACAGGCAGTACAACGACCAGAGGAAAACCAGCACGCCGGCGACCACCAGTGCGATCGTTTTCATTCGCCACCCAAACAGGCAGCCGGTCGCCACCACGGTGCCGGTGGCACAAATCGCCACAATGAAAAGCTGGAATAGAAACGCCGACGTGCCTGCGTTTTGCCCCTTGCGCTCAAAGAAAACCGCGCACATCATCGTGGCCGCGGCCCAGAACGTGGTCAAAAACATGCGGCGAAGCGTGAATTGAAGCCGCGGCCGCATCGCTTGTTCCTTCGACCGCGGTACTTTTCCCGTAGATCGCGCGGCGATCATCTGTCACGCTCTCGCGCCGGTCGGGGACCGGCGGCTAACACGCAGCGTACATTCCGCCAATTCGGGGCGTCTCCCAAAACGCTTCCTCATGGACTAACATACACCAATTCAACCCCAATCAGCAGGAGGTGGCCCGTGGGCTTGGCATTGGAAACCATTCACCAAGGGGATTGCGTCGCGCTACTCAAGAAGATGGAGGCGGGCTCCGTCAATCTGGCCTTCGCCGATCCGCCGTTCAATATCAAGTACGAGTACGACGTCTACAAGGACAATCGCCCGTACCACGAGTATCTCGACTGGACGCGCGAGTGGATGGGCCAGGTGTCGCGCGTGCTGGCCGACGACGGCACATTCTGGGTGGCCATCGGCGACGAATACGCGGCCGAGTTCAAGCTGATCCTGCAGAACGACCTGAAGCTCACCTGCCGCAGTTGGGTGATCTGGTACTACACGTTCGGCGTGAACTGCAAGCGGAAGTTCACGCGCTCGCACGCCCATCTGTTTCATTTTGTCAAAGACGCGAAGCAGTTCACGTTCAACGCGGCCGACCCCCAGCTACGCGTCCCCTCGGCACGGCAACTGGTCTACGGCGACAAGCGGGCGGTGGCCAAAGGCCGCTTGCCCGACGACAACTGGATCCTGCGGCCGCAAGATCTACCAGAAGGTTTTACCCCAGAGAGCGACACCTGGTTTTTCTCGCGCGTCGCCGGCACGTTCAAGGAGCGCGAAGGTTTCCACGGCTGCCAGATGCCCGAGCAGTTGCTGGGGCGGATCATCCGCGCCTGTTCCAACGAAGGGGACGTCGTGCTCGACCCCTTCGGCGGCAGCGCCACCACGCTGGCGGTCGCCAAGAAACTGGGCCGGAAGTGGATCGGCTGCGAGCTGTCGAAGGATTACGCCAAGAAGGGGAACCAGCGGCTGACCAAGATTAAGGAAGGCGAACCGTTAGTGGGTGCGGAAGATCCATTAACCAGCGCGCCGACCACGGCCAACGGGCGGCGGTTGGGAGCGAAGAAGAAACCAAAGGCAAAGGTAAGGGCCTTGGTTACGGATAAGCAGTTGCATTTACCGTTAAATGGAACGGCAGGCGGAATCGGCAACGGTGCGACAGGCGCTCGCAAGAAGAAAGTACGAGTAAAAACGCGGACCAAGTAAGAATACGTGGCAAGTTGGGATAGTACCCCTCACGCTCCGCGTGATGCGTTTACTCGCTCCACACGATTATGAAACCTCACGCGCAGCGTGAGGGGTAGTATGCTCACTCCTTCGCCCGCAGCTCCAGCAGCACGCTGTGGCTCTCCGTGCCGGGCAGGGGATACTCAGAGAGCTTGCGCAACTGCACGTAGTGCATCTGCCCGAGGTGCCTCGCTTCGCCGCGCTCTTCGACCCAGGCGGGGCCTTTGAGGACTAGCAACCGGCCGATGGAGGCCCAATGGGGCTCGAACCAAGTGAGCAGTTTGGAAAGCGACGCCACCGCCCGCACCACCAGGGCGTCGAACACCTGGTTCTCCAGCACGGCCTGCGCCGCGCCGTGATGCATCGTGATGTTCAGCCCCAGTGCGGCGATGATCTCGCCCACCACGCGGGCCCGTTTGCCGACTGATTCGCTCAGCTCAATGTGCAAGTCGGGGCGCACGATGCCCAGGATCACGCCGGGCACGCCGCCGCCGGTGCCGACGTCCAGCACATGCTCGCCCGTTTGCAGGAACTCGCTAAAGGCCAGTGAGTCGACCACGTCGCGCTCGACGAACTTTTCCATCGTCGTGTGTCGCGTCAGGTTGATCTTTTCGTTCCAGTCCCACAGCAGCGCGCGGTACAGGTTGATCTTTTCGTTCCAGTCCCACAGCAGCGCGCGGTAGCGGTCGAGCAAAGCGACTTGCTCCTCGGGCAACTCGATCTGGCGCTGCGCCAACGCCGCGGCCAAGGTAAGAGCCGGATCAGACGGAGCGGTATCGTGCGCCTCGGCATCGCGCGTTTCAGCTTCTTCCTCGCTCATGCCAGCACCATCGCCGGGTAGATCCCCACTTCAATATGATTCCCGTCTGGATCACGGAAGAAAATCTGCTGATACCCTCCGGCGTTGATCTGCCGCAGGTACTCGATGCCGTGGGCCTGAAGCTGCCGCTCCGCTTCGTCGAGGTCCGCCACCGCCAGGGCGAAGTGTCCGGTGATCGGATCAATCGGTCCGGAGAGCTGCATGGGATGCGGATGCTCGATGACGTGAATCTGGACCCCCACCGCCTCGTTGAGAAGCCACGCGCCTCGGAAGGTGAACGGTGCCCGCGGGATCGGTCGAAAGCCCAGCACGTCGGAATAAAACTTCGCGCAGCGCTCCGGATCGGCGGTGGTGACCGCCACATGATGCAGTGCTTTGGGTGATAGCGGTGCGGGCATGGTGGGCTTCATCAGGTGAATGGCGCGATGCGACTTGGCGGCGCAAGTGCAACACAGTGCGGCACTATAGTCGCCCGCGGCGGCGGCGCGAATGGACCCGCCGCCAGCACCGGGCCGCGCCCCTGCGGCAAACTAGGGCAAGTTTGCCGGTCGGCGAAGCTTTTCTTGCAGTAACGGTTTTTACGAATCTGCCGGTTTTCAGGGCCGATAAACCCATCGTGCCGCCGAAGTCCGCGTTTGCCGGACTGGTGCGGAAGACAACACCAGACACGACCTTTGGCGGCCGCAGGCAAAGAGTTTCACCAGCCGGGCCGCACGCGGGGGAAAAGGGGATCAACATCATGTCTCGACGCTGGATCATTGCGTTGTTGGCCGCCGCCAGCCTGACAAGCACCGTCGGTTGCTGTGCCTCGGTGTGCGGCGCGGGGGGCTGCGATACGTGCGGGGGCGGAGGAATCGTTACTGGAGGCTGTGCGTCCGGCGACTGCGGTGCGCCGGCCTGCGGAGCCCGGGGCTGCGGCGTGGGCATCTGCAATTGGTACCCTGGCAAGGAACTCGTGGACGGCCTGACCTGCAAGAAGGGGTGCGGCAAGGCGTACTGGAGCGAGTGGTACAACGATCCGCCAGACGCCTGCGACCCGTGCGACAAGTGCGGCAACTGGACGGGCGGCGGCGGCGGACGGCGCTGCGGTCGGGGCGGTTGCGGCCGGGGCGATTGCGATGGCGGCTGCGGCACATGTGGTGGTGGCACCTGCGGCGGCGGACGGCGCGGCTACGCCGGCGGCATGGGCTACGCGACGGGCGGCAGCTCGTGCGGATGCAGCGGCGACGGTGCCGCGATGGAAGGGGGCGCGTACGAAGGGGGCGGCCAGATGGTCCCGACGCCGGCCACCGCCAGTCGCGCGAGGCCAACGTATCAAACCGGGCAGCGCCCCGCACAGCCGAGCTACAATCAGCCGAGCGGTGCGACCACGCAGTACCGTCCGACCAGCATCTCGCGTCAACCGGGCCCGCGCCGCGTTCGACCCGTGAGCCATGTTGCGAACGAACGCGTGAGCAACGACACTGCGTACACCGAAATCGTGCCGGCCGAGGAAATCGAAGCCCCGGCCCCGAAGCAAGCCAAAGCCTCCGGCCCGGCCTGCATCACCTGCCGGCGGTAAGCGTTCGTACCGTCCGAGCCACGGGGTTTACCCCCGTGGAGTTTATCTTCGTGGAAACCGCGATTCGCAAAATTGAGAAATCCAACCGAAGCCCCGCAGCCAACCCGGCTGCGGGGCTTCGTTCGTTTTTAGGGCCGGATGTTTCCCCCCAGCACAGCAAAGCGGCCTCAAGGTTGACAACGCCATTCTCGGCCGCCAAAGTGGTAGGCTCCCTACCGCCGCTCATAGAATCCCCCCAGGAGCAAGGCCGTGATGTTGCTGACGAAAAGTGCGCTGGTGCCAGGTCTCGTGGCGGCCGCGGTGGTTGCGATTTCCGCGACGGTGCTGGCCGAGGAGCCCAACGGGCCGTTTGAGAACATCAAGTTCTCGCCTGTGACCGTCGCGTGGCAATACAGCAACGACGGAGGCCAGACGTTTAGCGACAAGCCCCATCCCGCGCCGCCGCCGGGACCGGACCCGCGTTCCGCAGGCGGCAAGAGCTATCCCTTTGTCTGGAAAGGGACGTTCGAGCTGGCCGATCCCGCGAAAACCGCTGGCCTGTGGGTGCGCATGTTCGAGGAACACACGGGGGGCAACGCGCCCCGCGCGTCGATCTGCAATGGCGACCTGGTGGCGGCCAGCGGCGGCTATTGGAAAGACCTGGGCTTCTGCCCCACGTTGCTGGACGCCGCGATCACGCTCAATGGCAAAGAAGTACCAATTGCGCACGGGCCGATCGTGCAATTCTGGGTTCCGTTGATCGGCGAGTTCCAGAAGGGGGAAAACACTGTCGAGCTTCGGGGCAACGTGTACACGTACTGGGGCGGCGCGGCGTACACAGGTAAGGCGAACGGCCCGGTCATGGCGCTGGATGCCCGCGTGATCTCGGCCGAGCCCCAGCCGTGCGAGATTTTCAACGGCCCGCTGCTGGGCGATTTTGGCGATGGCTACTTCACGCTCGCCTGCCGCACCCAGTTGCCGGCGGAGTTGACCGTGGAGGCGAAGCCCGTCGAGGCTAACTCAGCCGAGCCGGCGGGCGCCGCGGTAACCGCCGTATCGAAACTGGGCATCTGGCACCGCGTGAAAGTCGAGGTGCCCAAAGGAACCCGCCAGATCAGCTACACACTGTCGGCCAAAGTCGGCCCGCACGTGACGAAGCGCGGGCCATTCACGCTGACGCTTCCCGGCAAACAATATCGTTTCGCCGCCTTTGGGCATGCGTTGCAGCAACCCGGCAACGACGAGCCGTGGGGAGCCAACTCGAAGCAAGTTCACAAGGCGCAGCCGAGCTTCGTCGTCAACACGGGCAATCTGATGGAGCAGGAGTCGTGGTCGTTTCAATGGGATAAGGCGTACGCCGGTCCGGCCGCCGAACTGCTGGCCAGCGTGCCCACGCTCACTACTCCCTGCAACCACGACTTCACTGGCATCTTTAACGAGTTGCACTACACGCCCGCCGCCGATGGTTATTCGCACAATTGGACAAAAGTCGTCGGGCCGGTGAGATTCATCGGCATCGACGGCAATCAAGACTGGCCCGCCGGCGGGGAGAACGCCAAGTGGCTGGAGGAGGTGCTCAAGGCCGCCAAGGAGAAGTACATCATCGTTCTGGCCGGCTACCCTGGCTACACGTCGGGCATCAACAGCAAGCGATTTTTTCCCGTGCATCTGCAAGCGCGCGACGTGGTGCTTCCGCTGCTGGGCAAGTACAACGCCACGCTGATGCTCTCGAGTTGGGATCCCACCTACGAGCGGATCGAGCCCACTCCGGACAAAGGAGTCACGCAAATCGTCACCGGCTGCATTGGCAAAGGTGCGTGGCACAAGTGGGACAGCCGATTTGGCATGCATCACGCGTTCGGCCCCGGCCCCACGGCAAACCCCCGCGGCACGCAAGGCAAAGTGACGCTCCCCGACGGCCGCGAGTGGGTCGGTTATTTCAGCACGCGCCACTTCTGCCTGTTCGACGTCAGCGAGGAGGCCATCGAGATGAAGGTGCTGGCGTGCGCGGGTTCGCCCGACGTTGACACCAAGGATCTCAAGGTCATCGATCAGAAGACGTTCAAGCCGCGGAAGTGAGAAAGGAATGTAGCTCCATGCTGATCGGTCAGGTACTCCAGCAAAGTCGTCGGCGGTGGCCGGAGCGGATCGCTGTCTGGTTTGGTGGTCGGCCTTGGACGTATGCCGAGTTGGACGACGTTACCGATCGGATCGCCGGCGCGCTGGCGGCAAAGGGAATTGCGGCCGGCGATCGCGTAGCGGTCTTTCTGCCTAATTGCCCGGAGCTGGTGTTCGCGTACTTCGCCTGCTTCAAGTTGGGTGTGATCGCCGTGCCGCTCAACTACCGGTATCGACAGCTCGAGGCGGAGTATGCGCTGCAACATTCTGGCGCCGTTGCCCTGATCGTCGATCAATCGCTCCTGGCGGAGGTGGAAAAATTGCCGCTGGCGGAGATGGGGGTGCTGCACCGGTTTCTGGTTGGTGGACCGTCCGGCGGATCGCCGTCCTTTCGGCCCTTCGACGAATTGCTCGCCGGCGAACCTCAGCCGGTTCCGACCGCGACATTCGACGCCACTCAATTGGCCGCGATCTTGTACACCTCGGGCACGACCGCCAAGCCCAAAGGGGTGATGTATAGCCACGCTTCGCTCTACCGCAATTGCGAGATTCAGACAGAAAGTTTCGAGTTCACGCCCGTGGATGTGCTGCTGATCTCGACCGCTGCGTGTCATGCGGCCGCTTTCACCGGCCAACTGCTGCCCGGCCTGTTCGCGGGCAGCACCTGCGTGCTGACGTTTCTGCCCAGCCCGGCCCAAGTCGTGGCGGCCATCGAGCGGCACGGCGTGACGCGCGTGCAGATGCTGCCGGCCACGCTGGAAGATCTGGTGGAGCACCTGGAGGCCTTGCCGGCCGTCGCGCTGAAATCATGGCGCTGCTGCACCGCCGGCGGTGACGTGGTCCCGCTCGATCTGCATCGCCGGTTCCAGAACATGACCGGCTTTGAAATCACCGAATTGTACGGCATGACCGAGCTGTTAAGCTGCATCAGCAACTTACCGTTCGGACCGAAGCGACTGGGTTCGATCGGCAAGCCCGTGGTGCGGACGTCGCTGCGAATCGTCGGCGACAACGAGGGGGAGCTGCCGGCAAATGGCGTGGGCGAGTTGCTGGTCAAAAACGACGCCATGATGGTCGGTTACTGGCGGAACGCGGAAGCCACCGCGGCCGCGCTGCGCGACGGCTGGATGCACACCGGCGACGTGGCCCGCGTGGATGACGAGGGATATTGCTGGTTTGTCGGCCGCCAGAAGGAGCTGATCATTCGCGGCGGCTCGAATATCTCGCCGCTGGAAGTGGAGGAAGTTCTCGACGAGCATCCGGCCGTACATCTGAGTTGCGTTGTCGGCGCGCCGGACAAGCATTTTGGCGAGATCGTTACGGCCTACGTTGCCCTGCGCCGCGACTGGCAAGACGCGCCGTCGCCCGCGGAGCTGCGCGCGTTCGTCGCCGAGCGGATCGCCGCGTACAAAGTCCCCGACAAAATTACGATCCTCGACGAGCTGCCGCTGAACGCCACCGGCAAGGTGGACCGCAAGAAGCTGCACGCGCAGATTAACGCCCCGTAGGTCAGGCCTCTGGTCTGACACATCGGATCGGATTTAAAGATTCTGTCAGGCAAGAGGCCTGACCTACGGAGAGCGACTAAGCCGTGGAGCGAATGAGTTAGACCATGACGATCAGCAGTGAGCCCGAGCGCGCCGCGGCACCCGCACAGCCCATCTCTCGCTGGTGGGTGCTCACGGCGGTGGAGTGCGGCAATTTCGTGGTCTATATGGATGGGTTCATCGTCACGCTGGCGCTGCCGTCGATGGCGCGGCACTTCGGCGTGGGCATTCACGAGATCAAGTGGGTGCTCGTCGCTTACCTCGCTGCGCTCACCATCACGCTCCTGCTGGCGGGCCGGATGTCGGACCGCTGGGGGCGCAAGCGGATCACGGTGATCGGCGCGGTGCTGCTGGCGGTGGGCGCCATTTTGTGCGCGCTGGCCCCTACGCTGTCGTCGCTGATTGCTTTCCGCATCGTGCAAGGTTTGGGAGGCGCGATGGTGTTGGCCAATGTGATGGCCGAAATCACCGCCGTCTTCCCGCGTGAAGAGCGGCGGCGGGCGATGGCGGTCAACGCCTCGGTGCTGGCGATGGGGCAAATCACCGGCCTGGTGTTGGGGGGATTCTTGATCGAATCGCTCGGGTGGCGATCGATCTTCATTCTGATCGGAGCGATCGGCGGGCTGGGCGTAATGCTCGACTTGTTGGTTCTCCGCAACCACGCCGCGACTACGAATGAGTCGCTCGACTGGCGGGGAGCGGCGCTGTCGATCCTGGTCGTCGGAGCGCCGTTCATGCTCGTCGAGCGGCTGTCGCATCACTTGCTGGACCCGATCGGGATCACCGTGTTGCTGGGGAGCGTGGTATTTCTCGGGCTATTCGTGGCGGCCGAACGAAAGGCGGCCTGGCCGTTGTTGGATTTGCGGCTGTTTCGGTACAAGCCCTTCACGTTCGGCTCGGTGGCGGCCGCGTTTTATTTTATTGCCGCGACATTCGGCTACGTGCTGATGCCGCTGTACGCCCAGATTGTGCTCGGTTTGTCGCCGTTTTCTGCCGGGCTGTTGCTGGTACCGATGTCGTTATCGCTAACGATCACGAGCCAGTTGGTGGGGCATTTAAGCCACCGGTTTGGTGCCCAGTGGAGTCGCTGGTTGAGTGCCCGCATCGTCAGCACCGCCGGGTTGCTCTGCGTGAGCGCGGCGGTGTTCGGGATGTCGCTGCTCGGGTCGCATCCGCCTTATGCTTATGTGATCTGCCTGCTGGTGCTGGCCGGGGCAGGGGGCGGGTTGTTTCATCCGCCGAACAACGTCTCCGTGCTGGGCGGCGTGCCGGCCAAAGATCTCGGCGCAGCCAACGGATTCTTCACCACCGCCCGCAGCTTCGGCCAGGCGATCGGCGCCGCGCTGGCCGCGTCACTGCTCGGCCATGGGTTGCAAGCGCTGGGGGCGCTGCATGTGCTGACCGAACGTCCGGGCACCGCGATCGGAAGTCACACGCTGGACATATATCTTCAGGCCCAGACGTTCGCGTTTTGCACCGGCGCCGCGTTGGGACTTGTCGGCGCGGTGTTATCGGCGCTGCGAGGCAAGGAAGCCGATGCTGGACCGGCGGCGGTGGCGACAGCGGGAACTGCTGGTTCGGGCGAGAAATAACCTGCACGTTGCCGAGTTGCGCACTTCTGGCCGCGCTACTTCTGCCAATAATCAACGGTGTCCAACCGAATCTCGCCGCTCGACGGACTGTAAACCCAGCCGCCGCCGTTGCCCGCGGTGATGTCGCCAGCCACGACCTTCGCGGCGGCGGAGTTCTTAACGACTCGGCTCCCCGTCAGCGAGTTTTCCAGCACCGCGGACATGTATGGCCCGTAGGTTTTGCCCTGGTAGGCCTTGGCGATGGTCAGGTCTGAAAGCGTGGCGTTGGGCAGCGTGCCGCCGTGCTCGGCCTTGAAGAGTTCAATCTGGGCCCGCATGGTGTTCAAATTGAACAGAGCGGTGCTTACCTTGGCGTCCTTTGTCGTCTCGGTGAACTGGGGAATGATCATCCCGGCCAGGATCGCCATGATCACCACCACGATCAGGATCTCGATGAGCGTGAAGCCCGTGCGGCGGTTGGGATTCAACGTGCTCATTTTGCTCAGCGATCTCATCAACGAGGATTTCGCAACGTGATTGCGCTTACACCGTCCGCCCGGTTGTGGCCCCGAAACGGCCCACAGAAAATATAAGTCACAGGGCCCGCGAGTTCAGCAGCCGAATGGCGTTAAAGTGCCGAAGATATCGATTGCGACGCGGGAGAGGCAGAAAAAGTCGCCCAAAAACCGGCCTTCGCCCCCCTGCCCCTACGGCTTCACCCTCTCCTGCTTCATCCATCGGCAACTCCGTAGGTCCGTAGGTCAGGCCTCTGGCCTGACCTACTTTTTTGCCCTACTTTTCGCGGGCCACTTCCGGCACTGTGCCCGATGGCCGCTCGGCGCGCGGCAGGCCCAGCAATTCGTGGGCACGGTCCAGCGCGTCGTCGATGTTCTCGAACATGTTCTCCGAGCCGATCAGCTTGCCCAGGCCGAGTTGCGTGAACACGAATAGCGGCTGGGCGTGGACGCCGGAGAGCAGCAGCACCGTCCCCTGGCGGCGGCACTTTTCGTAGAACTCTTCCAGCGCGTGAATGCCCGAGGCGTCGATTGCCGGCACTTTGCGCATCCGCAGGATAAAAACTTTCGGCGGCCGCTCCATCGTTTGCAGCGTGTCCTTGAGCCGATCGGCGATGCCAAAGAAAAACGGCCCGTTGATTTCGTAGATCTCCACGCCCGACGGCACTTCGCGGCGGGTGACGGCGTTCGGGTCTTTCAGCTCGGCTAGATCCTCGCCACCGTTTTCCAATTCCTGCCGGATGGCGCTAATGTTCGAGACGTCGGCCAGGCGCTTGATGAACAGCATCGCGGCCAGGACGGTGCCCACGCCGACGGCGATCGTCAGGTCGGTCAGCACGGTCAGGCCGAACGTGGTCAGCAGCACCGCCACGTCGCCGCGTGGGGCGCGGAGCAGCGAGCGAAACTGATCTACCTCGCTCATGTTCCAGGCCACCATCATCAGCACGGCGGCCAGACAGGCCAGCGGAATGCTGGCGGCCAGCGGCGCCAGCACCGCCATGCACAACAGCAGCACGATCGCATGCACCATGCCCGCGACCGGAGTACGGCCGCCGCTTTTCACATTCGCCGCAGTGCGGGCAATCGCCCCGGTGGCGGGAATACCGCCAAACAGCACCGAGCCGATGTTCGCCAAACCCTGGGCGACCAATTCGCAATCGGTTTTGTGCCGCCCGCCGGTCATGCCGTCGGCGACGACCGCCGAGAGCAGCGACTCGATCGCAGCCAGCATGGCGATCGTCAGGGCCGAGGGGAGCAGCTCGCGCACCATACCCAGGCTCAGCGGTGGCAGATGCGGCGCGGGCAAGCTGCGTGGAATCCCGCCAAACCGGCTGCCGATCGTCTCGACCGGCAGATGGAATAGATACACCACCAGCGACGCCGCCACCACCGCCACGATCGCTCCCGGCACGCGGGGAGCAAATCGTCGCAGCACAATGAGCACCGCCAGCGAGCCAGCTCCCACTGCCAACGCGGCCGGCGTCCATTCGCCTTTTGAGCCAGCCTGCGCAATCTGGCCGCCCCGATGCCGCACCAGATCCAGAATATTGGTTGCGTACGCCTGCCACTGGCCGATAAAGTCCGCCGGCACGGCCCCCATCTTCAGGCCGAAAAACTCCTTCACCTGCGCGGAGAAAATTATCAGCGCGATACCGGCCGTGAATCCGGTCACCACAGGGTACGGGATGAACTTGATCATCGCGCCGAACCGGCACAGCCCCATCACAATGATGATGATGCCCGCCATCAGCGTGGCGGTGGCGAGGCCGGCATAGCCGAACTTCGACGCCACGCCGTACACGATGACGATGAACGCGCCGGTGGGGCCGCCGATCTGCACGCGGCTGCCGCCGAGGGCGGAAATGAGAAAGCCGGCCACCACGGCGGTGTAGAGGCCCATCGCGGGGGGCGAGAGCCCCGCCTCGCGGGCGACCGCTTCCGGAATCGAAGCGATGCCGAACGCCATCGCCAGCGGCAGGGCAATGATCCCCACCGTCACGCCGGCCAGAATGTCGCGCAGCCAGTCCCTCGCCGTGTACCCCTCGCGGAAGCAAACGATCGATTTCGGCAGGTAACGGGCAAGGTTGGGGGGCATAACTCACTTGACGCCCCGCAGGGTCAGCGAGCGGGACTATTCCTAACTATCGACGGAAACCCTTGAGAGAGAACAGAGAATCGTCTCGCGATTTTGATTTGGGCGGCAATGTAGATCCAACAAACTCGTCCCTGGTTTTCGACTCCGTCCGTGTGCCACTGCCGGCACTACCAACCCGCTCACCATCAGAAAATCAGACACAAAGTCGCAAAGGCGCTAACACGCACAAAGGAAGACGGATCGCGAAAACGCGAAAGCACGAAAACGAAGCCTGTTTGACTGTTGGCGTTGATCCTTGGGTAAGTTCGTGCTTCCCTTCTCGGTTTTTCGCGATTTCGCTCTTTCGCGTTTTCGCGATAGCGTTGATCGGCCTAACTGCTAGGGCGTTGCTCCAGCCACTCTTCGTGACATAATACTGGACGACGTTCAAGCCACTACACGAGGAACATTCTATGAAAGGCGAGGTGGTTTATCTCTACGCGTACGACGTGGCCAATGAAATTGCCACCGACAAGGTGCAGCAAATTCTCACGACGCGCCCGGCCCCTGTGCGGATTCGCACGGATCACACGTATCCCAAGGACGTGCCGCTCTATCAGCCGCTGACGATCGAGCCGGAACGGCAGGCGGCGATCGGCGGCCGGCCGGTGCGGCTGGTGCTGCGGATCTACGATGTGGGCGTGGTCTCGATCACCGTCCGCGTGCCGGTGGAAGTGGGGCAACTGGCAGATCTGCAGCCGCTGCACAGCCGGCGGCTCGACAATGGGCAGACACTCGACGAGCTGGCCGGAGAGTTGTGCCTCGACGCCTGCAAGAGCCTCGGCGACGCGATGATCGAAAGCTCGCCACCGACGGAACCGGAGGCATACACCGTATTCTGCCTGACCGAGATCGACGGGACCGCGGATGGAACTAGTGGCGGAGCCACCGACGTCCAGCAGTGGCTAACGACGCACCGCCGCGCGGTAGCCGGATTGCTGTCCGAAACCGATCCTGCCCGCTTAAGCGAAGAGCAGGTGCGCGAATCGTTCCGCGTCGAGCGGTCGTTTTCGCTGGGCGACGTGGTGATCATCGACTGGGACGCCGCCCTGCTGGTGGACCTCGACGGCTACGTGGACGACGTGCTGTACATTTTGGAACTGGCGAATTTGCAGTTGGAAGAATACCGCCGGATGGACGAGCGGCTCGACAAATATCTCAACCGGGCATACGAGGAAGTGCAGCAGCACCGGTTTGGCATCTTCGGCACGTACACGTCGATCCTGCGGAAGCTGCGGCTGTTTCGCGTCGATGTGACGAAGCTCAGCGATGAGGTGTCCCACATAGGCAAGTTTCTGGGGGATTGGTTTCTGGCCCGCGTGTATCTAGGGGCGAGCGAACGGTTTTACCTGGAGCACTGGCGAACGAGCGTCGAGCAGCGGCTGGACCAGCTCGACAAGCTGTACAACGTGGTCAACTCCGAAGTGATGAACCGGCGGCTGCTATGGCTGGAGTGCCTGATCGTGGTGTTCTTCGCGATTGATTTGGCGCTGTTGGTGCTACTGCGGCGATAGCGTACTATTTCTTTCTCGTCTCACGAAGCCGCGGCGGCTCGGCCAGCGTAAAGAGCACCACCTCTTCCCCGGTCAGCGTGCTGATGTCGTGGTGCAGGCTGAGCACCTTCACGCCCGTGATGTCTTCCACCATCGCCTCCATGAACGGCCGCGCGGTTTCAATGAGGTGGGTGCGGACCTGCTTGAGCAGGTCGCGTCCCTTCTCGGGCTGCAGCGTCTTCACCAAGTGCTGCTCGGCGGCGGTCAACACGCCTTGCAGGCGGACGACCAGCAGATCGCCCAGCAGGTGGGCCTGAATGTTCTTGGGGCCGCGGCCCATGTATTCCTGCTCGAAGCGGCCGATCCCCTCGCCAATGGCCGCTTCGATTTCACCCTGGGTTCGCGTCATCGTGTACCTGCTGTGTCGACTTCCTATTTCGTCATAATATCAAACAATTCGCCGAGCGGATGACGCGGAATCGGGCTCCTGAGGAACTATAGGCTGCCGCAAACGCCACTCGGCCGGCCCCTGCTTGCGATATTCCCGACATCTTTCGACAATTACTCACATTGGTGGTTGCTTTCCCTGCGGCACGCTCTAGGATGCAGTAGAGCGTGAGGGCCAGGCGGATTTGCCGGCCGCCGCGTGAAAGAGCGTGGCGTGCGTGTTTTCGGATGACTAGTTGCAGAGCAGCCTGGCAGGAGCCGGGGGCTCGATCGCAAGTAAGCCGACGTGGCGGAGTACCTCAGGGTATTCCGCCACGTCGGCTTTTTTTGTCGGCCTATGGCAACACGGCGGCGAACGTCACCGTCCGCGAGAAAGAACTCGATGAACCAGCCTGATCTCACTATGGCGCAGCAGGTCGCGCAAGCGGTTAGCGAATTCCAGCACCAGCGGACCGGCTACGCGCCCAAAGCGGTGACCGTGGTGCTCGCCGCGGAGACGCTGGTCGTCACGCTGCACGAGGCGCTCTCCCCCGCGGAGCGGTCGCTGGCGCTCACACCCGAGGGAGCCGCGCAGGTGCAGGAGTTTCACCGGCAGTTGTTCAAGAGTTCCGCCGACTTGCTGCGGGCAGAGATCAAGCGGATCACCGGCGTCGCGGTCGGCGAGGCGGCGGCGGAGATTGAGACCACCACCGGCGCCGTCGTACACGCATTTGCATCGGGCACCATGGTGCAAGTGTTCCAACTTGCCGGCCCGATTTCCGCACAGGCTTGGAATGGTAGCGCAGTAGGCGATTCACCCTGAATACGGAGGTTCCTCGATGTTTATCGTAACTCGCAAGAGTCAGCAGTCGGTGGTGGTCGGCCGAGCCGATGACGCGCAACCGGTGCTGAAGGTGACCGTGCTGGAAATTACCAACGGCCGCGTGCGGCTGGGTTTTGAAGGTACCTCCACGGTGCCGATCCATCGCACCGAGGTATGGCAGCGGATCCGGGCCGAAAACGAAGTCGACGCCCTGGCGATCGACGCTTCGGTGCCGAATGGATGGTGAGTTGAACGGATGGTGAGGCCAGTGGAAGGCGAGGCGAATGAAAGGCGAGGAGGCGGCCCCGCGCCGCATAAGCCGCGACGTTTATTTCAGAAAGGACGCAACCATGTTTCGATTGGCGATTGCGCTGCTGGTGATTGCTCTGATTGCCGCACTGCTGGGGTTCGGCGGAATGGCCGGCTCGTTCGTGTGGCTGGCGAAGATCGTGTTCCTGGTGTTTTTGGTGTTGGCCGTGTTCTCCTTCCTGGGGCACGGCTTCCGCAAAGGAAATGTTTGAGCGGGCAATGCAACGATTGATAAGGACGTTTGACATGACGGTACGCAGTGGTTTCAAAGTTATCAAACGGTCCGCGCTGGCTGCAACGGCAGCAGGGGGCATCTTCTTCGGCTGGGGACAGACGTTTGCCGCAGATCCTGTCCCGGTCAGCGCCGACGACGGGGCGCAAGTGCTGACGCGTGGCCCGATTCACGAAGCGTTCGCCGAAACGATCACGTTCAATCCCACGGCTGGCATCATCGTCCCTAAGGGGCCTCCGGCAGCGATTGACGAAATGCCCCCCGATCAGCGTCCTGAGGGAACCAACGTCTCGTGGATTCCCGGCTACTGGGCGTGGGATGACGAGCGGACGGACTTTCTGTGGGTCAGCGGCACGTGGCGCGCGTTGCCGCCGGGGCGCGAGTGGATGCCCGGCTATTGGGGGCAGGTCGCGCAAGGCTTTCAGTGGACCTCCGGCTATTGGGCCGATGCGAAGACGACGGAAGTCGAATACTTGCCCGAGCCGCCAGCCAGTGTGGAAGCGGGCCCGAACGTCGCCGCGCCCGCCGCGGACCAAGGCTGGATCCCTGGCTGCTGGGCATGGCGTAACGCGCGCTATACCTGGCGCCCCGGCTATTGGACCACTGTGCAGGCGGATTGGACCTGGATTCCCGACCATTATGTCTGGACGCCGCGAGGGTATTTATTCGTTGACGGCTACTGGGACTACTCGGTCGCGCGTCGCGGAGCGCTGTTCGCGCCGGTGTATTTTGCGGCCGGCGTCTACACGCGGCGGGGGTTTTATTATTCGCCGCAGACGCTGATCAATCCGGGCGTGTTTGCCAATCAGCTTTTCCTGCGTCCCGGCTACCAGCACTACTATTTCGGCGATTACTACGCCGCCAACTACGCCACGGCCGGATTCTATCCGTGGTTTTCGTACAACGGCAGCCGCTACGGCTACGATCCGTTCTGTGCCCAGCAGCGCTGGCAGCATCGCGACGACCGCAACTGGCAGCAAGGGTTGCAAGCCGAGTTTCAAAATCGCCGCGATCACGAAGAGGCCCGTCCGCCCCGCACCTGGACGGGGCAACAGGCGTTGATCGCGCGCGAAGCGAACTCCAAGCAGAAAAGCTTTGTGGTCGCCGCGTCGCTCGATCAAGTGGCCAGGAGCACGGCCAGCCCGCTGAAGTTCCAGCCGGTCGACAAGCAACAGCGGCAGCGGATCACCACCGAAGGGCAAGCGGTGCAAACATTTCGCCAGGAGCGGCAAAAGCTGGAGACCGTAAGCGCGGCCGCCAGTGCGAGCAGACCGGGAGAGCCGGCGGTAAAGCAAACGGGACCGGTCCGAGTCAAACGACCGGCTTCTCCAATTGTGGGCAGCACGCCGGTTCAACCCGGCGCGACTCGGCCTGACACGGGTCGGCCTGACAATGACTCCGTCCCGCCGAAGCGACCGGGCGGCCTTCCGCCCCCCGGCGATGCCAGCCCGTCGCCGAAGGGAAATCGCCCACCGGCCGTCGATCGCCCAGAAGCGAAGCCACTGCCGGAAACGAAGCCACGCCCCGAAGAGAAGCCGCGTCGCGATGAGAAACCACGGCCGCAAGCGCCGAAGAACCTGCCCGCCGACACAGTGCGGCCGCAGCCCGGCGCAAAGCCGCTACCCAAGGTCGATCGTTTGCCACCGCTGCAACCACAGAAACCTCAGCCGCTGTCGCGAACAGGCGACAAGCAACCCGAGCCCGGCGGCAATCAGCCAGAACCGCCGGCAACGAAAGCACCGATCAAGACGCTGCCCAAAGCCGCGCCGCGTGATCCAAACCCTGCACCAGCAACCGCCGTGCCCCCCGACGCCGGCCGCAAGGCGCCCCCGCAACGCGAACAGCGTGATCCGCCGCGACGTGAATCGAACGACCCGCCCCAACGAGACACCAACGACAAACCCATGGGCGATGTCAAGGAAAAACTTAAGAAGTAAACCGACCGCCACAGCGCTGGCATCCGCGGCGTACCGCGATCGACATTTTTCAAAGGAGCATTGCCATGTTAGGAACTGTGTTGCTTGTGATCTTGATTTTGATGTTGCTGGGCGCCTTGCCCAGTTGGCCGCACAGCAAAAATTGGGGCTATGGCCCCAGCGGCGGGTTGGGTTTGATCGTCGTGATCCTGGTGATCCTGCTGTTGCTGGGACGGATCTAGAGCCTGACCGCCGGAAACGCTAGCCACCGGCCTCAGATACTGTGGAAGAGATTTCCATTGAACGGACGCGCGCCGATCGCCACTAGAAATTTTCGCAAAGACGCTGACGGACGACGGATCGCGAAAGAGCGAAAGCACAATAAAAAGGTTTGCTTTACTTGTCGCGTAGATGATTCCAGCGAGAGGTTTTTTCGCGTTTTCGCACGTTCGCGTTTTCGCGATAGCGTCCGTCGGCATCAGCGTCCGTTGGCATCATGGTCGCCACTCAACCTCGCCGCGTCTTCGTGGTGAAAAAACTTCACCAACGAAAACCGCTCACGCCGGCGTCTGCAGAATCGCGGCGGCGGCGGAGAGGAGATAAATCAACACGATCGTCCACCACGCCACATGGATGATCGCCCGGTCGGGCTTGAGCATCGAGATGGCCACCAGGCTGACGAAGGCGAGCACGCCGCTGACCGCGGCAAACGCGGCGGGGCCCGTTAGCCGTAGCACGGCCAACAGCACCGCCGCCATAGTGACCAGCGCCAACAACTCCGCCAGCGAAAAATGAAACGGCTCGGCCGGCGGATCGGAGGGTCGTGGATAGTGAGGTTGCATTTCTCCGGCCGGAAACGATTTCTGCGGCGCCGGAGAGACTTGAGGCCAACTCTCGTCAACACTACCGGGATTCGCACCGATCGGACCGCGTTCATCGGCTTGGGTGCCGGCAGCGGGCGAGCCGGCCGCGTCCGGATTGATCACGGGCAAGATTCGACTGATAGTTGGTTCGTCCATAAGAACCTTCGCGTATCGACCTAACGCGGCCCTGGCCGTCGCGGGCCTCCTCCGCCTCCGCCGCCTCCGCCACCTCCGCCGCCCCCTGAGGGGCGCTTCCAGGGATCGGGCTTATTCGCCCCGCCCAGAAGATCCGGCTTGGGGAGCAGCGTGCAGTTGAGATGGTCGCGGGTGAATTTCACGTGCCCGTCCCAGGTAAGCTTGGCGCCGCGGAGGTTGACCCATTCCAACTTCGTCAGCTTGCTGAGACTTTGCAATCCGGCGTCGGTCACTCCGCTGGCGGTTTCGATATCGATCGTCTTCAGATTGCTCAAATCGGAAAAGTACGCCAGCACGCCGTTGCCCAGCGGCTGAACCTTCAAATGCACCTTGTTGAGATACTTCATCCGGCTTAAGGCCTGCAAGTCATTTTCTCGCACCGCCGCGGCGGTCAGCGAGATCCGCTCCAGGTCCAGCTTGGCCAACTCACCCAGGCTTGCTCCGCCGAACGGTCCATCCAGAGTCAATTGCGTCAGCGACTTGACCTCGCCGATGCGGGCCACCACTCCGTTGCTGACCGACCGGCTGCGAAGCGTAAGCTCCTTGAGCTTGGTCAGTTCCTGGAGCTTGTCGATCGAGTGCGGCTGAAAGTGGCCGCCGATCAGGGAGAGCAGTTCCAGCGAGCCGATCTGCGAGACGGCGGTGAACGTGGCGTCCGAGATTCGGTCGCCCGTTAGTTCCAGCACCTTCAGGTTGGACAAGTCCTTCAGCGCGCCGAGCGAAGCGCCGCTGAGCGGCTCGCCATGCAGCTTCAGCGTCTGCAACTTGCTCATTTTTTCCATCGCGGTCAGGCTTTTGTCGGAAATCTTCGGCGCGGTGATTTCCAGCCGCGTCAACTGCGTGAGATCCTGCAAGCGAAACATCCCGGCGTCCGTGATGCCGCGCGATTCCAGCGTCAGTTCTTGCAGCGAGTGCAGCCGGCCGATGGCCCGCAGCGCCGCTTCGTCCACCGTGTCGCGGGCGGGCACCAGGCCCAGCGCCGTCAGCGAGTCGTCGTGCGGCAGGTCGTCGCCGCGGCGCAGCCAATCGCTGCTTCCTTCGACACGCACTCGGCCGCCGGCATCCAGCACTGCTTGCAACAGCTTGCGGGTGGCGGCGGCGTCGAGCGGCTTGGACTCACCCGCGGGCGCGACGGCCGGCTTCTCGCGCGGCACGTCCGCGGCGGGCTGCTCGCGGGGAATCTGCCCGATGACGTCGCGGCGAATGTCGGCCAGCCGGCCGTCAACTTCCGCAACCGCCGATTCCGCCAGCCCTGCCCGAGCCATGCCATACCACCGCATCACGCGCTGCCGCAATCGCTGCCGGGCGATGTCGGTTTCAAACGGCTGCAGGCCCCACCACAGATCGCCGACGCTCTTTCGGGCGGCCGAATCGCCGGGCTGCTGGGTTAATTGCAAGTCGGCCGCCGCCGCCTTGCGGAACGCTTCCTTGTCTCCCAGCGCCAACAGCGGCAGCCCTTGGGTCCAGTTGTCTTGATAGAGGACCAGGAACCGGCCGCGCTGGAAGTTGGCAGCGGGATCCTTGGGATCCGTCAGCAGCGCTTTGCGCGCTTCTTCGGCGCGAGCTTCTTCGGGGGCCAATTCCTTCAACTTTTTGCCGAGGCTGGTGATCGATATCTTCAACTCGCGGTCCCCTGCCCGCGTGGCAACCGCCAACGCCGGCGCAAGCAACTCGCTCCCGGCGACAAAGCGTCCCGTGCGATAGTCCCGTTCGAGCAAGTTGACGTACAACTGCGTCACGTTGCGGGCATCTTCCGGCGTGGTCGCCCGATCGGCTAGCACGCGCAGCGCCGCGGCGCGATCCGCCTGGCCGTCGTACTTGAACATCGACTCCATCAGGTCGGTGACTTGCGCCGCCTTGGGGAGATTGCCGTCGGCAAAGGCCAACGCACGCGACTCGCTCAGCAATGCCCAGCGGCGTTGGGGCGTGGTGGCCGCAAACGCCAGATTGCGCAGCTTTTCCGCCAAGGCCCGCTTCGCTTCGTCGCCGGTCGCGGCGTAATCGGTGGCGAACTCCTGCTTGAGGATTTCCATTTGACGGGCAATATCGGCCGCGGCGGGAATCTCTTGCTTGCCCGCCAACGGCGGCGGGGCGTCGGCCGACACATCGTGCGACATGGCGCCGATCGGCACCAGCGACGACTCCTCGGCTTCCGGCGTGCGCCAGCGGAACGCAAACGCGGCGGCGTTGCTTCCTTCGTGGAGATATTCGATCTTGATGTCGTTCTTGCCTTGCAAGTCAACGGTCGCCCCGTCGCGCCGCACCCCGCCCGGTTCCCAAGCGTCGATCTGCACTTTGCCGTCGATCCACAATCGCAGCCGCCCGTCGTGCTCCATCTCGAGGCGATACTCACCCGGTTGCGGGGCCAGCAGTTGCCCTTCGCAGCGCAGGGCGAGCGTGCCGCCTGTCCACGAGGTGGTCGGTGGTCGGATTCCGCCGGCCGGCACGATGCCCGGCCGTCCCCCGCCACCCAAAAAGCGGTTCCCCCACAGCCATTCCAACTGCCGCGGAAAGACGACGATCCCTTCGCCGGAAAACTCCCCGTTGTCGTAACGCTTGACCGACAGGCCGGCGTTCTGCGCGATCGGCGTGATCGCGGCGATGGGCAAGGTTGGCGCCGCGGCGGCTACGGCGGCATCGGTATACAGCGCCGCGTTGGGGACAATTTCCTGCGTCCCGTCGGGCCGCGCCCATTGCAGCCGCACAATGCCGGGGGCGCCTTGTGCCTGGTATTCGAGCTTCAACGCCCTCGGCCGGGCGTCGAGCAGTTGGCTGCTCATCCCTCGCGTCGGCCCTTGGGCGTTCCACTGATCCAGCAGCGCGACGCCGTCGAGCGACAATCGAAAGCCGCCGTTGGCGCAGACGATCAATGTGTAGCGGCCGGGCTGTGGCGGCCGGAGCCAGCCGCTGTAGCGAACCGCGAACCGATCGGCAGGCACTCCTGCCAGCGGCGATTTATTCTGCCAGAATCCGTCGATCCGGCGCTCGTTCTGCGCGCCGCGGCGATCGGTCAATTGACTGTCGGCGAAGAAGTCCGCGTGCAATCCATGGCCGTCGGTCGGGCCGCTGGCGGGGAGAACGCGAATCCGAAACTGCTGCGTCGTAGAGAGCGCCTCGCCTGCGGACTTGTCGCCCGAGGTCAATCGCACTACCACCGGCAGTTCGGTTCCTGCCGCGGAGGCCGGCGCCTGGTAGCGGAAGTTGCCGGCGGGATCGAGGCTTGCCCCAGCGGGGGCCACGTCCAGGTGATACGCAATCGCGGTGTCGGATAAATCTGCAACGCTGGCGGCGATGGTCAATGCCAGCGTTTCGCCCGCCACGACGGTACGGTCGCCGATGGGGGCAATCTGCGGCGGCCGGCGGCCCTCCAGGACGCGCACCGAAATATCGCGGCTCGAAACCACCTGGCCGTTGTCGCGCCGGACCACTTGCAGGTGCAGGGGATAAAGATCGGGCTTGATTCCGGCTGCCGGCTCCCACACGAGCTGGGCCGCATTTTCATCAATCCGCGCACCGGCCGGCGGATTTGCCAATTGCAGGCGATACGCCGGATCAACAACGCGGCCGGCAACGGTCAGCCGCTGCCGCAAGCTGTCGCCGCGGCGAAGCTTCAGTTCGGCAATGGCATCGAGTTGCGGCGCTGTCGCGGCGGCGGGAACGACACCCGGCGGCGGCGGCACGCCTTGCGCAGGCCCGTCGGGGGGCTTGTTTCCGTGGTCGCGCGAGGCAATCAGCAACCCCACCAGTACCGCGATTGCCACCACCCCGCCGCCACCGATGCCGAGCATCATCGGCAGGTTGTTCTGTGTGGTCTTGCCGCGAACGGGAAGCGCCGCGCGAGTCGCGGCACCCGGCCGAGCGGGGACGCCTTTCCTGGCGGCCGGAGGCCTGGCCCCCGCCGAATTGCCGTTACGAGCCGGCGCGCGGGAAAAAGTATCCACAGCAACGCCGTCCACGTCCACACTGCCCTCAGGTTCGTCCACCGATTCGACTTCCGTTTCGACGATCCGATTGGGCTGGGTGTCCAGCAGCGATGAATCGGTTTCCTGAGCGGCGTAGGTCCCCACCGCCTCACCATCGACCTCCACTTCGTCGTCGACAATTGCAGCATCGACGAGCGATTCATCGGCGGATCCTTCATCTACGGAAACCGCCTGCCCCATCGGAATACGTCTTGATCCACCTGGCGCATTCTCGACAATTTCAACGTCAAAGTGCGTGGCCGTTTCCGCTGTTGCCGCTTCAACCGAGCGCCGGGTGGGAGGGGCGGCGGGGATCGCTCGGGGGACTTCAGTGGCGCGCCGCAACTCCGCGTCGTATTCCTGGCGCTTGACCGGATCGAGCAGACGCAGCTTGGCCGCGGAGAGTTCGTTGAGGATCCGCTGCGAAGCGGGGGCCTGCGGGCCGTTTTGAAATGTGCGGATGTGCGTCATCCGCTGGTCGGCCGCATGAGAGATGACGTCGGCGTCGTTCTCAAACAGGTCGATCCCCAGCAGCCGGTAAAAGTTCGGCGGCTGGTCCTTCGGCTGAATGCCGAGCCATTTTCGATATGGATCAAAAGGTTCTTGCTGCATCACACGAGCCCCGTCCCAACTGCTTGGGCCGTCGTCTACCGACCGTTGATTTTACGCGTTGATTGCCGCAATTCGCTAGTTATAGTCTAACCGATTTCCCGGGGCCAAACCGCACCTTTCGACCCCGAATCGAACCACTGGCCGGGGGAGCCCAATTTCCCAATCTCCTTAATACCCCACCGGAACCGGGGTGGTTCCGCACCCGAAGGCCCCGGATAGCCAGTTTGTTACATATGTCCGCCGTTGACACCTGCCCCAGCCACCCATCAGCCGACTATTCCCTGACGCCCCGAGTGCGGCAGACCGGAACGGGTCGCGACGGTAGAATCTTCCGACCTGCATCGCGCCAGATTGTCTCGTCGCCAAATGGCCCTTTCGCCAAGATCATTCGCCGCCAATTGACACCATGGCCTCCCCCACCGAACTCGACGTCCTGCTGATTCCGCTGGGGAGCGC
Organism: Planctomycetia bacterium; assembly: GCA_021413585.1. Taxonomy (GTDB): domain Bacteria; phylum Planctomycetota; class Planctomycetia; order Pirellulales; family UBA7805; genus JAIOPX01. The sequence goes on from JAIOQB010000389.1 coordinate 26,787, forward strand.
CGGCGACGTGCATCCTTTTATCGGCCTGGCTCTGACGCTGCGCAACCGGGGGCACAAGGTGACGGTGGCGACCAACCCTCATTTTGCTCCGCTGGCTCAGCGGCTGGGCTTGGAGTTTGAGCCGGTCGGCACGCTCGACGAGTACGACATCGTGACCCGCAACCCGGACCTTTGGCACCCGACGCGTGGGTTCAAGATGGTCGTCCGCTACGCAATGCTCGGCACGATGCGGCAGTTGTACGAACTGGTCCGCCGCCGTTACGTGCCGGGGCGGAGCGTGGTGGTCACGCAGGCCACGGCCCTGGGTGCCCGCATCGCGCGGGACAAGCTGGGAGTGCCGCTGGTAACCGTTCACTTGCAGCCGGCGGTGGTGCGGAGCGTCTACGAATCGCCGTTGCTGCCGCCGCTACTGCTCGGTCCCAAGGTGCCCAGGTGGTTTAAGCGATTCCAGTTTTATCTGACCGATCGTTTGCTGATCGATCCGCTGCTCGGCCCCGAGGTGAACGCGTTTCGGGCCGAATTGGGTTTGCCGCCAGTGCGCCGGCTGCTCGGCCCATGGTGGAATTCGCCGGATCGAGTGATCGGGTTGTTTCCAGATTGGTACGCACGGCTGCAGCCCGATTGGCCGCAGAAATCAGTGCTCACCAATTTTCCGCTGTGGGATGAGACGGAATCGCGCGAAACGCCCCCCGGCCTGGAGCAATTTCTGGCGGCGGGCGAGCCGCCGGTGGTGTTTACCCCCGGCAGCGCGATGCGCGTGGGAGCCGATTTCTTTGCCGCGGCGGTGGAAGCGTGCCAAATACTGAAGCGCCGCGGCTTGTTGCTGAGCCAATTTCGGGACCACCTGCCGGCCCAATTGCCCGCTACGGTTGCGCACTTTGACTACGTGCCGTTCTCGCAGGTGCTGCCCCGTGCGGCCGCGATCGTTCACCACGGCGGAATCGGCACGGTGGCGCAGTCATTCGCCGCCGGCGTGCCGCAGATCATCATGCCGATGGCCCACGACCAACCCGACAACGCCGCCCGAGTGGAACGCCTGGGCGTCGGCCGATCCCTGCCGCCCAAGAACTTCCGCGGCCCGCAACTGGCCGCCGAACTGGAACAACTCCTCAGCCCGCCTCAAGTAAGAGAGCGCTGCCGCGAATTGGCCACGCGATTGAAGGGTTGCAACGGGCTGGAATTGGCGGCCGATGAAGTGGAAGCGACTGTGAACCGATGATGGCAATCTGGCGTCTAACTCGGTGTTAGCACTTGCATTTCAAACAGCCGAAATTCAGCTTCGGCGTTTGACCGAATGGCCTCACGATAGTCGGGCGGTAACTTCTCTATTGTGGAGTCATACCACCTGCCGAACACATCCTTCGCCTGCTCAAATTCCTTCTTTCGGAAATGCACCTTTACGCATTTGGGAAACTGGTTCGCCAGCAAACGTAAACACTGGAGAGACGCAATAATCCCCTGTTCTGGATACGACTTCTCAACGACTTTGTCGGCACCCTGAAACATCTGCTCCTTAATCATGAATACATAGGCGCTCACCGAATCAAAAGCATAGTCATTGTCAATTGGACCGCTTCCCCAATATGACATTTCGCTCTCCCCTTCGCCCTACGCCCTTCACACCCTTCTTTCACACCTCCACTACGTACCGTCCGCCGGTGCCGGCGGTGTCTCCTTCGCTGGTGCAACTCCCGCCGGCGCGGATGGTGCCGCCGGAGACGCCGCCGCCGGCGTCACCGGGGTACTCGGCACAATCTTCCGTTCTTCCAACCGCTTCTGCCAGCGGACAATCGACGGACGCCGCTTCACCGCCGTGTACTCGGGACGGTAGTTCAAGCCCATCAGCGTAATGTCCTGCAGATTCCAGAACGCCATCACGCGAAAGTCGAGGCTGTCGTTATCCAGATACGCCACCAGCCGGCGCGCGTCGCCGCTGTTGAGCCCGGCGGCCGTATAGCCCCACAACATTCGATACATCTCCGGCGCCTGGTCGTGCCGCAGTTGCTCCAGCGTGCCGCGAATCGAAGCGGCTGCCTTCGGATCGCGCGCGGCCGCGTCGCGCAGTTCGGACATATAGGTCATCCAGCCGGCGCGCTGATCTTCGTCGGACAGACCCTTGATCAGCGGCTCGAAGTGGCCGATGTAGGCGCAACTGCGGGTGGCCAGATTCCGGACTTCCACCCGTTGTGCGGCCGCCTGCTCGATCAGACCCAGCTTGACGCTGCGGTCCGGCGCCAGCGCCTTTTCGATCCCCTGCGAGGCCCGCTGCTCCAAGGAGGTGAGGTCCGGCGCGCCGATCCAGGCGGGCACCTGGGTGAGATTACTTTCCGTGCCCGCCCCGACGCCGCACAACACCTTGCGCCGCTTGGCGGTGAGCACGGTCGGCTCGCCGCTGCCCGCGCCGGCCGCGCCGTCCGGAGTCCAGCCGATCTTGCCGCTGGCGGCAAACAACAGCGCCTGCCGCGGCGACGGAACCTGTTCTGGATCGGTGCCGGCAGGGTGGACCACGCGCACGTCGAGGGCCAACGTGGAATCGGCGTCGCCGAACGTCAAGATGCCGGCAATGTCGCCCAAGCGAACGTGCAGCCGGGCGGTCGGGTCGGCCAGCGTTTGGACGACCATGCGGCCAAAGGCCAGTTGAACGTCGGGCATGCCGGCTGGCGTGACGGAACCCAAAACCACCTGCGTGGGGCCATCCAACTCCAGCGACAAACCGGCCACGCTGATCTTCGGCCGGAAGCCGGGCAACACCAACAATCGATCTCCACTGTGCAACTGCGCGCCGCTGGTCAATCGCTCCCATGGTTCCCCTTCGCCGGCGGAGCGGAGCAACACCTGGCGCTCCTTGGACAGGAACCGCCCGACAGTTACTGGAGCAGCGGGCGGCGCGCTGCCTGGCGGGGATTTGTCGGTCACGCCTGGGGGTGGCACGATTTTATTGTCGATACTAGCCACCTGGTCGGGGCCTTTTTCTGGTCCCTTGATCGGAGGCGTTACTGGCGGGGCCGGGCCGGCGACTGGTGGGGACGGTGTCGTCACGTCCGGCTTGATCGGATCGGTTCCCTTGGGGCCGGTGGTTGTGCCACCGGCGACAGGCACCGGCACAGCCACCACGGTGATCGGCGGATTGGTGCCGGGTGCTGGATTCATCGGGCTGGATCCGCCAGCGACGGGGCCACCTGAAACAGGTCCTGGCCCCTTCACAACATCCGTTGGCGGCGCATTGGTCGGTCCGGTCTTAACTGAATCAGCTGGCACGGCGATAGGCGGTGTCGCAGGGTTTGACTTCGGATCGACTGGTGTGACGGCAGGGGGAATTGTCGGCGGCTTGCTGTTGCCGCCGGACTGACCCGTGCCGCCCAGCTTGTCATCCGGCACGGTTGGAGTCTTTGCCGTGGTATCGGGATTTGTCGGCGCTGGTTTTGTGCCGCCCGCGGGATCGGGATCGGCATTGGCGACTTCGCCCGACTTCGGGCCGGTGCTTAGTCCCAACGCGCGGAACACGCGCTGATGGTCGAAAATAACGATCAACACCGCTGTGCCCAACGCCGCGCCGAGCAGCGTAAGAATGATCGGCCCGAGACGCGAGCGTTGCCCTCCGCGGAGATACTCGGGCACTTCCGGCTTGCGGCGCGTTGTGGCCCCGTCGTCCGTGGTGCTTGCCACCAGGCTGGGAGTCGATGTAACGGCCACGGCCGCAGCGGTTCGCAGCGGCGTTGGACCATTTGGCGTTGAAGTGGTTATCGCCGGACTGGGAGTCGCCACGACAGCGGCGGCCGCCACGGCCGGAGCGGCGTCTTTGCGTTCCAGCGTGGCCTCGATCAGCCGGTACATCCGCTCGCGACTGGCGGGGTCGACCTGGGCCGGCTCGCCAAGAATCATCGCGCAAATATGGTGGCACGAGGCGACCTCGGCCAGATGGACGTCCGATTCCAGGCAGACTTTTTCGAACAACTGCACCTGCTCGGGTGCCAGCGTATTGTCGAGATACTCGGCGACGGAATTCGGATCGCGACCCATGCCGGCCCCGATCAACTGGGGCGTTCCCAGCCGGGCCCTGCCCGTCACGTCCTGAATTTTGTGTTCCAGCGAGGTGGCAAACTCGCTATCGCGGATCTTGGCCCCGATGTCGTCCCGATCCTCGGGCAGCAGGATATTGTCGAGGTACGCGAGCAAGGTGCGGAGCGTGAGTCGCATGATCGGAGCCCTTTTGCAGCTCTGGGGAGTTAGCAAGTCAGAAGTTGGCACGATGCCCGTCTGCCCTTAGTAGTGGCGGCGGGCGGGCAAATCCGTGCAAGAAAATCGCCGGAAAAGTTGGCCCGTGGGCTAACTCGTTTGGTCGCCACAGCTTGGGGGCGGCAGATTATGTACGGACCTTTGCCGCGCGGCCTGAATCAGCAGCCTTCGATTCAAACCAGATCAGCACGGCCAGAGAAGCCAGCAACTGCCAGGCGGCGAGCAGGGCCGGATGGACCGCGGAGAGGGCCTTGTGCCATGTCGGCGCAGGGGCGCCGGTGAATGTGGCCACCGCTGGCGATTGCGGCGAGCGAACTTTGACCGTCGAGATCGCAGCAACTGGCGCGGCTTCCGCCATCGGAACGGACGCGGCAAGCAAGCCGGCGAAACAGACGAGGGCGATCCAGCGGTACCTTAAAGATCGCAACATGAATGTCAGCCCCACAGGAATTTCCACGCCAATGCTCGATCCCAAGTCGCTCACAGATCGAGCAACGAGCAAGTGGATTGCAATCCTTGGGCCACACGACGCGCGGCAATTGGGCACTCCCGGCATAACCTCCACAGCCGTCGCGAGTTATCCCGTTGCGACGCCACGCAGCGATGCGAATGCTTTGTCCGCAAGTGTTCCGAGACTTGAACGGCGGCCGCTCGGCCATGTTTCGAGACTGAAACCTTTTGGCTCGGCGAGCGGCCCGAGAAAGAACGGCCAATTACGGCTACCCGCGGTGTGCATGCAATAACTTCGCTGCGCCGCCAAGAAGAAAAGTGCGCCGTCGAATACTGCGTAGCAGAACTTGCCACAGGGCCGCCGCGGCGATCGCTTCCCTCGCGCGGTCAATCCGCACTCGTTGCCTGATCGGCCCTGTTTGCTGAAACCGAACCAATCACCGATTCGCCGTGTCCGATACTGCAAGTGGAAAATTTTGGGATTCGCGGCGCATGGATTGAGCCGCGTCGTGGTCGCGAGTGTAGAATACAGAGGTAGACAGTTGATGGATCGCTGTTTCCTGTTTCGTCTCGGCTGACGCAAACTTGGAGACCGCCGGATGAGCCCCTCAAGAAAACAACGACAGCCCCTAATCCTTGCGGCCGAAGGCTACCTGGAACTCGGCATGTTCGAGCATGCGCTGGCCACGCTCAACCAACTCGGAGACGCCAAGTCGCTCGAGCGGCAGGCCGCCTACCTCAAAGGCGAAGCCCTCAGAGCGTTGGCCCGTTACGAAGAAGCCCTGCCAATTCTCCAGCAGGCGGCCGACGCAGCGCCGGACGACATTCACGTCCATCTGGCCATGGCATGGTGCTACAAGCGGACCGGCCGGATCGACCTGGCCATCCAATCGCTCGACGACGCCCTGCTGATCGAGCCGGGTGAGGCGCTCTTGCACTACAACCTGGCCTGCTACTGGAGCCTGGCGGGCAACAAGCACCGGGCGGTGAAGTATCTGGCCGACGCCCTGCGCATCGACCCTAACTATCGGGACCTGATCGACAATGAATCCGACTTCGACCCGATCCGGCATGACCCGGAGTTCGTGTCGCTGCTGACGGTGATTGTGTAAAGGCTGTCGGCTCTCAGCCGTCAGCTTTCAGCCGGAAAGTTGATAAAAGCCGATGGCCGATAGCCGACAGCTACTCTTTCCCCGGCATTGGCGGTGTAAACCGATCCCGCAGATAGTGAATATCGTGCAGCCATTTCTCGCGCTGCTTTGGATCGAGTATTGCCGAGATATCCCCTTCGACGCCGTCGAGCACCGTTTCTACCTCCGGCTGCACCCGGTGGCGAATCGACAGCATCTGGCGCTGCCGGGTCTGGAGTATCGCCAGCACCTCAGCACGCTGCTTGGGGCTGAGACTGAGTCGCGAGGTCAGCCGTGCAGCTAGCCGTTCGGGCATCCGCTCGGGATGGTGGATCGCCTCCTGGACTCGATTGTCGATCACCTTGAGCGTGCCGCCAATGCCCACTACGCCGCCGCAAATAAAGCCAACCAGCAGCAACAGCACCGGCTTCCACCACCGCCGCCGCTGCGGGACGGGTAGCGGCGCCGGCGATTGAATTGCGGCGGAAGGGCCACTGGGCGGGGCACTAACTGGCTCATTCATTGAATCACCATCGCCAAAGGTTCCAGCAGACCGCCGAAGGGATCGGTAAGCGTCGACCACAAGTCAAAGCCCCACACCGCCACCAGCAGCGACGCGGCCAGCGCCAGGCCGCTGACGGTCACCAGCGGCCAATCGACGCGCGGCTCGGGGCGCACGCAACGCAGATCGGCAATCACGCGGGCACTCACGTCCAGCGGCGGCCCAGGCGCCCCGCTGGCCTCGGCGGCCAAAGCGGCGAATTGTTTCAGAGGGTCGTTCATGGCATCGTTACTCCTCAAACTATCGCAATACCGCGAATCGCGC
>JAIOQB010000390.1 GCA_021413585.1 Planctomycetia bacterium
ACAAAATCGGCGACCATAAGCATGGCGAGGCTCCTTCCACGGCTGGTGAGAATCCAATGATCCGGCCGTTGTGGAGGAACTCGCCATTTTTTGACAAGATCAATTCGCCGCTGCTAGCGTGAAAACGCGCAACATCAAAACGCGCAAGCGAGGGGGCAGCACGGAAAGCGCTGCCCCCTCGCTTGCGCGTCGGGCTAGTGAGCGTAAAGCAATTGAGCCCCCACTGGTGACGTCGCGCACCTACTCACGCCGCCGCGCGAGTGGACGGCGCGGCATCGCGCGTTGCCTTACGAGACGTGCGCCCCCTGAATGGCCGACTCAACGCGCGCTCTGCTCGCCACGTCCAATACCGAACCCATCCAGTAAGCGAGACCCTCCGCTGCGCCGCGCTCTCCGCCGCCGCATATTCCTCCCACGGCCGTTGCCAATGGAGTGCCGCCAGGCGGGCCGGCCATTTTCCAGGCTGATCCGTCGAGCGCAGCAGCGGCCGGATTTCTGCCGCGGAAACCTTTGTGGCCATTGCTTGTGCCAGCCAGTCACCAGGCACTGGCGAGCCCACTGTCGCCACCAAATAAGCTAGGCTTTCTCGTAAGCCGATTAGCGATCGCAACGTGCGGGATTCCTCCATGAGCCGCTGCCAATCGATTTGCGCGGCGTGGCACGTCAGCACTCGGTGCGCGTCAACTACCCACAACCAGCGGCGGACGCTGTCCCACGCGCCGCGGCGGTCGCAGAGGCAGGCTTGGAGCAGTTGATCGGCCGCGTCGGGTATGTGAACCCGCGTCCCCAACCACGCCACCTCGCAGGAATGCTTCAACAGCCGCTGAAGCGTCAAACCCGAGTACGCCGCCGGCAACAATTGCGAATGAACGCGCAGCACATGCCCTGCCGGATCGTGCCACCACTCCGATCGCCAGCCGGGCACTGGCGGAGAGAGCGAAGTGGCCTGCCACCCCAGAGATCTAAGAATCCGTCGAATGTCGGCCAATGCCGCCGGCACTACGGCAATCTCCGCATCCAACTGCGGACGTTCGGCGAGGTCGGCATAGCATCCGCTCGCCAGCAGAGCGAATCCCCCCACCAGCAGGCAATCCAGTTTGGCCCGACCGAGTTGATCAATTGCTTCCGCAACGCGCTGCTGCAATGCCGCCTGCCGGGTCCAGTGATATCGATATTGCCCTGCCATCTGCGGTAGCCAGGGATGACGCAGGCCTTGCTGTGTCAGGCTTCGATACACCAGCGGCAGCAACCGGCTGGATGACGCATCGATGTCGGCATAGTTGGCAAACCCTGTGGCCGCACGCCACCGGTCGAAGGCTTCCATCACTTCCGGCCCCGCCGTCAGTGCCGCCCGCAGCAACAACTCCTGGGCCGGATCGGGCGGGACGAAGTGAGGCGGAGAATGATCTAAATGCGATCTCACGATGAATCATCCGCGGTCGGTGTTGGTTGTTTGGAGAGCAGATTATCCATTCGCTTGTTCCGGCCCAAGGGGAAAAGGAAATGTGCAGTAAGCAGGTGTGAAATCGAGGTGTGAAAAAGAAGTGTGAAATGGGTGGAATCAGGTGCTAGCATCTGCCCGATTCGCAGGCGATTTTTCATGCGACGGTCGAAGTTGACGCCGCTACCCTGAATCATTACAGTCCCCCCGCTTGCTCCCTTCCCAGCGCTGACACCGGGCTCAGTGCTAGCGGCCGCAATCATGGCGCTCAGATGCGAGGCTCTACCCATGCTGGATACAGATCATTTTCAGTTCGACCATCCCCGCGTGATCAGCGAAGTGATGGATGGCGAGTTGGTGCTCGTGCAGTTTGAATCGGGCTGCTACTACAGCGTGCGCGGCGTGGGGGCGGACGTCTGCCAGTTGCTCACCGCGGGACACGACGTGGGGCATATCGCCCACAGCATCGCCACCCGGCATCAGGCTTCGGCCACGCAGGTCCACGACGAAGTCCGCAAGTTCATCGCCGACCTGGTGGCGGAAAAGTTGCTCGTGCCGCAAACGACCGCTGGCGGCATCCCCGCCGTGGTGACGCTCGGCAGCACGGTCTACACTGCGCCGGCGTTCGAGAAGTTCGACGACATGGCAGACCAGTTGCTGCTCGATCCGATTCATGAGATCGGCGAGACGGGCTGGCCTCTTCGCAAAGCAGGTTGATTTCTCCTGCCCGTCAACGTCTGCATTAGCGAATCCTTCCCGCATCGTGTGAACCATGCACGTTTCCACTCACGCCGACGAAGCCCCGTTGTGCCGGTTCTTTGAAGCCCTGCATGAGGGCTTCAAGCAGATGGCCGCGCGACGAGGCGAGGCAGTGCATGAACTTTGCATTGCGGGGCGGCACGTACGTTTGCGAGTTGCCGGCTCGCGGCTGGCCAGTCTGGTGCGTCCGCTGGCTCATCTGGTGCAAAACACATCGGCCAACGTCGGCCGCCCGGCAACGCTGGAGATTCTGGCCTGGGATGGGCCGGCCGACTGGCACCCGCCGCGCCCCCCGTGGGATTTCCATCAGCTCAGTTGGCTGGGCGAAGTCACCGCCGCGGAGGGCTCCGCGTTTGCGATCAATTTTTCGCCCGATCACGGATTGCTGCAAATCCTGCATCGCCCCACGGGGCGCGTGCTGTATTGGCTGCCATCCGCGGACGCGCTGCCGTTCTGGGAAGTGGCGGCGCCGTTTCGAGTGCCGCTGCATTGGTGGGCCCAGTCGTTCGGCGGCCATGTGGCGCATGCGGCCGCAGTGGGGCACGACGGCCGCGGCGTGCTGATGGTCGGCCGCGGCGGCAGCGGAAAATCTTCCACGTCAATCGGCTGCGTTGACGCTGGCTTCGAATTTGTCGGCGACGATTACGTGCTGCTCACCCCCGGTCCACAGCCAACGGCACACAGCCTGTACCACACGGCCAAGATGCATACAGAGTTCATGCACCGCCGCATGCCGCATTGGGCCGGCCAGGTGGCCCTGGAAATCGGCCCGGAACGCAAAAGTGTTTTCTTTCTCAACGAATGCCGCTCACGCCAGGTGCAGCGACAACTGGCGATCGACGCGATTATTCAGCCACGGATCAGCCCCACGGCACGAACGGGCATGGAAAACCTGCCGCGATCGCTAGCGCTGTTGGGACTTGCTCCGTCAACGATGTATCAACTGCCGGGGGCCCGCCAGGCGACGCTATCGTTCTTCGCCGCCTGGGCCCGCGAATTGCCTGCGTACACGCTGCATTTGGGTGGTAGCCCTACCGACGCTGCACAAGAGATATCGCGGCTGGTGACTCGCCAGGAGGTGCCCTGTGCCGCTTGAATCAACGCCGCTGATATCCGTCATCGTGCCGACGTACAACGCTGCCCGTTATTTGCCTGAAGCGCTGGAGAGCGTTCGCCGCACGGGATACAGCCCGTTGGAGATCATTGTCGTTGACGACGGCTCAACCGATGGCACGCCCGAATTGGCCCGGCAGTGGCCCGACGTCCGCTACCGGTATCAATCCAATGCCGGTCCGTCCGCCGCCCGCAACGCGGGCATCGACATGGCCAGCGCCGACCTGCTGGCGTTCATCGACGCGGACGACTTATGGACCGCCGATCACTTCGAGCGGCTGCTGCCGCCGCTGCTGGCCGACCCGAGCCTGCGTTTTGTCTTTGGAACTGTGGACGTGATCCGCCTGCACGAGTCGGCGACTGCGTCGGGCGCGGATCACTCCGCGCATTCTCCACCCGACCAGCAAATCGAACAGCTTCACGAGAGGCTCAACGCGTTCCTGATCGGCGCCGGACTATATCGGCGGGCAGCTTTCGAGCAAGTCGGTCGATTCGACCCGGCGATGCGAATGGGCGAAGACCTCGACTGGATTGCCACCGCCCGGCACAAACAGGCCGCACATGTGCAAATTGCCGAGCCGGTAATGATTTACCGCCGACGCGCCGGCAGCCTGACCGACGGCAAGACGTTTCACGAATTGAATGTAATGACCGCGCTGCGGCGCTCGATTGAGCGGCACAGGGCGAATCGTTCGACCGCGGACGGGACCGCAGCATTGCGCAAAGCCGGGTAACGGGCGTTACGAAGTTGCGTCCTGAATATCATTTCTACGATTCATTCATTTGAGTAACGATCGGAGCGATTGACTTGATGTATACGCAAGAGTTGCTGAGCGTGGTGATTCCGGTGTTCAATGCCAAGTCGTTCCTGGGTGACGCAATTCAAAGCGTCTGCCGCCAGGGCTACTCGCGGCTGGACATCATTGTGATCGACGATGGCTCGACCGACGGATCGGGCGAAGTAGCCAGCCGGTTTCCGAACGTCCGTTGCCTGCGGCAGGCCAACCTGGGCATCGCCGCCGCGCGGAATGCCGGCGTTAAGGCGGCTCGCGGGTCGCTGCTGGCGTTTCTCGACGCCGACGACGAATGGGCACCCGACAAGATTTCGCGGCAGGTTGATACCCTCGCCCGGATGCCGCATGTGGATATCGTGGCCGGCCAGGTCGAGCAGTTTTTTGATGCTTCGGCTGCCGCACCGGCGGGCCAGCAGCCGCCGCCGTTAAGCGGGGCGTACACGGCCGGCGCCATGCTGCTTCGTCGCACCACGTTTCTCCAGGTCGGCTGGTTCAATACAGAGCTGCGCGTCGGCGAGTTCATCGACTGGCATTCGCGGGCCAAGGCGCTGGGGCTGAAGGAGCACAGCCTGCACGGCGTCGTGCTGCGGCGGCGCATCCATGCCAACAATTCGGGGATTCGCCTGCGGGAGTCGCAAAAGGATTACCTGTCCGTCATCAAAGCGCACCTGGATCGGCAACGCAACGCCGCCTGACCAGCTCAAGAAGAGCCCAAAGCGTCAGCGGCGCAGCACGGCCCGACACACAGTTACACTTTCCGGCTTCCGCAATCAACTCGCATGACCGCCGCCAAACGCACCGTCGCCCTGCTGCTGCTGCTTTGCGATCCGCGCTGCGCGCTGGACGATCCGGCCACGCTGCCGCGAACACGCGGCAGGTGGTTGCAATTGTTGGAAATGGCCAGCGCGCATGGCGTGCTGGGCATTGTGATGCAGAATCTGGCTCCGCATCGGTCGTTGGTGCCGCCGGACGCATGGCAATTGGCCGAGCGTCGTTGGCGGGCCGATCTGGTCAAGTCGATGTGGCTGCGACAATTTGAAAAGCGATTGCTGGACGCCATGTGGGACGCCGGCGTGCCGGCCGTGACGATCAAGGGGACAGATTTTGCCGATTATTTATATCCGCAGCCGGTGCTGCGCCCAACGCGCGATATCGATCTTCTGCTGCTAAAAGAACACTGGCAACAGGCCGGCGCGATTTTGGAATCACTGGGCTACGACGCCACTGAGACTGGCCCCAACAGCCGCTACACGGCCGAGCAATATGGCGAGCAAACCTGGCAACACCGCCAGCGGCCCGAGATCTCCTGCGAGCTGCACTGGAACCTGATCCGCAGCCCCTCGCTGCGCGGCCGGGCTTCGGTCGGATATCACGATCTCGTTCAGTTGAACTGGTCCCCCAGCGACACACGGCCTCCGTTCACACCAGCCGCCCGGCTTGTGATCGCCGCCGTCCATGGAGCATTCGGGCATCAGTTCGACCGGCTGCTGTTATTGTGCGATGTCCGAGAAGCCTGCCGCGTTGTCGTAGCGCAAGGGGATTCAGCGGAACTTGTTGATTTGGTGGCCCTGTCGGGAACCGGGGCCGCGGTGGACGTTGGCGTGGCGATGGTGGCCCGTTTGTTTAAGGATACTGCGGCCAAGGACATACGCGGCCGGCTGGGGCGCAAGACGTCGCACTGGATCGACCGCCACCTGCTTTCGGCGAAGCTGCTCGCACAGGCCGCTCCCCACACGGGCCCCGTCCGCCGCACGCTGCTGCGCGAATGGCTCAAGCGGGCCGCGTAGTCGCCGCCACCTTGCTTGCCAGCCGCTGCCAATAGAGAATGCAGCGACCAACCCGAGTATTCGCCTCGCCGCCGCTTTATCTCGCCATCCGATGCCAACCTCCTCCGCAAATCAATCCGCCATTTCGCACGAATGGGGCCCCGAAGCCGCCGCCACGCGGGCAGCCCACGGTTTTGCCAACCGCTTCGGTCGCGCTGCCACCTGGATTGCCTTTGCTCCTGGCCGCGTGAATCTGATCGGCGAGCACACCGACTACAACGACGGCTTCGTGCTGCCGATGGCGATCGACCGCTACACCGCCATCGCCGCCGCCAGGTCGGAGGAAAGCACCATCCGCCTGGCGAGCGCGCAAATGCCCGAGGAATCTATTTTTGCGGCTCTGCTCACGTCCTCCCCAAATCAGAAATCAGAAATCCTAAGTCATCCATCTCCTCCCTGGGCCCGCTACGTCCTTGGCACGTTGGCCTTATGCGCGGACAGCGGCCTGCACGTCGGACCGCTCGATGTTTGGATCGACTCCGACGTGCCGCTAGGCGCCGGGTTGTCCTCCAGCGCCGCATTGGAAGTCGCCACCGCGACGCTGGCCGAAGCGATAGCAGGACAGACGCTCGACCCGATGGCAAAAGCGCGGCTCTGCCAGCAAGCCGAGCATCAATACGCGGGCATGCCGTGCGGCATCATGGACCAGGCAATCAGTGTCTGCGCGACTCTTGGCCATGCTCTGCTGCTCGATTGCCGCACTGGAGAAACCAGGCAGGTCGCGATGGACGATCCGTCGGTCGTCGTGCTGATCGCCAATTCCAATGTGAAGCATGCGCTGTGCGACGGCGAATACGCTAGCCGACGGGCCGATTGCCACGCGGCGGCATCTGCCTTGGGCATTGTCGCACTGCGAGACGCCAGCCTCCCGCAGCTCGATGCGGCGGCTAAGCAATTGAATCCGACGATCTTTCGCCGCGCCCGGCACGTGATCACCGAAAACGATCGCACGCTCGCCGCCGCCGAGGCGATTGCCCGGCGCAACTGGACGACCGCCGGCCAGTTGATGTACGAAAGTCATGTCTCCATGCGCGACGATTTTGAAATAAGCTGCCCGGAAATCGACGTGCTGGTGGAAGCGGCCAAAAACATCGGCGAGGCAAGGGGCGTGTTCGGCAGTCGGATGACGGGGGGCGGGTTTGGCGGTTGCACGGTGTCGCTGGTCAAAGCCGATTCGGCCGACCGAATTGCCGACAAGCTGCGGCGCGAATATCGCGCACGAACGGGCATCGAGCCTACGCTGTTCGTCACTTCCGCGGCACAAGGGACGCACATCGCTGGTCGGGCGTAGGAAACTCAAAGTGTATGAAAGCCTGGCAATTTGACGACACATCGCCGGCGCTGTCGCTTGTTCAAGCGGATGTGCCTGCGCCGCATCCCGGCCCCGGCGAATTGCTAGTTCGCGTTCACGCGGTCGGCGTCACGCCATCCGAATTGTTGTGGTATCCGACGACGCACACGCGAGACGGCGCCGCTCGCCATCTGGCTATTCCAGGCCACGATTTCTCCGGCGTTGTGGTTGAAGCCGACCCAGGATGCGGCTTCCACGTCGGCCAGGAAGTGTTCGGCATGAACGACTGGTATGCCGACGGGGCGACCGCCGAGTTCTGCCGCACGACGCCTGCCATGATCGCCCCCAAGCCGGCCCTTCTGTCGCATGTTGAAGCTGCGTCGCTCCCCATCGCCGCGCTCACCGCTTGGCAAGGATTGTTTGAGCGGGCCAAGCTTCAGCCGGGCGAGCACGTGCTGATACATGGCGGAGCGGGGGCCGTTGGCGTGATCGCGATTCAGCTTGCCCACTGGCGAGGCGCGAAAGTGACAACCACCGCTTCCGCACGCCACCAGGAAATTCTGTTGCAACTCGGCGCGGAGCGGGTGATCGATTACCGTACCCAGCGGTTTGAGGACGTGGTTCACAGTTTCGACTTCCACGGCGTCGACGTGATTTTCGACTGCGTCGGCGGCGACACGTTGGCCCGATCGTGGAACGTGCTGGCCCCCGGCGGGCGACTCGTCACCATCGCCGCATCGGGAGAATCGGCCGATGGAACCGGCATCGACGAACGCACCAAGCAGGCGTTTTTTATCGTCGTGCCCAAAGGGGCGCAACTCCGTGACATCGCCGCGATTTTGGAAACTGGCCAACTGCGGCCTGTCATCGACGAAGTGTTTTCCTTCGACCAGGCGGCCAGCGCTTACATGCGGCAAGCCACGGCATCGCATGTGTGCGGGCGGACCGTTGTATCTGTTGTATCGACGCAGCCGTAAGCAGGCAACCGATCATTGTGACTTGCCCGCTGGCCGCAGCCGCTCCAGCACCAGAAGCCAATCCTGCGGCGCGGGCAACCGGGGCGGCTTGTACGTGTCCCCCTCTAGCGGCGTGACTGCTGGAACTTGAACCGCGGGAAAGAGGTTGGGATTCTCGTTCAACACCAGCGGCCGTTCCGCCTTGGAACCTGTTGGGGGCTCAACCGTCGAGAGTTCCTGCTGCATCGCGGGGCGAATCAGATTGCCCAGCGCGAACCGCTTGCCCGAAACCGGATCGAGATAGAACGCGTGATACGACGCGTCGGGTTCCAGGCCTTTGACCGCCGGCGGCTTCCAGTTGTAGAAGTGGTTGCCGGGGATATAGACGATCCGCACTTCGCCCGGAATTCCGGCCGCAAACGGAAGGTCAAAGCGTCCGCCACGGGTTTTCCATTCCTTCTGCTCATCGTACCATTTGTCGTGCGGCTCGAGCAGCGTGGTGCCGTGCGGATCGACCCATTCCGGATGCGGCTCGAACCGCCACCAAGGGTATTCCTGCAAGATTTTTTTGGCCAACCCAAGCTGGCCGGAGCCGGGCAGGTTCATCGCTTCCGACCAGGGGGTGAACTCATACTCGGCGCCGCGCACGGTGTCTGAGTTCATCTGCCAGATGCCGCCGGCGCCGTAGGTGTGGCCCGCTGCGCCGTTGAGCATCGAGGCCCAGAACGTAAACCGCTGCGTCTCCTGACGGTTCCCCATCATGTGCCCCTCGTAACCCACCTCGCCGACCAGCACGGGCATCGGCGGCGTCTTGGAGTAGGCGGCCGTCACTTTGGAAACTGTGCTGGCCATCAGCGAAAGTTCGGCTCCCGGAGCGTTTCCCCAGGCGGTTCCCCAATCGTTGTGCCCCGTTTGCAGCATGTCGAAATCGATCACCGATTCGTCGGTCAGCGATCGACGTGCGGATTGATACGGATGGACCGTGGCCAGGCGATGGAACGGATCCGTCTTGCGAACATAGCGGGCCACGTCGGTCCAGGGCTGGCCTCCCGCTTCGCCCCCCACAATCCAAATCACCGGATATGCACCGTATCGGGCAATCAAATATCGCCAGTGGCGATTGAACTTCTCGACGCCAACCTTGGGCATGTGCCACCCCCAGCCGCCGACAATCGCCGGCGCGATGCCCGCGTCGGCCAAGTGCTGAATCCGGCGGTCGGCGTAATCGAAGTACGCCGGATTGACCCGCACGTAGTCCTTTTCGTAAGGCATCCCCCCTTCGTTCGCCCAGCGCGGATCGAACGGCCGTTCATCCGGATAAGGGCCCGCCACGATTTGAACGACGGTGAAACCCTTGGCCTTGCGATCAGCCGTGAGTTTTTGAAATCCGTCCCACTCGATGCGGCCGCAGAGCCCTTTCCACCAAGTGTCGCCGAGCCAGAAGAACGGCGTGCCGTCGGCATGCTCGAAGTGCCGCCGATCCTTGGCCACGCGGATGGGGCCATGCTGGTACAGCGGGTTTTCGTCTTTCGCTTCGGTAACGTCGATCGTGCCGGTGGCGGCATGAAGTTCGGCGTTGGCCACGTCAGAGCAGTCGGTGCGCCATGTCACTTTGCCCGGCAGGGTCGAAGAGTACCGAAAACACCAGCGATTTCCGCCGGCCCAGAACGCCGGCAGGCGAAACTTTTGGTCGCCTGGGCCGGTGAACACGGCATCGAGCGATACGTCTTGATATGGGTTGTCGTAGACCTTCTTTGAGGTCAACGTGATTTCAACCACTCGATTGGCGTGAGCCGTTTCCGCAGCGCCGGCCAGATCGCCAAAGAAGAGGAACAAACCAACCGCCGCGCAGATCCAGCATTTGTTCATTTGAGACCTTGGTTCATTGCTGGAAACTAAGCGATGTTCAAAGCATTGGCGACGGGTCTACCTAAAACGGCCTGAATGTCGGCAAGCCGCGTGCTTGCCGCCGCTCTTCCACCTGGCGGATGTACTGCGTCATCTTGGCGCGGAACTCGGGAGTCGTGTTGTCCAGCATCTGGCGCTGCATTTGCTTTCGCTGCTGAGCGTCCATTTCCGGCCAGCGCCCAGGGCCCGGGCCGGGCGGACGATTGGCTGGCTGTGCGTTTTCTTTGGCGTCTCCGTTCGCCGCGGCCGATGTTGGCGGGCCCGGTTTTGCCGCTTGACCACCCGGCGGCGGAGGAAAGGGCATGCCTCCCCACGCTTTGCGGCGGGCCTCTTGCTCGTCGATGTCTTTATCGAGCGCCGCCGATTGCTCCGCCGGTGACATGGCAAAGAACTTGTCCATCTTCACCTGCATCTGCTGCATGAAACCCTGCTGCATCGCTTGCGCGGCCTGCTTGCGCTCCGCTTCCGGCAGCGCCTCCATCTTCTCGTGCAACTTCTCGAACATTGCCCGGCGCTCGTCCGGAGAAGTTTGCTTGCTCTCTTCACCCGGAGTGAACAGCTTCTGCTGCATCGCGGTTTGAAGCTGCTTGACCTCCGTCAAGCGGGGGCTCTCATGCGCGGGCCAATACCTCACGCCCAGCGCTGCCGTCGCGATCAGCATCGCTACTGATACCGCGATTGCGATCCACCACTTCCTATTCATGGTCAGGGCCTCCTTGGCATCGGGCATGTTTGCACAGTCAATTTCCGTTATTGTCGTTATGCTGGCGGCCATTGTCCAGCAGCGTCCCGCAGCGCCGTACAGCGGCATTTTGCTATCATGGCCACTGGGAGCTTGGACGTATCGCCAACGCACGCGAACTTTCCGACTGCAACTGAACAGGGCATTTACCGATGCGAAAACTGGTCGCATTCACACAACTGACGCTCAATGGCTTCTTCGCCGGCCCCGCGGGGGATATCAGTTGGGCTCACAAAGATAGCCGCGACACGGAGTGGAACGAGTTCGTTGCCGGCAACGCCTCCGGCGGCGGAATGTTGCTGTTCGGCCGGATCACGTACGAAATGATGGCCAGCTTCTGGCCGACGCCAATGGCGCAGCAAATGAATCCGATTGTGGCGGAAAGAATGAACTGGATGCCGAAGGTGGTGTTTTCCCGCACGCTCGATGAAGCGTCGTGGGCAAATACAACGCTCGTGAAAGACAACCTGGTGGCAGAAGTCCGCCAGCTCAAGAGCGAGCCCGGCCCCGGCATGGCCATATTAGGAAGCGGCAGCATCGTGGCCCAATTGGCCGAAGCGGGCTTGATCGATGAGTACCAACTGGTGATCAACCCACTGGCGCTGGGCCAAGGGAAACCCCTGTTCGACGGCATCCAGGCGAAGCTCAGCCTGAAGCTAACCAAGACCCGCACGTTTGGGAATGGGAGCGTGTTGCTTTGCTACGAGCCGGTAGGAGAATGACCAATGACCAAGAAACACCTGCGTGGCTCATTCATTGCTCGTTGGTGCTTGATCGTTGGCCATTCCTTCACATCATTCTGGCGTGAGGACGAAATAGGGGACATCCCACTCTTCAGCGGAACGTCCCCTCGGTGTCAGGGCGACAGGACACGGTTAGAACTTTTCAGCCAACTAGCAAGCGTGCTCTACCGCCTTTCTGAGGGCGGCAAGGAACGACCAGAAAAGCTATGGCAGAGCGGCCCTTGAACTAGAGTACAAGGCCCGGTCTGGCTACCGTATCGTCTGATTTCGCCTCGTCAGCTATCATCGAACATATGACAAATCAATTCCAATTCAACATTCCAAGTGCATCGGGCGAGCCGGTTGTCTTCGGCCTGGGTGCTGGCGACGTGCTTTACATGCTGGGTGCCAACGGCACCGGTAAATCGAGTCTCGTCTCCCAGCTATTCCGCCAACACCAAAAAATCGCGAAACGCATTTCAGCGCATCGCCAGACATGGTTCGAGTCGAACACGCTAGATATGACTCCCCGCAATCGCCAGGACATCGAAAGCAATATTCGCTCGCAGGACGTGCAGCCGGAGGCGCGGTATCGCGAATGGAACGCGGGTGGCCGCGCCAATATGGCGATTTACGATCTGATCGATTCCGACACAATGCAGGAACGAAAGATTGCCGCCCTCGTAAGAGCAGACCGCATCGAGGCGGCGCAAAAGGAAGCGCAGAGTCCGTCCCCGATCCAGGTCATAAATGAACTTATGCGGCTGTCAAATCTTCCTATTGAAATTAGCGTTGAGGAAGGGCAGAAAATAGTCGCTCGCAAGAATGGAGGCAACGGCTTTAGTGTTGCAGAACTTTCCGACGGCGAGCGGAATGCCTTTCTGATTGCAGCCGAAGTTCTCACGACGAAGCCCGGGACTTTGATTCTGATCGACGAACCGGAGCGTCATCTTCATCGGTCAATTATTTCTCCCCTTCTGAAGCTTCTTTTCGAGCGCCGCAACGATTGCGCCTTTATCGTCTCAACGCATGAACCAATGCTGCCACTGGATACACCGAAGGCACACACGTTGCTGGTGCGGGGTTGCGAGTATCAAGGTCAAGTCGTGCAGGCGTGGACTGTTGATATGTTGGCGCCTGGGGTGGCCATAGACGACGACTTAAAAGGTGATATTCTTGGAGCACGCAGGAAGATGCTTTTCGTGGAGGGCACGGCGCAAAGTCTCGACGCACCGCTCTATAGCCTTCTTTTTCCGCAGGTTTCGGTCGTTCCCAAAGACGGATGTCGCGATGTGGAGCATGCGGTGCGCGGCCTGCGCGGAGTTCGCGACATTCATTGGGTTACTGCGTGGGGCATCGTTGATAACGATCAACGCAGCGATGATGACGTGGCGCGTCTAAGGGAGGTCGGCGTTTGGGCGCTTTCGCACTATTCCGTGGAGTCGTTATACTATCATCCCAAAATCATTGTGCGCCTCGCAGAGAGGCAAGCTGCAGTTACCGGAAGCAATGCGAGTACGCTAGCGCAAACGGCAATCAGCAACGCCATCGCTGAGGCAAAAGCTCAGCGTGACCATCTTGTTGCAAGCGCGGTGCTGCGTTCTGCCTGGAACAAGGTCCTTGAAGGGCTCCCTACTCGCAAAGTCATTCAGGCGGGAACCCCTCTAAATATCCAAGTGGATTTGGCGGCGCTGCGTGAGACCGAGGAGAAGCGATTTGATATGCTGATTTCAGCGGCAGATTGGGACGGGTTGCTAGCGCGGTATCCAGT
>JAIOQB010000473.1 GCA_021413585.1 Planctomycetia bacterium
CCCATCAGTTGCCAGATGCTGACGACGACTTCCGGATTGCGGACCAGATACAGATAGAGCTTGGGATCGCAATCGATCGTCTCGACCGGCAGGCGGCGGAACAGGCTGTTGGCCTTGGTCACCGCGGTGGCCTTCGCGCGGGCGTCGGCGTCGAGCTTGTCGAACGGGATCAGCCGCACGGCGTCCATGCGGGCCGCGCGGCTGGTGGTGCCGCTCTTCGGCTCGGCCGCATGCGTCACTGCCAGCGATGCCATCGCGATCCGGCCCACCAACACCACGGCCAACACCGCCAGGCCGGCGATGAAAGCGCGGGCCGTGCCGAGAGGCGTGGTGCCGAGAAGTCGCGGCTGCCGGCTCTGATATGGTTCCATAGTGCTCCCCGTGCCGCTGTCACCAAAACAAGTCCGTTGGTGATAATTCGGCTCGGGCAAGCCTTGCGGGTCAATCAAAGTTGACCGGCGGGGAGAAGCACAGCGGTGCTGGCGCAGGCGGGGGTGCGTGTGCTGGCAAAGCTTAGTGACCAAATCCCAATGACCAATGGTGGAGCTGCCCTTTGCCTTGGACAAAACCCCAACGGGGTTTGATCTCAAAGCCCAGGGTAAGCGGAACGCGGCGCAGCCGCGATTTCGCGCCACCCTGGGTAACAGGCCCTCTTGAAATCGTCGTCAACCCCAACGGGGTTGGATCAAGTCAATCCCACACGTAACGCTCATCCCATTTGATTCCATGTTTCGTCAACAACCGCCGAAACTCGTCCTGAAAGGTTTCGGTGCGGTGGTGTTCCTCCTGATTGCGAATATACGAGCGCAGCTCCTCGATGTGACTTGGGCTGACCGAAAATGCCCCATATCCATTCTGCCAATAGAATTCCCCAAGATTCGGGCCCAAGGTTTTGATCTTTTGCGACGATTCGCCTTTTAGTTCCTTAATCAAATCGGCGACGGAAATTGTCCGACCAAACCGACATAAAATGTGAACGTGGTCCGCCACGCCGCCTACTTGCAATACGGGGCAATCCAGATTGTTGCAAGTGCCGCCGAGATATTTATGCACTTCGTCGCGAATGTCGTTGTCCTGCAAAAAAGGCCGGCGGCCTTTCGTCGAAAACACGAGATGGAGGTAGATCTGGGCCAGCGCTTGGGGCATGGGTTTCTCCTTGATCCAACCCCGTTGGGGTTGACGAAGAATTTTTAGGGCACGTTACCCAGGGTGGCGCGGACCACGCGGCTGCGCCGCCGTGGCCGCTTACCCTGGGCTTTGAGATCGTACCCCGTTGGGGTACCGCGGTGCACGAAGGCGTCAACTTGGACACTTGTGAGCCATGGGCATTTGCTGAAGTGACCAAGGGCAGCAAGTTGCCCTTGGCACCCACGCGAAAAGTCTCACGTGAGGGACCTTTGATGATTTCTACTTTGCCCCGTGCTCCAACGCAATTTCTTTGAGCCGCTTCAGATCCAGCTTACCGGTTCCCAACAGCGGCAGCGCTTCAACTTCGATAAAGCTGTCGGGCGAAGGGACCCAGATCGAGGGGAGCCCGGCGGCGCTTAGGGAGCGGCACAGATCGGCCGGCGACTTGTCGAGTTTCGTGTGCAGCACCACCAGCCGCTCGCCTTTGCGTTCGTCGGGCACGGCGGTGACCGCCACGTGCGGATGCTCGGCTTCTTCCGCCGCGGCGTCGGCGCCGGCCGGGGCAAGCAGGCGGCCGAGTGCTTCTTCCACGCCCAGGTGCGGCACCATCTCGCCGCCGATCTTGGAAAATCGGCTTTGCCGGCCGGTGATTTCGATGAAGCCGGCCGAGTCGAGCTTGGCGATATCGCCGGTCACGTACCAGCCGTCGCGGATCGCTTCGGCCGTCAGGTCGGGGCGGCCGAGGTAGCCGCGCATCACGTTGGGGCCTTTGATGAGCAACATGCCGGGTTGGTCGATGCCCAGGTCGGCGCCCGTCTCGGGCTCGATGATTTTCGCCATCACGTGCGGGACGGTCCGCCCCACGGTGCCGCTCTTGATGCCGGCCGCCGGATCGCCGACCGCCCGGCGCGGCGGGATGTTCACCGCCACCAGCGGCGACAGCTCCGTGGTGCCATAGCCTTCGACGGGCCGAACGCCGAACTTCTGCTCAAACGCATCCGCCAGCTCGTTGGGCAATCGCTCCGCTCCAGTGACCACCACTTCGACCGCCCGCAGATCTTCCGGCTCGACGCGGCGGATGAACCCTCGCAGGAACGTCGGTGTGGACAGCACGACGGTGGCCCCATGCTCGCGGCACAGCTTGCCGATGGGGCGCGGCTCCAGCGGGCTGACGTGGTAGATGCCCTTGAGATCGAGCGTGAGCACTGTCCAGAGCGTGATCGTGAACCCGAACGAATGAAAGAACGGCAGGATGCCGAGCACCACGTCGTCGCTGCGCAAGTGAACCACCTGATCGACCGCGGCCACGTTCGTGCTGACGTTCTTCACCGTCAGCAGCACCCCCTTGGGCTCGCCGGTCGAGCCGGAGGTGAAGATCACCGTGAACACCGCTTCTGGATCGCAATGCTGCACGCCGAGTGCGCGGGTCAGCACCGGCAGTGGCATGACGTATGCCCCAAGCGACGCCGCGATCTTGTCGCCCAGTGTGACCATCGCCGGCACGTCTTCAAGGTAGATCAACTCCGCATCAACCTTCAGATCCATCTTCTCCATGAACCGCCGGCTGGTGACGACGTGCGTGATGTTGCAGGTGCGAATGCAGTAATTCAGCACGTCGGTCGAGAGCGTGTAATTTAAGTTTACGGTGACTCGCCCCATCAGCGGCAGCGCCGCGTTGACGACCACCGCGGCGGCGCACGGTGGCAGCAGGACGCCGACGTATTGGCCGGGGGACGGGAGGATTGAGGATTGGGAGGCCCCCTTCGCCAGTTCGCGCCGCAACACGCGCCGCAGGATCAACGTCCGCATCAGCAGGTTCCGGCCACTCAAATTGGCCCCGGTGGAATCGGCCACTTTCGACCGGCCGCCGGCGCGGCGACAGGCTTTCAAAAACGCCTTCGGCAAGTTCATAGTGCGCTCTTTGCGGAGTTCTATCGCTTCAATGCCCAGCAGCTCGACCGCGCGGCGGACTTGGGTCACGTCTTCCGGCTGCGCGATCGGCCGGCCGAACAAAATCGACACAGGGTACGGCCACTGGCGGGGCCATTTCCAAAACGCCCGGCCGCCGCTGTAGGAGAAGATACTCCCCCATAGCTCATCCAGGTAGACCGGAACCACCGGCGCGCCGGTGCCGCCGATGATCCGCATCAACCCGGGGCGGAACTCCTGCAAAAAACCGTCGCGGCTGATCGTCCCTTCGGCGAAGATGCACACCAGCTCGCCATCCCGCACCGCCTGCCGCGCGGTGTCGAGCGCGTCGCGAATCGATTTCGGCCCCGGGCCGATCGGGATCACACCCATCAGGCCGCAGATCCAGCGGCTCCACCACGCCGTGACGTTCGGCCCCCAGGCAATCATCCGCACGGGCCGGGACGAAACCAGCAGCAGCAAGATGCCGTCCAGCCACGTCGGGTGATTGGCCACCAGCAGGGCTCCGCCCGTCTCCGGCAGGTTGTCGCGGCCGTAGACCCGCACCTTATATATAGTGCGGCTCAAGAGCCACACCACGAACCGGATCGTGGCCTGCGGCAGCAGCCACACCACGTACACGAACACGGGGAGCGTGAGAAACCCGGCCAGCAGAAACAATTCGCGGGCTTTCATGTGCGGCTTGAGCAGGGCGAAGGCGATGGCGGCCAGCGTCGTGCCAAAGAACGTCAGAAAATTGCTGGCCGCCAGCACCGAGCCGCGCGTCGCGGCGGGACTGCGGTGTTGCAAATAAGCCTCCAGCGGGATGTCGAACAGCCCGGCGCTGACGCCCAACGTGAACAGCCACGCGCAGGCCCAGCCGGTCAGCGCGGTGAACGTGTGCTGCTCGGTCACGAGCGAGCCAT
This sequence comes from Planctomycetia bacterium, assembly GCA_021413585.1. Classification (GTDB taxonomy): domain Bacteria; phylum Planctomycetota; class Planctomycetia; order Pirellulales; family UBA7805; genus JAIOPX01. Next base: position 3,963 of record JAIOQB010000473.1, read on the forward strand.
CCACCGTGAACAACAACATCGAGCTGACGGCAATGCCGGCAGCGCCGAGCGGCAGGATGCCCAGCTCCACCTTGCCGCCGCTCCACACGCCGGCCAGCACGCTCCCCAAGCCCACGCCGCACACCAGCGCAACCAGCAGCGGCACCACCTGCAACTGGTTCGGCTGATTGCCGGGGCCGAGCATGCCTCCCTCCATGCCGAACTGATCGATGTTCAGTTGGCAGAGGGAACCGAGCGTCCAAAAAAACGCAATGCCCATCGCGACGCGCATCAGCCCCCGGTCCGATGCCAGCACGCGCAAGTCGACAAAGGTTTGCCGCAGCGGATGCCAGGGGAACGTTGCCGCAGGGTTGGCACTTTTTAGCGGCACGATCGCTAGGCTGATCAGTGTTCCTAAAATCGCAATGCCCAGCAGCGCCGCGGCGGAAATCCACAAGTGGTTCGTCCCCACCGGGCCGGTGACCATGTACAGCAGGCTGCCGGCCCCCGCACCCAGGATCGTGGCCGACACGGTGCATAGCCCCAGCACGCCGTTGGCGGCGGAGATGCGATCGGCTCGCAGCATTTCCGGAATCGAGCCGAGCTTCGCCGGAGCGAACAGGGCGCTTTGAATCCCGGCCAGCAGCAGGGCCACAAACAGGGCGTAGATGTTGCCGATCATGATCGCGATGATCGCCGCGAGCATGACCGCGATCTCGGCCGACTTGCAGAGCACGATCACGCGCCGCTTGCTGAACCGGTCCGCCAGGTAGCCGGCATGCGAAGCCAGCAGCAGGTACGGCAGCACGAACACCGCCAAACCCACGGAGAGGATCATCGACGGGTTGTCCGGCACCAGCTTCTTGCCGATGCCGATCACCAGCCAGCGGAGCATGTTGTCGTTGAGCACGCCGAGAAACTGCGTGGCCAGCAGCGCCAGAAACGACCGCGAACTCAACCCGGGCCCCCGCGCGGCCGGATCGGGGAGATCTTCGTCGGAGAGTGGGTAGTCGTCGAGCGAGGGTAAAGCGTCGTCGGATGTTAAGTTGGACATGATGGACCCCGGCCGCCGGGAAAGCGGCCCTGAGAATGAGCAGGAAGCAGAAGAAATTTGAACAGAAGGCCGCGAAGTTCGCGAAGGAGGGCAAGGAAGAAGGCTCGTATTTTGCAAGCGCGTTATGCATTCGCTCTTTCGCGTTCTCGCGATCCGTCCTCCGTCAGCTTCAACCCTTTGTTTTTTTGTGTCTTTTGTGCGCTTTCGTGGCCAAACAAAGTTGAACAGATTTTTTGGCCACGAAAGCGCACAAAAAGCACAAAAGGGAGGAGAGGCGGATATCGCCCGCACTTGCTTCCTTCGCGGCCTTTGCGACCTTCTGTTCAAAAAAACTTTGAACAGAAGTTCGCGAAGGAAGGAGAGGAAGAAGGCAGCGGCGCAGGGAAGATAGTGTGCGCCTGATGTTAGCGCAGCACAAAGCCCTTGTTGGACGAGAGAACCTCGTCAGAATTGAATTGTTGGCCCCAAATCAGAAATCCTAAATCCTAAATCAAAAATTCTTAAGGAGGCGGGCGGACTTCGATGCTCAGCCGGGCGGCTTCCTCGTTCAGGCTGGCGATGTCGGCTTGGATCGAGCGCAGCTCTTCGTCGGGATCCCACTCGG
>JAIOQB010000474.1 GCA_021413585.1 Planctomycetia bacterium
GCGAGCTGTTGCCGGCGGTGACGGAGCCGACACCCGGCATGAAGGCGGGTTTTAGCTCGGCGAGGCTGGCCAGGCTGGCGTCTGGGCGGACGCACTGGTCGAAGGTGATCAGCGCGCGGTTTCCCGCTTCGTCGCGCCCCCAGGTGGGGATGATTTCCGCTTTGAACTCGCCCGCGGCGTGGGCGGCGGCGGCCCGCAGGTGGCTGCGCAGGGCGAACGCGTCTTGCTCTTGGCGCGAGATCGATTGCGTCTGGGCGAGGAACTCGGCAGTGATGCCCATCATCAGGGCGCCCTTGCTGGTATGCTCGAACAGCTTGGAGTTGAGGTCCAGGTCTTTGTCCATCGGGATATGCTGCATGTGCTCCAGCCCGCCGACGATCTGCACGTCTTCGGCCCCGGCCGCGATGGCGTGGGCTGCCTGATTGAGCGCCTGCAGGCTGCTGCCGCAGAGACGGTTGACGGTGGCCCCGCCGCTTTCGGCGGGCAACCCTGCCATGAGCGCCGCCATGCGAGCGACGTTGAAGCCCTGCTCCCCCTGCTGCTGCGTGCAGCCGAGCACGACGTCCTCAATCTCGCGCGGGTGAATGCCGGTGCGCGAGACGAGGGCCCGAATGACCTCGACCGCCAAATCGTCGCTGCGCGTATCGCGAAACACCCCCTTCTCGGCCGACCCGCGGCCGATAGGCGTACGAACACAATCGATGACAACGGCGTGGTTCATGGGTGAGTCCGGGATTTTGGCTATCGGCTATCAGCTAAAAATATGAGCATTCCGTGCCGACGGCTGATAGCCGATAGCTGACAGCCTACTTGTAAAACTTGGCATCTCGCCGGGCCATTTCCAGCAGCATCGGGGTTGGGGCGTATCGGGCCCCTAACGATTTATACGGCTCCAGCCGCTTGAGGATCGCACTCGCGCCGAGCGTGTCGGCCCAGAACAGCAGGCCGCCGCGAAACGGCGGGAATCCGATGCCGAAGATCAGCCCTAAATCAACATCGCGGGCGTCGCGGGCGACATGTTCTTCCAGCACGCGGGTGGCTTCCAGCAGCATCGGCAAAAACAGCCGGTCGGTCAGTTGCTCGCCGCTGAGCTTCTCAGGCTGCGACTTGCCGCCAAGCAAGGGACGGATGAACTCGTCGAGCGTCGGATCGGGTTCGGCCCGTTTCTTTTTGTTGCGGTAAGAGTAGAAGCCCGCGCCGGACTTTTGGCCCAGGCGGCCTGCTCCGTAGAGTGCCCGCAGCAGGGGCGAGTCGCTCACGCGGTCGGGAAACGCAGAGTGCATCACCGCCCCGGCGTGCATGGCGGTGTCGAGGCCGACAATGTCGTACAACTCCAGCGGCCCCATCGGCATGCCGAATGCCTTGGCGGCCTTATCAATCGCCTTTAGCGGCACCCCTTCGACCAGCAGTTGCACCGCTTCGTGCATGTATGGCAGCAGCAACCGGTTGACGAGGAAGCCGGGCCCGTCGCCGACGACGATTGGCGATTTGCCGAGCCGCTTGGCGTAGGCAACCATCGTGGCCACCGTCTCGTCACTGGTTTTTTCGCCGCGGATCACTTCGACCAGCGGCATCTTGCGCACCGGATTGAAGAAATGCAGGCCGACGAACCGCTCGGGCCGCGCCAGCCCGGCGGCCAACTGCGTGATCGGAATCGTCGAAGTGTTTGACGCCAGAATCGCGTCGGGGGCCAGAAGTGGTTCCAGCCGGGAGTAAAACTCGCGCTTCACCTCCTCCCGTTCCACAATCGCTTCAATCACCAGACTTGCGCGGGCAACTTCCGCATCGGTGCTGGTGGGGGTCAGCAGTGGGCCGAACTCGAATGCCCGCTTGGCGTCGGGACCTTTGATCGTCTTGTTGAACGACACTTCTTCGAGCACTTTTTCCACGCCACGGCGCAGAGCCTCTGGCGAGGCGTCGGTGATTGTGGCCGGGATGCGGCGGCGGACATTGGCCGCGGCGATCCCCTGGCCCATGATGCCGGCGCCGATGACCGCGACGCTTTCTATGGTTTTGGGAGCAACGGGTTTCGCCAGTCCCGTGTCGCGCTTGTTGCGATCGGTGAGAAAGAAAACATTGATCAGGGCCCGATTGACTGGCGAGCCGAACAGATCGGACATCGCGTCGGCTTCCATCTTCAGCGCCGTGGCGATGTCGACACCGGCTCCGCCGAGCATCACTTCCAAAGCCGAGAGCGGGGCCGGGTAGTGGCCGTGCGTGTGTTGCTGGATGTAGCCGCTGGCGGTGGCACCGAGGAAACCCAGTTCGGTTTCGCTGATGGCGATTGGACCGGTCCAGCGCTGGCGGTCTTTCAGCCAGTCGCCGCTTTGCTGCTCGGCACGTACGACGCGAATGGCGGCGGGGACCAGTTCGGCCGGGGCGGCAACGTCGATCGCCAGGCCCATCAGACCGGCGGCCTTGGCGTCGATCGACTCGCCACTGCTGATCATCTCTACGGCGTTGCCGAGGCCGACCAGCCGCGGCAGCCGGGCGGTCCCTCCCCAGCCGGGCATTAATCCCAGCTTTACTTCGGGGAAGCCATACTGTGTGCTCTCCGCATGGCTGAACACGCGGCGGTCGCACCACACTGCCAGTTCGGCCCCGCCGCCGACGGAGATGCCGTGGATCGCGGCCACCGTGACATAGGGCCGATTCGCCAGCAGGCCGAACAGCGATTGCCCTTGCGTACAAATCTCGATGGTCTGCTTGCGGAGCGCGGCCGGGGGCTGATCGGCGTCGAGCGCCGCAGCGAACTCGCGCAGGTCGGCCCCGGCGATGAAGATATCGGGCTTGCCGCTGGTGATCACCAGCCCGGCCAGATCGAACCTTTTCTCCAGGGCTTGCAGGTGCTCGTAGAACTCCTCCAACACGCTGCGCGAGAGGATGTTGGCCCCCTTGCCGGGCAAGTCGAACGTGAGCAGGGCCACGTCCGGTTCGGGAAAGGTGAGTTGAATCGTCCGTGAGTCAGACATCAGTAAGGCTCCGGCCCTTGGGCGGCGCGCAACACGCCCTTGCCCAGGCTGTAAGAAGCGTACTAGCTGCGAGGTAAAACGACAAGAGATTGCGGGGGAAAGTACGGGTTTGGGGCGGGCGGACAAGCTAGACGGACGGGGCGGGACGGTACTCAGTACTCCGTACTCACTACTCACCGCGCCGCGTGTCCATGCAACCAAAACTCACCGAAAAATAATGTGACCGCCCGCCGCACGATTTTTCACGCTATTCACGACTCATTCATCGGACCTTTATTTTCAATTGATAGCATCCCCGCATTGCTCGTCATCTTATCAGCCATCTATTCTTTTCTCACGGGGGTGCATGATGCTTCACTCACGACGCACGGCGGCGGGGTTTACTTTGGTCGAGTTGCTGGTGGTGATTGCGATCATCGGCGTGCTGATCGCCATGTTGCTGCCGGCCCTGCAGTCGGCCCGCGCGGCCGCCGCGCGGACCAGTTGCCAGAGCAAGCTGCGGCAGGTGGCGCTGGCCTGCCAGTTGTTTGAAAGCGGCAATCGTACCTATCCACCCGGCCGCGTGAAGGACAGCGGGCCCAAGGCGAGTTGGCTGAGCTTTCTGCTGCCGTACATCGAGCAGGGGCAGGTGGCCGACATCTACGACCGCACCGTCAATTGGGACAAGCCGAAGAACAAGGCCGCCCGCGAGACGGTGATTTCGACGTTCATCTGTCCCTCGGCTCCAATCGACAAGCGGCCGCTGGTCACCGACGCGACCGGCACGATCTCCGGCGGCGTGTCCGACTTCGTGGCCATCTCGCGGCTGCACAAAGACGCGGTGGGAGCGGGCATGTTTCCTTCGCATCTGGCGATCAATCCGGCCAGTCCAGATTTTGTGCCCGGCGTGCTCAACGTCGACGAGCGTGTCAGCATGCGGCAGATCACCGACGGCACCACGCGAACCATCATCATCGGCGAAATGGCGGGTCGGCCCAACCATTGGCTCAGCCCCACACGAACCGGGCCGCTCAACCTCACCGGAAAAGGAATGTGGGCGGACGACGATTCGATGTCGATCTCGCTCAAGGGCTCAAACTATCCCGACCCGACCGGCGTGACCCCGTGGGTTGACGCCCCGTTCGGCCCGTGCCCGATGAACTGCACGAACAAAAGCGAACTGTTCAGCTTCCACGGCGGCGGAGCGAACGTGGCGTTCGCCGACGGCTCGGTGATGCTGCTCCGCGAGAATATCAACCTGGACGTGCTGGCGAATCTGGTCACGCGGGATGGGAAGGAAGATTTGGATCCGAAGAGTTATGGGAACTAGAGGGGCACCTTGTTGTGAAGGCGGAATAGTGAAGACCTTAATGACCAATGACCAAGCACCAATGACCAATGAAAGAGTACCACACATCCCATTGGTCATTGAGATTTGGTCATTGGTCATTAAAACTTCAATAGGTTCTTATCCCGAATCGTCTCACTGTATCTTGAGGCCATCCCATGAACCAATTCCTTCAATTACCTCGCGGCGCTCGATTGTTGGCGATGCTCGCCATTGTCAACGTCGGCCTCTCCGGCTGCAGCAAAGTGGACGACCAGCGGAAGCAAGTCACGCTGCCCACGACCGTACAGGTGCTGCAAAAGGGGACGCCAGTGGCCGATTGCCAGGTGATTCTGCATCCAATTGATCCCGACAAGGTGACGCTGCGGCCGGTGCTACCCAACGGCAAAACGGGGCCCGACGGGACCGCCACGCTCACCTCGTACATGGCCAACGACGGCGCCCCGCCGGGGGAATACGTGGTGACGCTGATCTGCAAACCGGCGGCGGGAGAAAAGGATGGCGAGACGGAGTACGCGGCGGACAAGTTCGAGGGGCGATATGCCGATGTGAAAAAGTCGACGATCCACAGCACGGTCAAGCCGGGTGAGACCTCACCGATTCGGATTGAGGCGGAGTAGACAAGGGACATCGTTGCTAGTTATGCCTCGGCTTTTTCTCAAGGGTTGCGCCACCAGCGTGACTCGTCCCTGCCTTGCTCCTTACGTGTGCCACTGGCTTTGCCAGTGCTTTTGGATCATGACAACAGGTTTCGGTCAAAAATGCACGGTCGTTCATCTATGGTTACTCGTCTGAAGAGGATATCGATGAATCACATCTGCCACTCGTCAATGCGGCTATTGACGTCGTTGGCCCTCTTGCTTGTGGCCGGCTCCACGGTTCACGGCGAAACGACGCTCCTCGGCCTTGTCACGATTGCCGGTGACGCGCCGGATCGGCTCGGCAAGCCAGGCGAAACGCTGGGGGGCTTGTCGGCGATTTGCCCCGTCGATGCCGAGGGACGGTATGTGCTGCTATCCGATCGGGGGCCGGGCGACGGGCAATCAGACTATCACTGCCGAGTCCATGTCATGGAAATCCAGCCGAAGCCGCGCGGCAAGGTGCTCTCCACGAAATTGCTTTCCACCACGCTCCTGCACGACGGCCCGGCTGAGCCGTTCGTCGGCAGCCTGACGGCACTGGGCAAATCGCACAATGGCACCGCGCTGCGGCTAGATCCGGAGGGAATCTGCGTCGGTCCACGGAGGACGTATTTCATCAGCGACGAATATGGCCCGTGTATCCACGAGTTCGACCGCCAGGGAAAACGGCTTCGCTCGCTCAACGTGCCCGATCGTTTTCTGGCCCGCGCGCCGGCCGCCGACCCCGATCAGGAACAAGCGGGCAACCGCCGCGGCCGCGTGCCGAACCGTGGGCTGGAAGGATTGACGATCACGTCCGACGGCAGCCGGCTGCTGGCTCTGATGCAATCACCGCTAATTCAGGACGGCGGCCGCGAGGGCACGTCCGTTCGGCTGTTGGAAATCGATCTGGTTCATGGCAGCACGCGGGAGTTCGTTTATCCGCTCGACTCGGCCAAGCTGGGACTGAACGAAATCCTGGCGATCAACGGCCACGAGTTCCTGGTGATCGAGCGCGATGGCAAGGAAGGAACCAAGGCCAAGGTGAAAAAGCTCTATCAGATCGACACCAGCGGAGCGACCGATGTTTCTGCGATTGAATCGCTCAGTGCGCCGTCACTCAATGCCACGTCGCTCACGGCCGATCAAAAGTCGGCGCGATTCGTGCCGGTGCGGAAGAAGTTGTTTTTGGATATGCTCGACCCGCGATTCGGCTTGGCAGGATCAAACTGCCCCGGCAAGCTCGAAGGGCTCTGCTTTGGCCCGGACCTGCCCGATGGCCGACATCTGCTGCTGCTGACCAGCGACAACGATTTTCAATCAACGCAGCCGAGCCGCATTTATGCATTTGCGATCGATCGGCAAGACTTGCCGGAATTCGAGCGGGCAAGAGCGGCGCCAGCCAAGCCAGACAATCGCGATTAGCCTTGGGCTGCCCGCGCTTTCAGCCACTTCGCAAACGAATCGCCGCTCTCGCCCGAGGGTTGGCCCGTCAACAGGTTCTCGACGCTGATATCCTCATCCACGTCGGGCCAATGGATTCCCTGGCCGATCCCGATCAATTGCCAGTGGTTCCGCTCGGCGGGCGTGGCATGCAGCAGTCGCGGGAACCAAGCTAGGGGGACGGTGACACTCCGCCCGTCCGCCAGCGCAGCGGCCAATGAATCTTCCGTGACGTCCACACTGAGGACAGTCGGAAACGTGGTTTTAATCACCGAAGAACTCATGCCAGCTTTCGATCAGCAATTGCTGATTCTCCACTACAAGCAGTTGAATATCGTTGATCTCACCGCGACCAAAGCCGTGACTATGTTCGAGCCGAACGGGTTCGAGCCAGAACTTAGCCTCCGACTGGTCCCGTTCCACATGCACATGGACCGGCTCATTGCGGTCGCCCGCGTAGAAAAAGAACCGGTACGGACCGCTTCTCAGCACCGTCGGCATGATCTAATCATAGGTTGAAGGCTGGGGCGAAGCAACGTCGCTAATTCTCCTTCAACGCCCCAATTAAATCCAAGATCGCCTTCTTCCCGTCCGCAAAATACATCAGGCAATTGTCCGCCGCGAACAGCGGGTTGGGGATGCCGGCGAAGCCGGGGCTGAGGCTCCGTTTAACCACGATCACCGTGCGGGCTTTGTCCACGTCGAGGATTGGCATGCCCGCGATCGGGCTGGAAGGGTCGTTACGGGCCGAAGGGTTCACCACGTCGTTGGCGCCGATGACGATCGCCACGTCGGTCTGCGCGAAGCTGGGGTTGATGGCCTCCATCTCGTGCAGCTTGTCGTACGGCACGTCCGCCTCCGCCAGCAGCACGTTCATGTGGCCCGGCATGCGACCCGCCACCGGGTGGATGGCAAAGTCCACCTTGGCGCCGTTTTGTTCGAGGATCGTCATCAGGTCGCGCACGGCGTGCTGTGCCTGCGCCACTGCCATGCCGTAGCCGGGGACGATGATCACGCTTTGAGCCGTGCTGAGCACCATCGCCACGTCGTCCGCACTGGCGCTTTTCACCTTGTTGCCGTACACGCTGTCGGCCGAGGCGGAAGTGCTGGCGTCGATCTTGCCGAAGAGCACGTTGGTGAACGAGCGGTTCATCGCCTTGCACATGATGATCGACAGGATCAAGCCCGACGAGCCATCGAGCGCCCCAGCCACAATCAGCAATTTACTGTCCAGCACAAAGCCCATCATGCTGGCCGACAGGCCGGCGTAGGAGTTCAACAGTG
>JAIOQB010000475.1 GCA_021413585.1 Planctomycetia bacterium
CCGCTGGCGGCGGTGCGCCGGCCGAGCCGACGGTTACGCTCGACGTGAAAGACGTCCCGTTCTGGCAGGTGCTCGATCAAGTGCTCGACCAGGTCGGCCTGACCGTTGACATCACGGCCACCGACGAGGGGAAGCCGTTGCACGCCCTGGCGGTAGTCTCGCCATTGGCGCCGCAAACCCCTCGGGCGAAGCGGGCGAACTACAGCGGGGCGTTGCGCTTTGAACCGATTATGGTTACGTCGCGGCGGGGTCTGGCCGACCCGGAAGCCAGCGATATGCAGATCGTCATCGAAGCGGCGTGGGAGCCGCGATTGGCGCCAATTACGCTCTCTTATCCTCGTGAATCGCTTTCCGTGAAGCTGGACGACGGCCGGGAGTTGAAGTCGGCGCGCGAAGGGGTGGAGACGATTACAGTCCGCGGCAGCGGCGTGCGGTTCACCATGCATACGGATTTGCCAGCGCGTTCCGCCCACGTCATTCAAAAGGCCAGCGGCCGATTGAACGTGCTGGTGCCGGGGCGGGACGAAACATTTCGCTGCGGGCCGCTGGCGGCCGGCTTTAAGTCCCGCGAAAAAAAAGGGGGCGTTACGGTCAGCGTCGATCGGGTGGCCCGCAACGGCGATGGCTGGGAGATCGGCCTGCGATTGAAATTCGACAATCCGGCCGGCGCCCTGCAATCGCACCTGCTCGATTGGGTCAACGACAATGAAACCTGGCTAGAGACGTCGGACGGGAAGAAGATCGAGTCGGGCAGCTACGAGTCCACCCGCCAGGAAGAGGACGAGTACGGCATTAGCTACATTTTTCCGCTCACCGGCGATATCAAGGGTTGCACGTTCGTGTACCGCACGCCGGCCGCCCTGGTGGAGAAATCGATTCCGTTTGAACTGAAGAACATTGAGCTGCCATAAATTGAGCGGGGAGCAGCGAGACCAACCTAACAAGGCGAGCCGTGGGCATGAGCCCGCGTGGATGTGCATGATGCCCAACTACTATCCAAGAACAGCAAAAATTCTTGCAGCCACCTTTCTTGTCACGTTGCTGACTGTGATCGTCGCAGCACCAACGCGGGCCGAACAGGCCGCACCCGTGGTTGTCGCGCGGGTGGCGGGCGAACCGATCTACGCCGGCGAAGTGGCCGAGGAGTTGGCCGCCGTCCTGCAAGGCCGCAAAGTGGAGCCCGACGCGAAGCCCCGGCTGCAGGCGGAAATGCTGGCCCAGTTGATCGACCGGCGGCTGGTGCTGGAGTATCTCAAGTCCCACCAGCTGACCGTCGATCCCAAGCTGGTCGATGCCCAAGTTGAACAGACCGCAAGTCAACTCAAGCAGCGAGGCACCTCGCTGAAGGCCCAACTGGCGGCCAAGGGGATCACCGAGGCCACGCTCCGCAGCCAGCTCAACTGGCGGTTGAGTTGGAAGGATTATCTCGATCGGCATGTGACGACCAAAGTGCTTCAGCAGTATTTTGACAGCCATCGCCGCGATTACGACGGCACAGAAATCCGCGTCAGCCAGATTCTGCTGCCACTGCCCAAGCCGGCAGATGCCGCTTCGCTCGCCGCCGCTACGACCAAAGCGGCCGCGCTGCGGCAGCAGATCATCGACGGCAAGCTGACGTTTGCGGAAGCGGTGGCCAAGCAGTCGATCGCGCCGAGCAAAGAGCATGGCGGCGACATCGGTTTTCTGACCCGCCGCGGCCAGATGCCCGAGCCGATCAGTGCGGCCGCCTTCGCCCTGGACAAAGACCGGCTGAGCCCGCCGGTGGTCACCCAATTCGGAATTCACGTCCTGCTGGCCACGGAAGTAAAGCCGGGCACCAAGACCTGGCGCGATTCGGCCGCTGCGCTAAAGAGCGCCGTAGTGCAGCAGGGCTTCTCCAGAATCGCCGCCGCCCAGCGCGACCAGGTGCCCGTGGAATTCACCGCCGCCATGGCACACCTGGACCCAAAAACGGGTCGGCTGGTTGAGCCGACGGCGGGGCGGTAGGCATTATTTTTCACCACGGAGTACGCAGAGACACGGAGAAGAGAGGCAAATGACCAATGACCAAGATTCCAATCTCCAATAAAACGTGCGCAGCTCATGTTATTGGAGATTGGAATTTAGTCATTGGGATTTTTCTCCGTGCCTCTGTGGTGAAAAAATACCGGCTATCCCCGCCGCTTCCCCGGCTTGACCAGGTCTCGATGGCGGAAGCAATCCACCAAGTGGTCGTTGACCAGCCCGGCGGCTTGCATCATGGCGTAGCAGATCGTGCTGCCGACGAAGTTGAACCCGCGCCGCTTGAGGTCTTTGCTCATCGCGTCCGACTCAGGGCTGGTGGCTGGAATGTCTCGCATCACCTGGCGGCGATAGTGAATGGGACCGCCACCGACGAATTGCCATAGATACTTGTCGAATGTGTCAAACTCGTCCTGCACTTTCAGAAACGCTTTGGCGTTGCGCACGGCGCTGGTCACCTTCAGCCGGTTCCGCACGATACCCGGGTTCAGCAGCAGCCGTTCAATTTTGCTGGGCGTGAAGCGGGCTACTTTGACGACGTCGAAGTTGGCGAACGCCTCGCGATACGCTGCCCGCTTGTGGAGGATTGTGCGCCAACTCAGCCCCGCCTGGGCACCGTCGAGAATCAGATGCTCAAAAAGTTTCTGGTCGTCATGCACCGGCACGCCCCATTCGCGATCGTGGTATTCGATCATCAACGGGTCGGCCCCAGGCCACAGGCAACGCTTCTTGGCTGAGGGCATGGTTTAGCAGGTCCCCTCAACCTGTAGCGGATCGGCCGGGTCGCAGCGCAGCAGCACTTCAGCCACCTCGGCCTCCATCTCGTGCTTGCCTAATTGCCGCAGGCAGGTGACCAGCCCACGGGCGCAGGCCAAAAAATCCTGATTGGCTTCGATCGAATACGGCAGCGGCGCGGGATTCGACCCGGCCTTCAGTGCGGCCAGTCCGACGCGGTAGGCATGGCCGTAATGCCCTCGGGCCAACGCGACATCGCCCGCTTCGAGCGAGACGTCCCCCAGAATCCGGTGTGCCGCGATCATGTCAGGGCAGCCGCCGAGCAACCACCGCAGCTCCTCGGTGGCGATTTCCGCCTCGCCCCCTTCGAGCATCGCGCGGACCTCTTCCAGGTCTTCGACACGCTCCAGCGCGCAGCGCGGATGGAGCAGCCGCCACGCCGAGCCGCCGGGCACCTTCTCGACGCGGACGTCCATCGAGCTGCGCTTGATGCGGGCCGGTTTGTTCGTGCGCTTTTGTGCCACCGTGCCGCCTGCCACCGCTGATAAATCTCGTGAACCGGACATCCAGGCAACTTAACTGACGCGGCGCGGCCTGTCCAGCGCGCCGGATACCATGGTACCTTCAACCGGAACCGGCATTCAATTAATAGCCAGAGTCTGTATACCGGACGCATGAAGACCAAGAACCGCACTCCTTCGTCCTTCGGCGATATGGCGGCGATCGCCCCGGAAATGCCGCCGCCCGAGTGGCGGCGCGCGCTGCGGGCGCGTCTGCGGACGTGGTTTCGCCGCGCCGCCCGGCCGTTGCCCTGGCGGCAAAATCGCGATCCGTATCGCGTGTGGCTGAGCGAGATCATGCTCCAGCAGACGCAGGTCCGCACGGTGGAGGCGTATTTCGAGCGGTTCGTCGCGGCGCTGCCTACGATCGACAGCCTGGCGGCGGCGGATGTGGAGCGCGTGCTGCGGCTGTGGGAAGGGTTGGGGTATTATCGCCGTGCCCGGCAATTGCATCGGGCGGCGGGCCAGATTGTGCGCGACCACGGGGGCCGGTTTCCAGAGGATGTAGCGGCGGTTCGTCGGCTGCCGGGGATTGGGCGATATACGGCCGGCGCGATTCTGTCGATCTCGTTCGATCAGGCTCAACCGATTGTCGAGGCCAACACGCTGCGGCTGTATGCTCGCCTGCTGGCGTATCGGGGCGATCCGACGCGCGCAGCAGGGCAGCAATTGCTGTGGCGGTTTGCGGCGGCCATCTTGCCGCAGCGCCACGCGGGCGAGTTCAATCAGGCGCTGATGGAATTGGGGAGCCTGGTCTGCCTGCCGCGGGCGCCGCGGTGCAACGAATGTCCGCTGCGCAGCTTGTGCCCCACGGCGGCGGCCGGCCTGCAGGAGGTAATTCCGCCACGACAGACGAAGGCTGCACCGACCGAGGTCAGCGAAGCGGCGGTGGTGGTGCGTCGCCGCGGCCGCGTGTTGATGCTCCGCCGCGACGGCGCCGAGCGATGGAGCGGCCTGTGGGACTTTCCCCGCTTTCCGCTCGCTGCGGTAAACGATGCGGCGGTGCGGCGTGAACTGGCCGGCAAGGTTCTGGAAATGTGCGATGTGAAGATCGCCGCCGCTGAGCCGCTGACCACGATCCGACACAGCGTGACGCGGTATCGGATCACGCTAAAATGTTTTGTGGCGGAGGGGGTGTCAGTACCAACCAAGCGAAAGTCCGGGAATCGCAAC
>JAIOQB010000088.1 GCA_021413585.1 Planctomycetia bacterium
GCGTCCATCACCCCTTGGCCAAGCAACGCCGCGGTGGTCCAGATTTTATGCCGGCCGATGGCGTCGGCAATGGCCTGAAACGTGAGGTTCTTGGCCTGCTTGGCGGCCAGGATCGTGTGTGTGATTTCAACTTGGTTTGGCACGTCGTAGTTCCTTGGGGTTGCTAAGTGGAGCCTCTACCCATCGTGTCGTCACTCCTGAATGAACGCCGGCCCACCCACAGCCACAGGACCGCTAATGAGCGCCTCGACAACTCCGTAGAGGACCATCACGCCCAGAAACATCACGAACGCCAGGATCGCGGCTCCGAGGCTGGTTCCGCCGCGCCGCGCCAGAATGCTGGCCCGCGTTTCGCCTTGCACGTCGTCTCCGACCGCGGCGATTTGACGTTTGGCGTGCGACAAGTACCACACATTTCCCATCATGCCGCAAATCACGGCCACCGCGATGCCGAACGCGTTGCCAATTCCTTGAGGAACGCTGCGCTTGAAGACGACCTCAAACACCAGGTCCTCCAGAAAGGTTTCGACGATAATCACCGCGTAGAAGATGGCCGTGATCTTGTACATCTTTCGATACGGCAGCCACAAGCCTGACAGCAGGCACGCGGCCCAATTGAAGCCCGCGCGGCGATCCTGCGTCTGCTGCTGGCGGGCCCAGTGAGTCAGATAATACTTCGCCCGCGGGCCGACGAACGACGCCAGGTCGCGCGTGGCCGGATCGTCGCCAAATACGTCCCCCAGCGCCGTCGCTTGAGCAACGTCGGCCGGCGACGCGAACGGATTTTGCTCCGGCGAGTGCAGTTCATCTGGCGGCATCGCAATTCCTCCGGCAAGTGGGCAGCGAAATATCAGCTGTGGAAACGCGAACAAACCGCCCGATCCCTGGTGCCGCTCGGCCGCTCGCCACCGTGGTTGCGTGCCAATGTATCAGGGCGACAGCCAGGCTATCAATCGCCTGGGGTGCTGCAATCGGCGTGTTATGCGTGGGCGAGGCCTAATCTGGCCAATGAGCCAACCCATGAGGTAAACTTCAGTCGCGTCACGCAGCCGCCATCACGGAGCCCTCACGATGTACAGCATTCCAAAAAACTTCATCCGTACGATCGCGAGTTTAGCCATTTTGCTCGCCGCAGCGGCGACGGTGGCGCCCCTGCGGGCCGCCGACGATCCCAAGGGAAACGATCCGGTGGTAGCCGCCGGCAACGATCTGGCCCTCGACCTGTACGGCCAACTCAAAAGCCAGCCGGGCAATTTGTTTTGCTCGCCGTACAGCATCTCCACGGCGCTGGCGATGACGTACGCCGGCGCGCGGGGGGACACCAACGCCCTGTGGGTGCAGAAGGGCCAGCCGCTGCTGGCCGAGTTCACCGGCACCGTCACGGGCACGTACGAAGCGGGCTTGCAGGAACTCGACTTCCAGCAGAACGCGGAGGCTGCCCGCGGCACGATCAACTCCTGGGTGGAAAAGCGCACCAACGACAAGATCAAAGACCTGCTCAAGCCGGGACTGCTGACGGCCGACACTCGCCTGGTGCTGACTAACGCCATCTACTTCAAGAGCGCCTGGCAAGAGCCGTTCAAAAAAGAAAAGACCCAGAACGCGCCGTTCACGAAATTGGACGGCACCAAGGTCGACGTCCCCTTGATGCACCAGACGCGACACTGCGACTACGTGCAGGGAGCCAGCTTCCAAGCAGTCGAGCTTCCCTACGCGGGGCAGGACCTGTCGATGATCGTCATGTTGCCGGACCGCGTGGATGGGCTCGGCGATTTGGAACAGAAGCTGTCGAAGGAATCGCTGGCCGGGTGGCTGGAAGGGCTGGTGTGGCGGCGAGTGATCCTGTCGCTGCCGCGGTTCAAGGCCACCAGCGAGTTTCGCCTCAAGCCGACGTTGTCGAAGCTGGGGATGAGCCAGGCCTTCACCAGCGACGCCGACTTCTCCGGCATCGACGGCAAGAAGGGGCTGTATCTGCAAGATGTCGTCCATAAGGCGTTTGTCGACGTCAACGAAGAAGGAACCGAAGCCGCCGCCGCCACCGGGACCGCCCTGGCGGGCGCTGCCCTGGAGACCAAACCGCCGGCGATATTCCGGGCCGATCACCCGTTTCTGTATTTGATTCGTGAGAATCACACGGGCAGCATTTTGTTCATCGGCCGGCTGACGGAACCGCAACGGGAGTGAAGTTAGTACCCATCACGCTCCGCGTGATGCGGGCCCTCACGCGGAGCGTGAGGAGTACTATACTGTTGCGGTCGTGAAGCACCCCCACGCTCGTCCCTGGTTTTCGCCTTTTTCCGTGTGCCACTGGCTTTGCCAGTGCCCGCATCAGGACCAGGCAAGAACACAGTGAAAATATCGCCGCGATGATTACTGCTTGAATCTGAAAAAATCGGACGCTGAACCATGCACATCCTCCCCGCCGTCGACCTTCGCGGCGGCGTGGTGGTGCATGCCGTGGCCGGGCGACGCGACTCATACCGGCCCTTGGTGAGCCCGCTGTGCGCTAATCCGGAGCCGGCCTCTATTGCGCGCGGGCTCATCGACCGCCTGGGCCTCACAACATTCTACGTGGCCGACCTCGATGCGATTGCCGGCGCGCTGCCAGACGCGAATTCGTATCGCGAGTTGCTGCAAGCCGGAGCGACGTTGTGGATTGATGCCGGTTTGACGGATCGAGTCAGTGCCGCACGGCTACTGGCGTTGCTCGCGGACGAGGCGGGAGTCACCGGCGTCGTCGCGGGGCTGGAGTCGCTCGCCGGGCCAATCGCGCTGGCGGAAATTGTCGCAGCGATTGGGCCGGAGCGAACGATCTTCAGTCTCGACCTGCTGCACGGCGAGCCGCGCACGGCGGCGCCGGAGTGGCAGGGAAGGGGAGCGGAAGGGTTCGTCGCGGAGGCCGTCGCGGCCGGCGTGCGGCGCGTGATCGTGCTGGATGTAACGGCCGTCGGCGTGGACCAGGGTTGCCCCACGCTCGACCTGTGCCGCCGGCTGCGCGCGGCTTATCCTGAAATCGAATTGACCACCGGCGGCGGCGTCCGCGGCCCCGACGACTTGCGAACCATCGCCACCGCCGGCTGCAACGCGGCCCTGGTCGCCACCGCGTTGCACGACGGGCGGATTAGTAGGTTCCATCTGCCGGATGGGACCTGACCCTCTCGCAAGGCCAACCCGCACCGCAGGTCGCGCCCGGCAGGCGGGACTTACCGCGCGCTGGCATCGCGTTTCAAATGCCCTACAATAATCGACATGCCAACATCCGAGTCACCGCGCACGACCTTGAGTCGTTTTCAGTTCCGGCTCCGCACGCTGCTGCTGTTTGTCACCCTGGCCGCAGCCCTGTGCGGCGCGGCATTGTGGTGGATCACGCTGCCAGTGCAAACTTGGCACCAGTTCGTTGCCCGAGTGCAGGCCGGCGATATCGACGGGGCCAATGCATTGTGTGAGGCCGATGCACTGCGCGTAATGAAGGACGGCGCACTTCACAATCAAAACCACGCCAATTCATTTCCCACGCTGGTGGAAAACACTGCGATGGGAGAAATTGCTCATGCTGCCAGCGTTGAGCCGCGTTCGTGGATCCAGTTGGTCACGGGCGACCTTCGAGCGGGAACTCCCGAGATCCTTCAGTCGCCTTACGAATGGCGAACGTCGCACTATTTCGCCAAGTTCGAAGTGCGTCGCGGCAAGATCGTATTCGCCTTCGTTCGCGATTTGCCGGAGAGATAGTACGATGATGACGGTGACCACGACCTAGGTGCTGGCATGGATGTACCACGGACTCGCTGGCAATTCCGCCTCCGAACACTATTGCTGTTCGTCACCTTGGTTTCCGCCGCGACGGCGCTGACCACCTGGTGGGTTGCGCTGCCGCTGCGCACCTGGCGGGAGTTTGCTGCCCGAGTCGAAGCCGGCGATTCGCATGGCGCCGACGCGTTATGCGCGCCGCGCTGCCGAAGGTTTTTTGCCAAGGCTGAACTTTCCAAAGATGTTGTGGTGCTTGCCGAAGAGATGGATTGCAAATCGTTTTCTTTGTTCATCAAGGACTTGAACCCGCGACCGCGGAGTTGGTTCGACGTGTTGCTGGGAGAACTGGAGATTGATACTCCGGACGCGGGGGGCTTTGGACGCTTGCAGACCAACATTCAGATCAAGCGCGGAAAAGTTTACATCGTCACGTACATTGTGCCGTTCTGATGGACGCGATGCCTTACAAGAAGTGGTTCGGCCTGCGTTGGCAATTTCGGCTGCGCACGCTTCTCTTGTTCGTCACCCTGGTTTCCGCCGCAACGGCGCTGACCACCTGGTGGGTTGCGCTGCCGCTGCGCACCTGGCAAAACTTCTCCGCCCGGATCGCGGCGGGGGACGTGGATGGGGCCAATGCGTATTGCGATCTGGCGGTCACCCGCATCGCGCCGGACGGCACCATGCCCGGGTATCCCGCCAAGGGGCCGCAGGTCGAGCGAGCCGTGATGCAGCAGATCATCACCTACGCCACACCGCGGCCGCGGACGTGGCGAGACGTGGTCCAGGGTTCGCTCCATTTCGACACTCCCGAGGGTTATGGCACCTACTGGTCCGACCTGCGGGTGGAGCGGGGCCGAGTTCGGTTTACGAACGCCCTCGTGGAATACTAAGAATACTAATGGAGTATTGATGGAATACTGACGGGCGGGCCGATCGAATTATTGACGGCAGAACGCAGAGGACGATTTCTTCCTGGCCGCCTACAATGAGCATCATGCAAGCTGTGACGCTCCATCCCTCGCCCGTGATCCCCGCGCCCCGCCGCCGTTGGCAGTTCGGACTGCGCACGTTGCTGGGTGTGGTCACGCTCGCCGCGGTGCTGTGCGGCGCCGCCTCGTGGTGGGTAATGCTGCCGGTGCGGACGTGGAACGCATTCGTGGCGCGAGTGCAGATTGGGGATATTGAGGGGGCGAATGCGCTGTGCGATGTGACGACGATGAAAACGCTTCCCGACGCCACGCCGTCGAAAACCGATCTATCGAAACGCCCAGTGTCGATTTCACTCGCCATGATGCGCCAATTGGTTTCCGTCTCGCGTCCAATGCCGCGAACTTGGGCTGACCTTCTGCAAGGTGTCTTGCGAATTGATTCTCCCGCATCGGCAGACGAATATTTTATTAATTTTGGCGTTCGGCAGGGAACCGTAGTCGGCTTCGCGAGCGAACGCCGGCTCTTTTACCGTTGAGTTCTCTCGTGGGCAGATCCTGAGTAGGTTCCGTCTGCCGGACGGTGCCTCACGGTTGGGTCACGCCAGCTCGTACGTTCAGGTACCGCCCGGCAGGCGGAACCTACAGCAGCGACAACCGTCGGCGACTGTCCCCTTCGTCTGCAATCAAAGCGTCGATCGCGTTGGTAGTGCCGGCACTGGCAAAGCCAGTGGCACACGGACGGGGGCGAAAACCAGGGACGAGGTTTCTGGTTCTGCACGGGCCAATTGCCTGCTGGCGTGGCTATTCGGTATGCTGATTTGGGGCGAGTGTTGCTGTTCATCTGAACCAACCGTCGCCCGCAAAATCACTCTCGCTCCTTCACCCATCGACTTGCAATGGAGAACGATCATGTCCACATCGACGATGCCCAAGGCTGTCAAACCGGTCCCCGATGAGTTCAGCACGATCAGTGTTCACTTGGTGGTGCCCAATAGCGTGGAGGCGATGGAGTTGTATGCCAAGGCGTTTGGCGCGGTGCCGCGGGGGCGCATGGCTGGGCCGGATGGCAAGAGCACGATGCACGCCGCGATGCAGTTGGGCAAGTCGATGATCATGATGACCGACGAGAACTTGCAGTGGGGGGCCAAATCACCGCTGACGCTCGGCGGCACGCCGGTGACGCTGCACTATTATGTGGAAGACGCCGACGCCGCCTTCGATCGGGCCGTCAAAGCGGGCTGCACCGTGAAAATGCCGCTGGCCGACATGTTCTGGGGAGATCGCTACGGCATCGTCGCCGATCCCTACGGCCACAACTGGTCGATCGCCACACACAAGGAAGACCTGACGCACGAACAGATCAAGGAGCGGGCCTGCGCCGCGATGGGAGCGATGGCCAAGTAGGTTCCGCCTGCCGGAAAAGATTCTCGTGCCCAGGCTCTGCCTGGGCACGCACTGCCTTGGAGGCTCAGCCTCCGTCCTGACTCACTCACTTAAACGAGGCGGAGCCTCGCGGGCATTGTGTTCCCAGGCAGAGCCTGGAAACAAGATTTACTTCCACTCCGGCGGCCGTTTGGCCAGAAACGCGGCGAGGCCCTCTTTGGCCGCTTCCGTCGTCCGCGCGGCGCTGCTCATCGCCGCGCCAGCGGAGAGCATCGTTTCCAAATGGTCGCCGATCATCTCGTTGAGCAGCTTCTTCGACAGGGCGAGCGCCTCGGGCGCGCTCTCGGCGCATTCGCCGGCGATCTGGCTGGAGCGGGCCCAGATTTGTCCTGACGGAACGATCTCGTGAACCAAGCCGAGATGCCGCGCTTCTTCGGCGCCGACGATCCGGCCGGTGAGCAACAGGTACGCCGCCCTGGAGCCGCCGAGGCGAAACGCCAACAGCGGCGCCACGATGCCCGCCACCAGCCCGCGCTTTGGCTCCGGCAGGCCGAACTTGGCTCCCGTGCTGGCCACCACAATGTCGCTCGCCAGCACCAGACCCAGTCCGCCGGCCACCGCGGCCCCGTCCACCGCGGCGATGATCGGTTTTGGAAAGCGGAGCATCACGTCGATCAACTCGCGATACGTGCGGGCATCGTGCTCCCACATCGCATTCGCGTCTGGCCGCTCGGCGGTCTCCGACATCTCGGCCAGATCCATCCCAGCGCAGAACGACGGCCCGCCGCCACTTAAGACCACGGCTCGCACTTTTCGCTCAAGATGCAGATCGCGAAAGGCCTGAGTCAGCTCGGCGATCATCTCGCGCGTCAGCGCGTTGCGCTTTTCGGGCCGCGAGAGAATGAGGCTACCGGTGTGTTCGTGCAAATGGGTGCGGACGAGGGACATTTTGGATTGATGATTTTGGATTGACGATTGATGATTTGGGGAAGCAGACTGGTTCTATCGCACTGCCGGCACCATCTCAGCCAGGTTCTCCGGCGTGGGCAGTTCCAACTCCAGGATCGCCGTTCCGAGCAGCTTTCCTTGCGTGTCGATTCGCAGCGAACGGCTGGCGCCGCCGGCCAGCACGTCGTACAACACAAAGTTCAGAGCCCACAGCTTCGGCAGCTCGAACCGCTCGACGTGCGATGACTTCAACTCGGCAAAGTATTCTGCCACGCGCTCGGCGGTCAGTTCAGTCGCCAGGAATGCATAGCCAGCGCGATCGTAGGCGACCACACCGATGTTGGCGTGGTTCCCCTTGTCGCCACTGCGGGCATGGGCAATCTGGCCGAGCGTGATGGTGGGACTGGTCATGTGGTGATTTCCATCTACTCTAAAATCCTTCGCACCAGATTACCGTTGTTAGCCGCCGCTCCCCGAGCGGCGCGCCAGCGTGACCGGCGCGCCGCTCGGGGAGCGGCGGCTAACGAAGGCTGTTCGTGGCATCA
>JAIOQB010000089.1 GCA_021413585.1 Planctomycetia bacterium
GTCGTATCCGCCACGTCGGCAGAAGCAATGGCGCGATGCGACCATTCATCCGGCGACGCTGGCTGCGATTGATAGTTTGTTTGGCCGGCTGTTGGAACTGACTGCCAACACTGATGAGCACGGGGCGTGGCAACCGGTGGCCTTGCCCCTGACCCCCGAGGCCAAACGGTTGTGGATCGCGTTCTACAATGAACACGGCGCTGAGTTGGCTGACCTGTCGGGCGATCTGGCCGCGTGCTGGTCGAAGTTGGAAGGGTACGCCGCACGGCTGGCCCTTATCTGTCAGTTGATCCACCGGCCGGAGTCTGAGGCGATCGACGAAGCCGCCATGCAATCGGGAATCTCGCTGGCCCGGTGGTTCGGCGCCGAGGCCAGCAGAGTGTACGGACTGCTGGCCGAGGATGACGATGACCGCGTCCGCCGGGAGGTGGTCAAGTGGATCGAAGCCCACGGCGGCAATGTCACAGCGCATGAATTAGCCCACGGCCCCCGGGCATACCGGCGCAATCCAGAAACAAACGAGAGTTCCAGTACCAGTGCCAGCCGCAACGGGCACGACACCGCGGCGATCAACCGGCTGCTGGCGGGTGAATCGGACGATGACGCGGTGGAGTTCTGACGATGACCGCCACCAATCCACTTGCCGAACTGCGGCGCCGCGGACTAAAGGTTTCCGCCCGTGGCGATCGGCTACAGGTTGTGCCCCGTGGCAAGGTGACGCCTGACGTTGCCGCGACGATCCGCCAGCACAAGCCGGCGATCCTGGCCGCCCTGCGGGCCGAGGCGAACACGACGCCCAGCGCGGGGCCTCGGGCCAAGGTGCTGATCCTGTTGCATCCTGATGGCTGGTGCGAAGCCTACGCTGAAAAGTCTGTCGATGTTCACGTGCTGCAATTGTGGGGCGATGACTATGCCGAGGGTACGGCTGACGATCAAACGGCCCGGTTGCCGGAGTGCTACGCCCGACTGCACCTGCCCGGCAACCTGCGGGCCACCGGATTTCCCAAGTACAAGAGCCGGCCCGGCGATTGGCGAAACGCGGCGATTGATCGCTATTTGGAACTAACAGAAAAGTCAAATAACAATGCTTGACGAAATAGAACGTACCGAATATGATCCGGCCATGGCAGGAAAACCACCTATCAGCGAAACGTTACGGCGGGCGATTCTTTCGGCCGACAAGACCCGCTATCAAATTTGGAAGGAAACCGGGGTCGCGCAGTCCACGCTGTCGAAATTCGTCAATGGGCACGAAGCGCTATCCCTGGCGGCCATCGACAAGGTGGCCGAATGTCTCGGCCTGGAACTGGTCAAGTCAGCCGGCAGAACAAAGAGCAAGAAACGGAGCAATTAGCATGGCCTCGATTTTCAAACACGGCGGCAAGGGGAACCGCGACGGTTACTACTACGTGGCCTGGCGCGACCACCGCGGCAAGCGTCACACAAAATGCACCCGCACGACCGACAAGGCCGCTGCCGAGCGGATTGGTGCAAAATACGAAACCGATGCGGCCCTGCGGCGGGATGGTGTGATTGATCCGATTCTGGATGATATCGGCCGGCAGGCGCAGCGCCCCTTGTCCGAACACATAGCGGACTACAAGGCCAAGTTGCAGTCTGCTGGTCGTTCCGCATTTCATACCGATAGGACCACGAAGTACATCAAGGCGTTTGCGGCGTTCTGCAAGTTCGATCGGGCCGCCGATATCACGGCCGACGGCGCCCACCAGTACGCACAATCTTTGACCGACAAGCGGCGTTCCGCCCGCACGGTGCAAGCTCACTTGACGGCCGCCAAGGGGTTTACCAAATGGCTGAGCAAGGGGCAGAAGTTGCTCCGCGATCCGCTGGAATCGGTCAGCACGCCGAGCCCCGAGGCCGATCGATCTTTCGAGCGTCGTATTCTGTTGCCCGAGGAATGGTACTGGTTGCGGGCAAACACCAGCGCGTCGGCGACGCGCCAGGGCATGACGGGTGCCGAACGGGTATTGCTCTATTCGGTGGCGATCCAAACGGGGTTGCGATCTGGAGAACTGCGCAGCCTAACGCGCGGCCGGCTGTTTCTCAGCGAGGACCGGCCCTACATCGTCTGCAAGGCACGATCGACGAAGAACCGCAAAGATGCCCGGCAATACATCGAGCGGCCCCTGGCTGCCGAACTGCTATCCCATGTGGCAACCAAGGCCCCCGGTGGCCCGCTCTTTGTCTTGCCGGCCGAGGATGAAATGGCATCGATGCTGCGGGCCGATCTGGCCGACGCCCGCCGGGCATGGCTGAAAGAGACCTTGCACGACCCCGAGGAATACACCCGCCGGGAGCAAAGCGACTTTCTGATGCCCGTCAATCACGATAAAGAGCGCCTGGACTTCCATAGCTTGCGTCACACCTGCGGGGCGTGGCTGGCAAAGACGGGCGCCCATCCCAAGGCCGTGCAGACCGTTATGCGGCATAGCACGATTACGTTGACGATGGACACCTACGGCCACCTGTTCCCCGGCGAGGCAGCCGACACGGTGGCCCGGCTGGCCGATCTGATGGGCGGACCACCTGAGGCGATGCAGGCCACCGGGACCAATGACGCCCAAGCGGTGCAGCGCCAGGTGCAGCGCACGGAGCGCCAAACAGTGCGGCGCGATGCGACGGTCAACGATGGTCGCTTGTCGCCTCTTCCGCCGAGCAACGCGCCGAAGCTGTTGCCACTGGAAGCGTTGCGCGATGAAGTGCGGCGCGATGCGATCGTGTGCCGCGCATTCGACGAGCGCAATAGAAAAGCCCTGCCTGAGAGACCCAATCCCCAGGCAGGGCTCGGAGACGAAAGCGAGAGGTGTTCGATCAGTTAATACACATGTTTTTCAATCTAAAAACCCTACCAGTTCCTGGCTGCGGCTCGGTTGCTGCAGCTTGCGGACCGCTTTGGCTTCGATCTGGCGGATGCGTTCGCGGGTGACTTTGAAGATGTGGCCTACTTCTTCGAGCGTGTAGCTGTAGCCGTCGCCGAGTCCGTACCGCAGCTTGATGATCTCGCGCTCGCGGTAGCTGAGCGTCTTGAGCACCTTGGCGATCCGGCTGCGGAGCATCTCTTGCGAGGCGCCGATGGCTGGGCTATCCGCCGCGCTGTCGGGCAGCAAATCGCCAAAATGGCTGTCTTCGCTGTTCCCTACGGGGCGGTCGAGGCTGATCGGGTAGCGGCTCATTGCCAACACCCGACGGGTTTCATCGATCGCGGTGCCGGCGCGGCGGGCCACTTCCTCGATCGTCGGTTCGCGCCCCATCTCCTGCAGCAACTGCCGCGAGACGTTGCGCACCCGGGACATCGTTTCGACCATGTGGACCGGAATGCGGATGGTGCGGCTTTGGTCCGCCACGGCCCGGGTGATCGCCTGGCGAATCCACCAGGTGGCGTAGGTACAGAACTTGAAACCGCGGCGGTATTCGAACTTGTCGACCGCCCGCATCAGGCCGGCGTTCCCTTCCTGAATCAGGTCCAGGAAGCTCAAGCCGCGGTTGCGATACTTCTTGGCAATCGAGACGACCAACCGCAGGTTCCCTTCGCTCAGGCCGCGCTTGGCCTGCTGGTAGCGGGCATACACCTGCCGCATGCGGGCCATTCGATTCCGCAGGCTGGTGGGGGTTTCTTGGGTGTTCCACAGGATGCGACGGAACTCGCTGAGCCAGGGGGCCCGCTCGGCGGCCGGACCCTTGGCCTTCTTGTGCTCGTCGATCTTGTGCTTCAGCTCGTCAAGGCGGCGGCTGAATCCTTCGAGGATCTTGATCATCGGCTCGATCCGCTGCGTGCGCAGACCCAACTCTTCGATCAAGCGCACCACGCGGCGGCGGCGGCGGCCCAAGCGCTTCCACGCCTCGCGACGGACGGACAGCTTGTGCGACTTGCTCAGCGCCATGCGGTAGTCGAGGCGGTTTTGCTTGAGCAGGATTTCCAGGCTGGCCAGGTTGTGAGGCAAGCGGCCCAGAATCTGGTTCTTCTCCAGCCGATCGGTCACCGACACCTGCACGGTGCGATCGAATGGCAGCTCGCCGACGTGCACGCGGCGGAGAATTTTGTACGCCACTTGCACGACGTAATCGCATTCCAGCAGCCGGCGGCGGAAGTCGGCCCGGGTGACTTCGATCCGCTTGGCCAGGGCGATTTCCTGCACCCGGGTGAGCAGGGGGATTTCGCCCATTTGGGTCAGATACATGCGGACCGGATCGTCCGACCAGCTTTCGGAATCTTCGCCTTCAACCAGCAGGTCTCCCAATGAGACCTGGGCTTCGGCATCGTCAATATCCTCAATGTCCAGGGCATCGACGGCGTCGTCAGCGAGATCCGGATCCTCGAGATCCACGGCATCAGCCGATTTCTGGCCTAGCGCAATCGCTTCCTCCGGATTGTGCGGGGCGTCACCGTCGAGGTCGTCCAAAATTGAATTGTACAAAGGTCAACTCTCCTCTAACTTGCGTGTTTTTCGTGAAGGGATGAGGCTCTGCCCGGGGCCGCACATGCGCGGCTTCCGCGGTCAGGGCTGCCCCAGCCCGTACCAAACTATGCAGCGGTCAGGGTCGTGTCGCGGCGACGCCCGGTGGGCATGTCGACTCCGCGGAACCAACGGCCTCTGCGCTACAAACAAGACATTTCTGCATTGCGGGTGACTCGTGCCGGGGTGGATCGTTTTTTAACGCCAGCCCGCATCTGCACCCACGATCTAGTTAAAGCTGTCGGCTGTCGGCTATCGGCTTTCAGCTAGTCGGTCGCCGGACTCAAGTTACTCGTCGGCTCGGCGGCGAAGTTTTCCGGCAGCATCGTGCTGCCCCGTTTCTGGCTGCCCCGTTTCTGGTTCCCGCTGAACCTCGCAATTGTACCACCATTAAATAACGCGACTTGCGAAGTTCGTCATTTGGCAAAAGATTACGGCAGCAAGTTGAAAAAATGTGGAAGCACGTAAGCGACGCTTGCTTCCCTTCGTTCCCACTCCGACCCACTCCGGTCAATCGGTCCGCCTATTATCAATCGAAAAACTGACCCGATACCGGCACGACCCAACCAACCATTTGCCAATGTGGCGTACTTTGGTTCGATCCTGCCGCGCCGCTGGTAAACCGCAGGGGCCGCGCAACACACAACGACTAGCCGCGCGAAGACCGGTTCTGGACGGCCATCGAGGTCAGTCGTTGGATTGTGGACAATTGGGTTGTTCGTGCAAACAACAGGCGGGAGGGTGCTTTCTCACCCGACTGTTTATTAACACGTTATTAACACGGTGACTTAACGCGTGGTTTTTTGAGGCGATTGTTAATCGACTCGGTTTTTCCAATTGTAACCGGCTGGATAGTGGAGTCCAGCCTTGAAATCGGCCACCTTGGCCCAGTCCGCACGACTGCGCGCCGCGCGGCGACCGATTCCTCTCCATCTCATCCATCAGTAAACTCGATTTGATGTTCGCCCTTTTAGTGTTCGCCCAGTCATTTCTCATTGCTGTTGCATGGTAGTTGGCCGGCGCGGCACATGCCACCAACGAGCCGTGTGATAAAGTAAAATCTGCGGGCTCGAAAAACGTCCTCTCGCCCCCGGACAGCTTGTCTGGCGGGCCGAGGACGACTAGCATCGATGACGTATCGTCTTGCATATTCAGGGATTAGCGCGTTCCGGCGACACTGCGACGCGTGTTGAAGTGTTGCGGCGGATGGTGGGGTGCTTGGGGCAATGTCCCGGCGATAGCGGGTGCGCCATTGCTGGCGTGGCCTTTAAAAGTGCAATTTGGCGAAAATAGGCGGTTCAGTGGCCACAAAGTATCTGTTGCAATGCAAGTGCGGCCAGAAGTGGCCCGTCGAAACCCGCAAGGCGGGGGAGGAACTGGCGTGCCGGTGCGGGGCGAAGCTGGAGGTGCCCACGCTGCGAGGGTTGCAGCGCTTGCCCGTCATTGAATCTCAGCGGACGGAATCTCAGCGGACGGCAGCCGCGGGTTGGTCGAAGCAGCAGGGGCTGGGCTTTCTGGCGGCGGTGGCGTGGATCGTGTTGGGGAGTTTGGCCACTTATTATTTCTGGCAGGATCAGCATCAGCCCGTCGAGCAGCAGAGGTTCGACGTGGTGGCCGAAGATCTAACGAGTCGCCTGCCGGACCTGACGTTAAGCGAAACCTGGACACTGTGGCGAATGTTTCACGAATCGTCCGACGGCATGCTCAGCGGCCCGGAGCGCGTTCGCGCCACCCAGGCGGAAGCGAAGCGGCAAGGAGGGTGGACCTGGTGCGCGGGCGTGGCCACAGCCGCCGGCATCGGCTGGCTGGCGTGGATCATCGTCGGCGGCAAGCGAAAGCCGAGGCCAACAGAGTGATTACGCCTTCGCACCCTTCAAACCCTTCACACTTTCCAGACCCTTCACACCCAAAAAAACGGCAGTCGCCCGCGAGTCGATTCGCAGGCGGCTGCCGCCAGGGTTGTCTTTCGTTGCGAAGCTGTTCGCTCTAGCCGAAGCGGCTCAGACCGCCGGGCCCGGTTGATATTGGGCGTCGCCGAAGGCCAGCAAGGGGAGGAAGATGATCGGCAGGAAGATCAAACCCAGGGCATAGCCCACGCCCTTGCCGAAGACCTTGGCCAATTCCACCTGTAGCAGAAAAGCGACAATGATGTTAACGCACGGAATGAACATCAGAACAAACCACACGGGCGACTTCTGGCAGATTTCGACGAGCACCCACATGTTGTAGAACGGAATGATGCACGCCCAGCCGGGCTTGCCCGCCTTGGTAAAAATCACCCAATTGCTGGCGACCATCAAGATGACCAGCGCGAACAGGATGATCATTGGCACAATGCCAGGACCTTCGATTTGCACGTTCCTTTGTGCAAGCAGAACTGAACTCAAGGCGTGTTGCAGCATGGTGATGACCCTCGTGTAGAATTTGACTTGTGCGGGGGTCGCATCCCGGCGGCCCCTCTTTGGACGGGGATTGTAACCCACGACGCTTGCGCTCGCAATCATCGATACGATAATTTTCGGCCCGTGGGCAGCCTGGCGACGCTAACCGGGAACCATTGGCGGGTGGCTGGGGCGTTGCTCCAGGTACACGCGTCCCTGACAATCGGCCTTGCGCCGCGATTCATCCCAGTCACCTGGCGTGAGCCGCACGGCGCTAGCCGCGGGTCATAGAGTTTGGCCAAGTCCGCTGGGACCGGTGGCTAGCGCCATTCCGCTCACAAATCGCACCTGAGGATCTAATCCATGAAAGCCGCTTACATCGAACAAACCGGCCCGCCGGACGTGATTCAATACGCCGACTTGCCCCGGCCAGAGCCGCAGCCGGGGGAGGTGCTCGTGCGGGTCGGCGCCGTGGCGGTCAATCCGATCGACACGTATATCCGCGGCGGGGCCAGTTACTTCCCGCTGCCGAAGCCGTACGTCATCGGCTGCGACCTGGCGGGTGTGGTCGAAGCGGTGGGACCGACGCCCGGCCATTTCAAGGTGGGCGACCGCGTGTGGGGGAGCAACCAGGGTTTAGCCGGACGGCAGGGGACGTTCGCCGAATATGCCGCGGTCAACGAAGAGTGGCTGTATGCCGCGCCGTCGAACGTCACCGACCAGCAGGCCGCCGCGGCGGCGCTGGTGGCCCTGACGGCCCACCTGGGCCTGGTGCGCGAGGCCCAGCTCAAGCACGGCGACGTGCTGTTCGTCAACGGTGGCAGCGGCGGCGTGGGATCGACCGTGGTGCAGATGGGCAAGGCCTTGGGCGCCCGCGTGGTCGCCACCGCCGGCAGCCCTGAAAAACTCTCCGCCTGCCGCGACCTGGGGGCCGACCTGGCGATCAACTACAAGACGGAAGACGTGGCCGCCCGGCTGAAAGGTTTTGCCTTCGAAGGCGCGAACGTGTATTGGGAAACGACGCGCGACCCTGACTTTGAAAAGGTCGTGGCGATGCTCGCCCCGCGCGGCCGGATGATCCTGATGGCGGGGCGCGACGCGCGGCCGGTGTTCCCCGTCGGACCGTTTTACGTCAAA
>JAIOQB010000090.1 GCA_021413585.1 Planctomycetia bacterium
GTGGCCGACATCGCACCGGCCAGGGCCAGCACGCAGGCCGCCAGCGTGGCCAACATCAATTGACGCTTCATCGGATGCCTCGCAATTCTCGGGGTGGGCAAAGCTCGCCGCGCGTGGTGGCACAGCCGCTGGGTGGGACCGCTCTTTTCTCAGCAATTCACAAGCACATCAAAACAGCGGGCCTGGGTCGCATCAGCGTTGACTGAATCAAGCTGGCGAGGGAACCTGTGCGGCCCACTCTCTATCCAGCACCAAGTCTCGGCAAATAACGGTCCTAGTGGTGAACCTTTATGTACCGGATATACCAGTTCCCCTGATCGTGCGCGGCGTGCGGGGAACTCGGCTCCCCGCACGCCCGCAGAACCGATATAATCCCCCCGCGCCGCAAATCTTGACACGCAGCCGGCGCTCGCTAGGGCAGCAAGCTGTCCATGGCACCCGTCACAGTTTCACACCCCTTTTTCACACGCTTCCAAATGCCCTCGACGAAAACCCGCCCTGCTTCCCGCCGCCGCCGCGACAGTTCCGCCGACTCTGATGCCAGCACAGACTCGGCCGAAGATAAGGCCGGTGAAGATGCCGCGTCCGCAAACGGCGCGGCCGAAGAGCACGACGATAGCGCCCCTTCCAACGGCAAACCGGCCGGCCCCAAGCGCCGCACCACCGCCCATGAGATGGCCACGCGGCAGCGCGACATCAGCGTCAGCGAGTTCTTCGCCAAGAACCGCCACCTGCTGGGCTTCGACAACCCGCGCAAAGCCCTGCTGACCACGATCAAGGAAGCGGTGGACAACTCGCTCGACGCCTGCGAAGAGGCGGGCATCCTGCCCGAGATCTGGGTTCGCATCGAGCCTACGGCCGACAATCGCTTCCGCGCGGCGGTGCAGGACAACGGCCCGGGCATCGTCAAGAAGCAGATTCCGCTGATCTTCGGCAAGCTGCTGTATGGCTCGAAGTTCCACCGCCTGCGGATGAGCCGCGGCCAGCAAGGGATCGGCATCAGCGCCGCCGGCATGTACGGCGTGCTCACCACCGGCCAGCCGATCAAAATCGTCTCCCGCATCTCCAAGGGCAAACCGGCCCACTACTACGAAATCAAGATCGACACCAAGATCAACCAGCCCGAGATCCTCAACGGCCGGGGTGAAGGGGTCGATATTCCCCCCGGGGCCAAAGGGCAGGCAGAGTTCGACCGGCACGGCATCGTGTGGGTCGAAGCCGACCACGGCACCCGCGTGACGATCGAGCTGGAGGCGATCTACAAGCGTGGCCGAGGCAGCGTCGACGAATACCTCGAGCAGACGGCGATCGCCAACCCCCACGTGACGATCCACTACACCGACCCCGAGGGGAACGAATCGACCTACGCCCGCTCGGCGGAGGAATTGCCGGTCGAGCCGAAGGAGATCAAGCCGCACCCTTACGGCATCGAGCTGGGCAACCTGATCACGATGCTCTCCGACACGAAGGAGTCCACCGTCACGGCGTTTCTGACCCAAGGTTTTTCGCGCGTCAGCCACACGGTGGCCCGCAAGGTGTGCGAAGGGGCCAAGGTCAGCCCCCGCGCCCGCCCCGCAACCATCGGCAGGCAGGAGGCCGACTCGCTGTTCAAGGCGATTCAGGAAACCAAGATCCTGCCGCCGGCCACCGATTGCCTTTCGCCGATTGGCGAGCCGCTGCTGCTGAAGGGTCTGTACCACGTCGTGCCGGCCGAGTTCTACACCGCCGCCACCCGGCCGCCCGCCGTGTATCGAGGCAACCCGTTCCAGATTGAAGTGGCCCTGGCCTACGGCGGCGCAGCCACGACCCAGAAAGTGCCGCTGGAGTTGCTCACGGAATTGCTGCGCGAAAGCGACGCCCGCACGCTGCGGCAGTTTTTGATCAACACCTTCGCCGGCCTGGGAAGCGAAGCGGCCGACGCGATCCTTAAAGAGGCCGACCAGGGGACGCGCAGCTCGCCGAAGGGGCTCAAGCCCAAGGAAATTCAAAAGCTGCACGAGGCGATGCGCAGCACCAGCCTGGAGAGTTCGCAGACGATGAACGTGCTGCGGTATGCCAACCGCGTGCCGCTGCAGTTTCAGCCGGGGGCGTGCGCGATCACCCAAACCATCATGGGCACGAACTGGCGCTCGTACGGCCTGACCCAATCGCGCGGTTCCTTGCCGAGCGGCCCGATCACCGTGCTGGTCCACATGGCCAGCGTCTGGGTGCCATTCACCAGCGAATCGAAGGAAGCGGTTGCGGCGTATCCTGAAATTGAAAAGGAGATTCGGCTGGCCCTGCAGACCGTCGGGCGCAAGCTGGGAATGTATCTCAACCGCCGCCTCAAGGTCCGCCAGGAAGGAGACCGCCGCAACATCTTCCTGCGCTACCTGCGCGAAGTGGCCACGGCAGTAAGCACCATTAATCAATCGGACCGCGACAAGCTATACGAGCAGTTGCTACTGGTGGCCAAGCGCAAGACCGCCCAGGCCGACGTGAAGCTCGACAAGCACGGCAAGCCGATCGAGGCGCCCGAGGAAGACTTGGGCGAGCATGTGATCATCGTTGACCCAACGCAAATGGCCGATGCCCTACGCGGAGGCAGTCCACCCCAAGAGACTATGGACGCAGTATTGACGGATGCTCGTCGCACATTGGTAAAGTCAAAGGAGACGTTGCGGGAAATCACTGAACGTCGCCAATTGGCTGATGAACAGACTGCTTCGGCCAAACACTCGCGCGGCACATCTGACCTTAAGAATCGTAATAAGAACTGAATATGGCCAAAAAGAAACGTTCTCGCTCTGAATCCTCCTCCGGCACCCCCGCCGCCGTTCTCACGCCGCGCGACAAGAAGACGATCAACACGCTGATCACGCTGGCCGACGAAATCGTCGAGGCGGCCGACAAGAAGAAGGATCCGCACCTGGACATCCCGGCCCGGACCCTGACCAACGTCAAATACAACAACACCGCTCGCATCATCGAGATGGGCAAGGGAACCAACCGCCGGCAGTTGTTCAACCTGACCCAGGCCAAGGCCTACATGCAGACGCTGCTGGTGGCCGAAGGGACGAAGCGGCTCTTGGATCAAGGCAAGACGACCAGCATCCGAGGTCTGTACTATCTGCTCAAGCACACGATCGAGGGGACCAAGGAAGAAACTTTTGACGACCAGGCCGACTGCGACCCGATCATCGAAGACCTGGAGGTCACGCTCACCACGCTCCGCGAAGAGCTGCACGTTTACGCCAGCAACCGCGGTGCGATGGTCGGCCCGCTGACGCTCACCGACAGCGGCGACGAGATCGATTGCTCGCGGATGGGCTCGGGCGGCTACAGCATTCCGTCGATCGTCGAGGCGGACGTGATCCAGTTCGGCAGCCATCGGGCGGAGTTCATCCTGCATGTTGAAAAAGACACCGTCTGGCGGCGGTTCAACGAAGACAAGTTTTGGAGGAAGCACAACTGCATCCTGATCCACGGCGGTGGCCAGCCCCCGCGCGGCGTCCGCCGGCTGCTGTCGCGAATGCACAACGAGCTGACGTACCGCGGGCAAAAGCTGCCCGTGTTCTGCCTGTTGGATAACGATCCCTGGGGGTATTACATCTACAGCGTGCTCAAGCAGGGCTCGATCAACCTGGCCTATGAGTCCAAGCGGATGGCAATCCCCGACGCCCGCTACATCGGTCTGCGCTCCAAAGACTTTGAAGAGTGCAAGCTCACGCCCAGCGTGCAGATTCGCCTCAATGAGCAGGACATCAAGCGGGCGAAGCAAATCGCCGGCTACCCTTGGTTCGCCAAGAAGAAGGAATGGCAGCGCGAGATCAAGCAGATGCTCGATAACGGGTTCAAGCTGGAAGTGGAATCCTTGATCAGCAAGGACATCAGCTACGTCACCGAGACGTACGTGCCGGAGCGACTGAAGGCGCAGGATTGGCTGGGGGATTGAGCCAATCGATGGTGGATGGAGGATGTGAACGGAGCTACGTTAGATCGAGATTACGACGTCCCATAGCGACGGACCGCTCTTCGTCCCGTAGGGACGGCATGACAATAGCCCAGCGATTTATCGCTGGGTAAACAGTCCAATCAATTCCCTCGTGCGTCCCGTAGGGATGCCTGACTGGACGCGGGGCAACTTCCATTTGGGGACAATCCCGCTCCTCTATCCCCACACATACCGCTCATCGCACTCGAAACCGTGGCGTTTTAAAAACGCCCGGAACTCGTCTTGAAACGTCGCTTGTCGATGATGCTCTTCTTGCTGCTCGATGTATCGCACCGTGTCGTCGACCTGCGACACTCCAATAGAGAAAGCCCCGTATCCTTCCCGCCAATAAACGTGTTGGTACTCCGGAAACTCTTCATGAATCCAGGTGGACGAAGCTCCCTTGACGAGTTGCACAGCTTTGGCAATGTCGAGCGTGGATGGCGTGGACAATAACAGATGCACATGATCCTCGACGCCGCCGACCACCAGCGCCTTCATCCTGTTTTTTCGGGCGATGCCGCCCAGGTACGGCCAAAGGCGCTCTCGCAAGTCGGCCGTCAAGGTTCGTTCGCGATCTTTGGTGCTGAACACGACATGGTACAAGCTGCTGACATAGGAGTGGGCCATGGGCAATTACCTCTGCGCGGCATTTGCGAATGCAATTCAAGCGTCCCTCCGGGACGCCGTGGGTTTCGTTTGACAGCTTACCCAGCGATAAATCGCTGGGCTATTTTCGGTGGTCCCTACGGGACCGAGATTCCACATTCCACATTTTCCCCACCCTCTCACGGCACCAACACAATCTTCCCGCACAGCGTCCCGCTCTTGCGTAGCGTGTTGTCCTCTTGCAGTTGATGTGCTTCCGCCGCCGCCGAGAGCGGCAGCACGCGGTCGATGCGGGGGAGGAGTTTGCCTTCGGCCAGCCAGCGGTTGATGTCGGCGGCGGACGCCTGCTGCTCCGCGGGTGTGGAATTGAACATCGCGAAGCCGTGCAGCGAGAGTCCTTTGACGTAAAACGGTCCGACGGGGAACACCGGCCGCGCGTCGCGCCCCGCCATCAGGATCATCCGGCCGCGCGGGGCGAGCATCGCCACGACCTTTTCAAAGTCAGGGTCGCGCGTCGTTTCCCAATACACGTTCGCGCCTCGCCAGGTCGGCTCCCAGGTCGCGGCAGGCGGAGAGTTTTTCAGGGCTGCCGGCGGTGGCGACCACGCGGGCGCCCAGGGCCTTGCCCAACTGCACCACGGTCGAGCCGACCCCGCCGCTGCCGCCGTTGACGAACAGCACGTCGCCCGGCTTGAGTTGGGCCTCGCGCACCAAACCCAGGTGGGCCGTCAGGGCCACCAGCGCCGCCGCGGCCGCCTGCTGGTCGGTGACGTTCGACGGCGTCGCGTACAGCCACTCTTCGTTGACCGCCGCGTATTCGGCAAACGTCCCCTGCCGCCCCGCCAAACCCTGGTTGCTCCCCCACACGCGGTCGCCCACCTTGAAGTGGCCGGGCGTAGGCCCCACCGCTTCGACCACACCCGCCAGATCGCAGCCGATGACGTACGGCTTCGGCAGCGGAAAGTAATTCGCTCCGCCGCGGATGTACGTGTCGATCGGATTGACCGCCACGGCGCCGACCCGCACGAGCACCTCCCCCGGCTGCGGCTCCGGCCGGGGCAAGTCGGCGTATTGAATCACGTCCGGCGGGCCGGTTTGTTCGATGTAAGCGGCTTTCATGGATTAGATCCTCAGGTGCGATTTGTGAGCGGAATGGCGCTAGCCACCGG
>JAIOQB010000498.1 GCA_021413585.1 Planctomycetia bacterium
AACTCGTAGCGTGGGTGCTTGCACCCGCGTCCATTCGGTCCTGCGCTTCGTGGGTGCAAGCACCCACGCTACATATCTGGCTCAAGTCGTGTTTGGGCGCACCGGCCCGGGCGACGAGCGCTCTTTGAGCCAATAGGCATACTGTACCGGCAGCACCGCTTGTGGCATCTCCATGCCGAGCTGCTGTGCGGCGTGGTAGGGCCAATGCGGGTCGCGCAACATTTGTCGGGCCAGCATCACCAGGTCGGCGTGCTGATCGCGCACGATATCCTCGGCCTGCTGAGGCTCGGTGATCAGCCAGCCGACGGCCGTCGGCATGCCCGTCTCGCGGCGAATCCGGCTCGACGCCGGCACCATGAAGCCGGCCCCCCACGGCACATGCGAAATGTCGGGCGTGATAAAGTCATGGCTGACGTCCACCAGATCCACGCCGCCGAGCTTGAAGCGGCGCACCAGTTCGATCGACTCGTCGATCGTCACGCCCCCTTCGATCCAGTCGGTCACGGAGAGTCGCACCGTCAGCGGCAACCGCTCGGGCCACACCTTGCGCACCGCGGCGAGCGTCTCCAAGTGGAAGCGAATTCGGTTATCAAAGCTACCGCCGTAGGCGTCGGTGCGGCTGTTGGCCAGCGGCGAATAAAACTCGTGCGCCAGATAGCCGTGCGCAAAATGCAGTTCCAGCCACTCAAAGCCGGCCGCAAGCGATCGCTGCGTCGCTTTGACAAACGCCTCCTGCACGCGGGCAATGTCTTGCACCGTCATGGCACGCGGCACGACGGGCAGGTTCGCGCCAAACGCCACCGCAGAGGGCGCGATCGTTTCCCACGCTCCTTCGTTCGGCGCGAGGTGATTGTCCCCCTGCCAGGGCCGATGCGCGCTCGCCTTGCGGCCGGCGTGTGCAAGCTGGATGCCGGCGACCGCCCCATGCTCCTTGAGGAAGCGGGCGATGCGCGAAAACGGCTCGACGTGGCCGTCGGACCAGATGCCGCTGTCCGCCGGCGTGATCCGCCCCTCGGGCGAGACGGCCGTGGCCTCAACGATAACCAAACCCGCGCCGCCAATCGCCCGGGCGCCAAGATGCACCAGGTGCCAATCGGTGGGATAGCCGTCTTCCGACGAATACTGGCACATCGGCGACACGGCAATCCGATTCCGCAGCGCGATGTCTTTCAGGCGAAACTCTTGAAACAAGTGAGACATGAATCGCGATTCCTTATCAATCAGGTAGCTTGATGGATAGTTTGGGGAAGAAGTGTGGGCGAGGAACGTGGGGTGCAAAATCGCAAAGTTGCAAACACACGTAAAGGAACGCGAATTGTATTGCAAATGGACTTTGTTACGCCATGACCGACACCATGTCGAAGACGTGCGAGCCGAGCGATTCGTCCCCAGTAATGAAGATCATAGGGAATTGCCGTTGCGCCGCCTCTCGGCCGCGACGTTTCGTTAGCAACTTCCAGGCGATGTCTTGATCCATAGTGACCGTTGCGTTTGGCCGATTCGGCGCCTCGGCCATTTGTTGCCAACCACTGGCAAGTTTTTCAATAGCCCAACTTCCACCTGCTTGGCCAGTAATCGACACGACGACGACGCTCCCCACTTGGGCTTCAACATGGTGAAACGTGAAGGGGAGGGCCCGCATGAATATATTGAGGCAGGGGTGCATCAACCGCCGCTGGGTGATCTTGCTCTGGTGGCCTGTGGCCTCGAAAATCTGCTGAGTATGATGCCACTTTTCCGTATAGTCGCGGGCAACGTCCATCCAATTTTGCGATTGCGCTTCGCCAGCCCAGGCCACCGGAAAGATTGCCGGGGCAAACGGATCGAGCGAGGCAAACAGCGCCGCGAGTTGGACGTCGGCCCATTCGATGAGTCCAACGAGCACCTGCGGACTGAGTCGCCGCGTGCCGACTTCCCACTCGTCACTGAGCCGATTGAGAAAACCGATTATTGATTCTTTCTCGCCCTGCCGCCCCGATTTGTCCGGCGCAAAGTAACCATCACGCTGCATGGAAAGCCGCCGCAGGCTGCCGTCGAGCAGGTGGCTGGCGATGTCCTTGACGTTGCGCCGTGAACTTAGCGTCGGCAGATGCCATTCTTCCGGAGTTAGCGAACGGAGCAACTCCATCAGTCGCCGACTGATATCGGGAAAAAGATCAGCAACCAGAATCGGTTTCAGTGGCGTGTCCATACGCCCTCCATCAACGAGATTTCCTTTTGGTCGGCTGTTCGCATAGCGGATGGCTTTGCGTCGGCTCGGCCAACACCTCGGCCAACGTGGTTTGTCGAAAGGCGTCTTCGACGGACGCCAGGGCGTTGTCCATCCGCTTATGCAGCGGACAGAGCCGCACGCCGTGTGTTTTTAGCCCCAGCGGGCAGTGGCGAATGCGGACAATTGGCTCGACGGCATTGACCACGTCGAGAATCGTCAACTCGGATGGTGATTTTACCAGGGCAACGCCGCCGCCGACTCCCCGCTTCGACTGGACAATCTTGGCCCGGCATAAACCCTGAATCACCTTCGAGAGATAGGCCTTTGGTACCAGCGTGGCCGCGGCGATCTGGTCGGTGGTCTGCGGGGCAGGGGAGCGGTCGGCCAGATGGACCACTGCCCGCAGGGCATATTCGACGGTCTGTGAAAACACGGAAGTTTCTCCGCAAAGTTTTAAGCCGCCCGAAACTGGACCTTGACATCCAGAATAGGGGGCGTTACTCTCGGTTGAAAGTGGATATGCGTATCCGATTATCCCCCGCCTGACGCACTCCCGTCAATCCAGCCAGCACGTCAATCCTGCCAGAAGGAGCCTGCGATGATTCACATCGACGAACCTCGCCTGGAATCGGACCTGGGCTATCGGTTTGGTTACCTTACCGAGTTCATGGAGTTTGGCCCGGAGGACGTGGCCGCGATCCACGCCGCGGCCGGTGCGATTGCTCCGCTGGTGCCCACATTGGTCAATGCGGTTTACGAAAAGCTACACCACTACGACGCCACCTGGCGGCACTTTCTTCCCCGCCAGTCCGGCTACGAAGGGGAGGTGCCACAACAGTTCGAAGACGTGACGCCCGATCACGAGATGATCCGTTATCGCAAAGAGCATTTGGCCCGCTACCTGGCGGCGCTGGTCACCAGACCCTATGACGGGAAAATGGTCGCCTACCTCGACATGGTTGGCAAGATGCACACCCCGAAGGCCGGGTCGCAGGAACTCAATGTCCCGTTGGTGCAGATGAACGCATTGCTGGGATTTGTGGCGGACGCGCTGACCAGCACGATTCTCAGCCTGGGATTGAAGCGGGCCCAGGAAGTCGCCACGTTGCGTGCTTTCGGCAAGCTGCTTTGGCTGCAGAACGATTTGATCAATCGGCACTATCAGGAAGCGATCGTTCCGTTGGCCGTCGGATCATGAAACGTCCAGTCCCGCGAGTGCCGTATGATGTGTGTGTCACGAGTGATCATCATCGCCTGCGTGCTAATTTCTTCCGTGCACATGGCGCGCGGCGCGGATGAGTTTGAGCAGCCGCCGATCAATTACAGCCAATCGACGCCGCTAAACAAAGTCTCTGCGTTGCAGGACGCCATCCAGAAGAAAACCATGGTGGTGCGCCGCGACGATCGTCTCGGCTATCTGCCGGATCTGCTCGACAAGTTGAAGATTCCTGTGGAGTCGCAACTGCTGGTATTTTCAAAGACCAGCATGCAGCGAGATCGGATTTCGCCCCGCACGCCCAGGGCCATCTATTTCAACGACGACGTGTATGTCGGTTTCTGTCACGCCGGCAACGTCCTGGAGATTTCCACGGCGGACCGTCAACTGGGGACCGTCTATTACACGCTGGACCAGAACGAAAAGCCGCCGGTCATCAGGCGACAAACGGAGAGTTGCCTGCAATGCCACGGCAGCGCGGGTTCAGACGGCGTACCCGGCCATCTGGTGCGATCGGTATTCGTCAACGGCGAGGGCCTGCCGCTGCTGGCCGAGGGAAGCTTTCGCGTCGATCACACCACGCCGCTGGAGAATCGCTGGGGAGGCTGGTACGTCACCGGCACCCACGGGGCGCAGCGGCACCTGGGGAACATGATTGTCAGCGAAACGGCTCCCCGCGCTGGCGATAATGCCGACGGGCAGAATGTGACCAGTCTGCGTGAAAAAATCGACGCGGCGGACTATCTCACCGGCCACAGCGACATCGTGGCCCTGCTGGTGTTCGAGCATCAAACGCACGTTCACAATTTGATCACCCAAGCCGGCTTCGCCACGCGGCAGGCGTTGTACTACGAGGCGGAGTTGAATCGGGCATTTGGAGAACCGGTGGGAAATCGCCGCGAAAGCACCACGCGGCGGATTGAAAGCGCCGCCGACAAACTGGTGGACGGCTTGCTGTTTGTCAACGAAGCGCCGCTGACGGCGCGGATTGTGGGCACTTCGGGTTTTGCTGAGCAGTTCGTGCGTGCGGCGGTGCGCGATCGGCAAGGACGTTCGCTGCGCGACTTCGATCTGAAAACGCGATTGTTCAAGCACCCGTGCAGTTATTTGATCTACTCGCCCGCCTTCGACGACTTGCCGCCAGTCATGAAGGAGTGCGTGGCGACAAAACTGCGCCGGGCATTGGCTGGCAACGGCGGCGAACAATTCTCGCATCTCAATCCGGCGGATCGCCAGGCGATTTCCGAAATCTTGGAACAAACGAAGCCTGACTGGTGGCGTGTCAGAGATCGCTGAGGCAACTTGGCATATCGTCTAAACATTGACCGTCTTGTCCGTGCAACCCGAATATGCTATTATTGGCATAATGATCGCCGACGATAAACCCAGAGCCGGCGGGGCGCTTAAGCCGCTTTTTTGGATCGGCGGCAGTCGTCGTGACCTTCGCGAGTTGCCAGAGGCCGTCAAGGATGTGATGGGATTTGCGCTCTTCGAAGCCCAGATGGGCGGAAAACACATTGCCGCCAAGCCACTCAAGGGGTTTGGTGGAGCGGGCGTTCTGGAAATCGTCGAGGACGATGACGGCAATACCTATCGGGGAGTGTACACAGTCAAGTTTAGTGGCGTTGTCTACGTATTGGATGTCTTTCAGAAAAAGTCAAAGCAAGGGGCGAAGACACCCCGCCAGGATATCGTTCGCATCAAAGCGCGATTGAAGGCGGCCGAGGCGCACTACAAGTCATGGCGGCTGGCTCAGCGCATTCCAACGGAAAAATAAAGTTAGGCGATGCAGGCGAAACGAAATGAAAACCAATAGCAAGTCCCTCAAAGTGCAGAAAAGCAGCGGCAATGTTTTTGCCGACCTTGCGGTGCGCAATCCACAGGAGATGCTCGCCAAGGCACAACTGGCGCATTTGATTTGCCGCGTGATTGCCGGCCGAAAATTAACTCAGGCCAAGGCCGCTGAGATCATGGGGCTCGATCAGCCCAAAATCTCCGCGTTGATGCGAGGCAAGCTTCGCGGCTTTTCCGCGGAACGCTTGTTTCGTTGCTTGAACGACCTGGGTCAACAAGTCGAGATTTCGGTTCGCCCGCTGCCGCGAACTGGACGTCGCGGCAGCACGCAGGTAGTTGCTTCGCCGAGTTGAGCGAGGCCGTAGGCGGTCCAAAATCGCGAATTCTACCGGACCAGTCCCGCCGGTTATGCCGGTCATGCTTTGACGTCGGGTTCTCAGCCCGATCGCCCCGCTACCAGCCGGACATTGGCCCCATTTCGACCCGCACCAAATCTCGCTCCCCGCCCCCCCGGAGGGGCCAAATCGGGCCTATGCTTGCGTATCGTCGCCGGTAACAGGCGGACCCGGCGGCGACCAGGGGCATCGTTGCGGCCGCGCGCTGAACTGCCCCACGCAATCAACGAACATCATTCTGTACTGCGTGCAGGAACCGCTCCGCCATGTCACTGCTTGGATTCCAGGCCGCGCTTTCGCCGGCCGCCGTTTCAACGGCCGCATATTCGCCGGCCGAGTTGTGCCTGAGCCTGCTGGTCGGCTGGTTGCTCGGCTGCGGCATCACTATCTTATTGCTCGAGCGCCGGGCGCGCCGCAAGCGGACTGACTCGCGCGAATTGTCTTCCGGTTCGGTCGCCGCCGACTCGCCTGAAGTCGCGCCGGGCTCCGACCTGATCAAGTTGCTCGCCAAGATGCAAGAGCATCGAGAGCGCGGTGATTTTTCCCAGCGGGTCGAGATCGATTTGCACTCCGACGTCTGCCAGTTGGCAGCCGAATACAATCGCGTGCTCGACCGGGC
>JAIOQB010000499.1 GCA_021413585.1 Planctomycetia bacterium
AGGTTGGTGTGCCTGGGGCTAAACGTAGCGCAGCGAAGGGAAGCCCCAGATGGACGAGTCTGGGGCGTCGCTGCGCTCCGCCCTAGGCACCCACGCGGTTCGCGTTGAGGCGTGCGGCGGATGCTAGAATGACTGCTCACAGTCTTTTCGCGTCTTCGCTCTTTCGCGTCTTCGCTCTTTCGCGTTTTCGCGATAGCGTCATTGCGGAGGATTGCCCTAGCGGCAGGTCGCTGCGATCGAGTCAGCCATTCTGGAGTCGGCATCATGAAGCGGTGGTGGGTTGCGTTGCTCGTGATGGCAGTGGCGCTGGGCGGGTGCTCGCGTTCACACCCAAAACCCCGTCCGATCGACCTGACGTTGGCCACGACTACCCGCGTGCTGGAGACGGGCGTGCTGGAGATGTTGGTGCCGATGTTTCAGCGGCAGAGCGGGCTTAACGTCAAGGTGGTGTCGATGGGGGGCGGGCAAGAGCTGGAATTCGGCCGGCGTGGCAAAGTCGACGTGCTGCTGAGCCACTCTCCGGAGGCCGATGAAAAGTTCGTGGCCGATGGCGACGGCACCTCGCGCCGCAACGTGATGCGCAACGACTTCGTCCTCGTCGGCCCCGCCGCCGATCCGGCCAAGGTCAAGGAAACCAAAACGATCGCCGATGCGCTTTCCCGCATCGCCAACAACAAAGCGACATTCCTCTCGCGCAGCGACGAAACGTGTACGCAACGGAAGGAACGGCAACTGTGGGAGAAGGCGAAGTTGCAGCCCACCGACGACTGGCACCTCAAATCGCCGGGCGGAGCCAAGATGTTCCAGATGGCGAGCGACAAGGGGGCTTACACGCTGTGCGACCGCGGCACGTTCCTGAAGGAGCGCAAGAAGCTCAACCTGGTGATCCTCAGCCGCGCCGACCCGCTGCTGGTGAACCAGTTCTCGGTGATCGTCGTCAATCCGGTCAAACACCCCGGCGTCCACGACGTGGCGGCGGAGAAGTTCGCGCAGTTTTTATTGGAGCCGGCAACCCAACAAGCGATTGCCCGGTTTGGCAAGGACAAGTATGGCGAGGGGTTGTTTACCGTGGAAAAGGAAAAGTAGGTCGCTTTGGTCCGTTGTCAGTGG
Organism: Planctomycetia bacterium; assembly: GCA_021413585.1. Lineage (GTDB taxonomy): Bacteria > Planctomycetota > Planctomycetia > Pirellulales > UBA7805 > JAIOPX01. The sequence goes on from JAIOQB010000499.1 coordinate 1,111, forward strand.
TCCGTTGTCCATTGACGACTACGGACAACTGACAACTGACCATCAGACAAGTACGTCAGGCATCCAACCCATGACACGAAATGAAAGGCTACGTCGACGTTCATCGGCATCGCGGCCGCGACGGTTTTCTTGGCGTGGGCTCCTGCGGTACCGTTTGCGAACGCTCCTTCTATTAGTTACCGCGAGTGCGATTGGATTTGCGTGGTGGTCCTATATTGTCAAGCAGCGTGTCCGACCCCAACAAGTCGCTGTGGCTGAGTTACGTCGTACTGGTGGAGCTATCATCAAGTACGATTTTCAGACTCGATTTAATGATCGGCCGCCCGGGTGGCCAGCTTGGCTAGTGGATTCGCTCGGCTTGGACTACTTCGGGAATGTGATCTACGTGGCCTTGGCGGTTGATCCCGACATCACGGATTCTCAGATCACCCACATCGGCGATCTTACACAATTGCAGGATCTTGAAATGTGGCGAACGGGAATAAGCGATGCGAGCCTCGACAAAATCGCAAAGCTTCCTCGCCTTTCAAGACTAGGCCTGGGGGAGACGCCAATCACCGACTTGGGATTGCGACACTTGGAGCAGTCGAGAAGCCTAAAAGTACTCGATCTTAGCCGCACAAAAATTACCGATCATGGACTGGAAAGCCTTGGGAAAATGAAAGACCTTGGCGCGGTTATTCTCGATGAAACACATGTGACAGAACGCGGTGTGGCCGATCTGCAACATGCGCTTCCCAATTGCGTTATTTATCCTGTGACGTTAAGAGACTCGGCTGGCAAAGAAATCGTCCTGCGCCCGAAATAAAGCTCGTAAGCAGATTAGGTCTGGCCTCTGGTGTGCCAAAGACGCTTACGTACGCACATCGCGAGTTGGCTGCGCCGGCACTCGCAAAGCCGGCAAAGCCAGTGGCACACGGACGGGGGCGAAAACCAGGGACGAGGTTGCTGGTTCTGCATTGCCTGCGCACAACGGGCAACTGACCACTGACCACGGACCACGGACAACTGACTACTTTCCCGCAAAAAACGTCATGCTGTCAATCCAACGCCAACACTGCTGGCAGCTTTCAACCCACAAAACTTTCCATTTTCTGCCTACGCGCCGCGGCCGGTTTTTCTTACTCTTGCCGCCATGAACGCCCAAACCATGACTCGCGTGTTGTTGGTCTGTTGGTGCGGCGTGCTGAGCGGCGTGGGCACCGCTTGGGCGCAGTACGCACCTGAATCGGATACTCCGCCGCCGCCGATTCGTGACGGTGGAACCGAGGTGCCGGCTCGTTATTACCCCGATCGAACGGCGCAACTCAACGGCCCGCCGGGGACGTCGCCGGTGGTTGCGCCCGCGCCGACGTTCGGCGCCCCGCCGGCGCCGCTGCCTGCCTACGACAATCCGCAGCCGGCCTATCCGATCGCGGCGCCGGGCCCGGTGCCGCGCTCGCCGTCGGATGCCATCGGCGCGCCGCTGAGCGAACCCGTCGCCGCGCCAACCGGACCGCCGGTTAATTTCGCGGCGGCGCCGAGTATCCCCCGCTGGGTGGTCGGCGTGGACGCGTTGTGGCTGGAGCGGAGCATCGGCGACGA
>JAIOQB010000327.1 GCA_021413585.1 Planctomycetia bacterium
CAATCCCAACGCCAAGATGGCACCCAAAGGCAAAGACGCGGCAAAGGATAAGCCGACTCTGCCACTTAAAAAGCAACATGACGACGACGAGCATCGCGCGGCCAAGGGGCTCGCCAAAAAGAAGCCCCGCTAACCTTCGGAACGCTTAATCTCTGTGTTTCCTGAGCTCCGAAGTGTTAGTCTGCTGGTCATTGATTACCGCCAGCGCGGGATTTTGAAATGCCGGCTTAGCCTGCTAGCTGGATTCTCGTCGTATAGCCCGTATGGGCACGACCAGAGATGAATTGAACAGCGGCACGGCGGCGGTAAATGTCCGGCCGTCGTACGAAGAGTTGGTCGCTGAAAATGACCGACTCAGGGTGCAAGTCCAGAAACTCCAGGGGCAAGTCCAGGAGTTGACGCTGCTGGTCGAGAAGCTGCGCCGCGAAGGCAAGCGTCAAGCCGCTCCGTTTCGCAAGCAAGACGAACCGCTGGCCAAACCGAAAAAGCCGGGCCGCAAATCGGGCCGGCGTCATGGGCCGCATGCCCATCGCGTCGTACCGCCACGCATCGACGAAACCTACGACGTGCCGCTGCCGGAACAATGTCCGCATTGCGGCGGTCGCCAAGTGCGAGAAACCCACGTCGCGGCGCAATATCAGACTGAAATTCCCCGCACCGTCATCTATCGCCAGTTCGACGTGCATGTGGGCGAGTGCGCTGGTTGCGGCCAGGCGGTACAAGGCCGTCATGCGTTGCAAACCTCGACGGCCCGCGGCGTGGCAGCTAGCCAACTGGGCCCAAACGTCCATGCCATTTTGGCGATCTTGAACAAGCAGCTCGGCCTGTCGCACGGCAAGAGTGTGAAGCTGCTGGGAACCTTGTTCGAGGGGCTGACGATTGCGCGGGGCACCAGCGTCCGCTCGATCGCCCGCACCGCCGAGCGTTGTGCTCCGGCCTATGAGCGGCTGCGGCAGGACATTCGCGGCTCGCCCCAGGTCGTGCCCGACGAAACGGGCTGGCGTGTGGGCGGTCGGACGGCCTGGTTGCATGCGTTCGTCGGCCGCTGGGAGACGTGTTACGTGATTGATCCGACCCGCAGCCACGCGCCCACCGAGCAGTTGTTGGGCCTCGATTGGTCGGGCACCTTGGTGCATGACGGCTGGAGCGTGTACGACTGGTTCACACAGGCTGCTCATCAGCAGTGCCTGGGACACCTGCAGCGGCGGTGCGAGGAACTACTGGAAACCGCCGTGCGGGGTGCCGTGCGCCTGCCGCGCGCGGTGCTCGGGCTGATCGACCGCGCTTATGCGTTGCGTCGTGCCTGGCGCGGCCATCGGCTGAACTGCGACGACTTGGCCATGCACGGCTTGGGCCTGGCCTGTGAATTGGAGCAGTTGGCCCAGGGCCGCTTCAAGGACCCGCCGAATCGGCGTTTAGCCGGACATCTGCTCAAGCACTCGATGCACTGGTTCTGGTTTCTGATCGACCCCACGATCGACGCCACGAATTATCGTGGCGAGCAAGCGATTCGACCGGCCGTCGTGAACCGCAAGGTCTGGGGTGGCAACCGCACCTGGAAGGGCGCACGATGGCAGAGCATTCTGACCTCAGTCATCCAGACTTGCGAACAACGAGCCCTCCGCAGCTTCGACTTCCTGCGCGAAGCTCTCTGCCAACCTCAGCCGCAACTCATCTCGGCGTGAGACGGTAATCAATGACACACAATTTGCAGATTGTGAAGGAATACATTGACGACGGCATCAGTGGCGACGATACCGAGAAGCGCTTGGGGTTTCTGCAGATGCGTGACGATGCCAATAATGGCAAATTTCACGCGATTCTGTGTTGGATCAAGATC
>JAIOQB010000328.1 GCA_021413585.1 Planctomycetia bacterium
CTGGGCGCCCGACAACAGCGCGATCCGGGCAGTCTCGGCATCGAGCACCGTGCCAGCCCCCAGCAACACCTTGTCTCCCAGCCGGGCCGCCACTTGCTCGATCACCCGATGGGCGGCCGGCACGGTGAACGTGATTTCGATCGCTTCGATGCCCCCCCGAACCAGGGCCTCGGCCAGCTCCACCAGGGCGTCGCCGCTGGAAGCCCGCACCACCGCCACCACGCCGGTGTCGATCATCCGTTGCAAGTCGGTTTGTCGAGACATGTTTTGTGGCGTGGCGGGTTTTGTGGTTGAAAAAGCGAGTGGCAGAAGTGGGGTACGGGGCTCGTGGAGCAGGGCGGGGGACCGACGGCGCCCGGAACGTCAGTTTAGGCACAGTCGCTTCACCTTACCAGCGACGGTTGCCCGCGACTGCCCGCGACGTTGGCCCCATAGGACGACTGATGCGGGAGCTGGGGCTCCGTATCCAAGCCTCAACCGGGTACTTGGGCAAGGTTTTCTGGCCGCCGCCTGATCAGCGAATGGCTCTGGGGCCGGTTATTCCTTGCCTGCCGCCCACGCTAGACGGCCGGCGTCGTCCCGGTCGATAGAGACAACGAGGGCCGCCGTACGGATGCACGGAACACGCAGGGATAGCGACATGCGAACCACACTGACCGCCATCGGACTGCGCGTCCTTTTCCTCTCGGCCGCGCTGCTGACCGCCGCTGCCCCCTCCTGGGGAGCCTGCCCGACGGAGGCTCCAGCCGCGGCCCCGGCGTGGAACTTCTTGTGCTGCCGTCCGCCGTATTGCTGCAAGCCGCTCCCCTGTCCGCCAGCGCCGAACTGCTGCACGACCTGCGACCGGTATTGTGCCAAGCCGTTGCCCTGCACGAAGCCAAGCTGCTGCACGACGTGCGATCGCTACTGCGCCAAGCCAATGCCGCCGTGCCCCGGGCCGGGGCCGTGCGCCTGTGGGTGCTGCGGCGGGAAATAGCGCACGTCAGCAAGCCAACAAAAAACGGGCGCGGGGCCAAGTGGCCGCCGCGCCCGTTGTTGTTTGACTGCTAAGTCTTGGACTGCCACAGCCGCGCGACTACATATCCTTCATATCGGCCGTTTCGCGTTTCGATTGCCAGATGGACCAGATCAGGCCCACGATCGAGACGCCGACAATCACCCAGAAGAGCATGTCGACATTGGGTTTAGTGATCGGCAGGTATTTTTGCTGCCACTCGGTTCCCATCTTGCCGATCAGCTCGTTGTCGTAAGGCAAGATCAGCCCGATGATCAGCAGGCTGACCATGTTCATCACCTTGATGAGCGGATTGATGGCCGGGCCGGCGGTGTCCTTGAGCGGATCGCCCACGGTGTCGCCGGTGACGGCCGCTTTGTGCTTCTCGCTTCCCTTGCCGGTGTTGGCTTCCATATCCTTGGGTTCGTCTTCGACCATCTTCTTGGCGTTGTCCCAGGCGACGCCGGCGTTGGCCATGAAGACCGCCAGCAACTGGCCGGAGACGATCATGCCCGCCAGGAAACCCGCCAGGGCGATTGTGCCTAGGCCGAAGCCGACCAACAGCGGCACCAGCAGGGCCAACAGACCCGGACCGACCAGTTCCTTTTGGGCCGACGTGGTGCAGATATCGACCACGCGGGCATAGTCGGGCTTCTTGGTCCCTTCCCAGATCGCCTTGTCGCGGAACTGGATCCGGCATTCCTTGACGATCAGGAACGCCGCGCGGCCCACCGCCCGAATCGTCATCGAGCTGAACAAGAACGGAATCGAGCCGCCGATGAGCAACCCAATGAACAACCGCGGATTGGAAACGGACAACAGCGCGGCCACGTTGTTATAAATCGTGCTACTGATCTGTGCCGATTCTCCCTGGCCGCCGGAGCCTACCGACACGATGAAGCTGTTGAACAGCGACACGGCCGCGATCACCGCCGAGCCGATGGCGATCCCCTTGGTGATGGCCTTGGTGGTGTTTCCCACCGCGTCCAGGTCCGAAAGGATTTGGCGGGCCTGCTTGTAGGGGCCTTCGCCCATCGCCTTGCGATCGTAACCCATTTCGCCGATGCCGTTGGCGTTGTCGGCCACCGGGCCGAAGACGTCCATCGAGATCGTGTTGCCGGTGAGCGTCAACATGCCGATGCCGGCCATCGCCACGCCATAGGCAATGAACGTGGGATTCGATCCCCCATACACCAGCACACTAGCAAGGATGGCCCCGGATATGATGAACACGGCCGCCACGGTACTTTCATAACCGACGGCAAAGCCTTGAATAATATTCGTAGCGTGTCCCGTTTCGCAACTTTTGGCCAGGCTCTTTACCGGTTGGTATTCGGTGCCGGTGTAGTACTCCGTGCATTTATTCAGGAACACGGCCAGGATGATGCCGATCAGGCAGGTCCAGGCAGGGCGCATGTCGAGCCCCGTGATTCCGAGCGTGACCCACGTCGGTAGATTACCGGTGACATTGATATGCGCATCGGCCGCGAGCTTAGCGGCCGTCATTCCCTTGAAGCCGTCGATTGATTGCGTGTACTGCAACAGGTAAGCCGCATCGAACCGCAGATAGATCAGCCCCAGGACGATGAAACCCACGACGCTGATCACCGAGCCGATCAAGAAGCCCTTGTTGACGCTCTTCATCGCCTCGGCGGCGGTTCCCTTGTCGCCGGCCCGCACGCTCGACGTGCTGATGATGCTGGCGATCACTCCGATGGCCCGGACCAGCAGCGGGAAGATCACGCCTTTGTGGCCGAAGCTGGCAATGCCCAGGATCATGGCGGCCACGATGGTCACTTCATAGCTTTCAAAAATATCGGCCGCCATGCCGGCGCAGTCGCCGACGTTGTCGCCGACGTTATCGGCAATGGTCGCGGCGTTGCGTGGATCGTCCTCGGGTATGCCCGCTTCGACCTTGCCTACCAGGTCGGCCCCGACGTCGGCCGCCTTGGTATAGATGCCGCCGCCGACGCGCATGAACAACGCCAGCAACGTGCCGCCGAAGCCGAAGCCCAGCAGGGCCTCATAGGCCTGCTCGCCGTACATCAAGAAGATGATCGAGCCTCCCAACAGCCCCAGGCCGTCGGTGAGCATGCCGGTGATGGTACCCGTGCGATAGCCAAGCTGCAGTGCCTTGCCAAAGCTGGTTTGAGCGGCGGCCGCTACGCGAAGGTTGCCGATCGTGGCCAGTCGCATCCCCACGAAGCCAACCGTGGCGGAGAACAGCGAGCCGACGAGGAAGGAAATGGCGCGCCCCCAGGCGATCTTCGACGCGTTGCCGTTGTGCATCGCCACATCTGTTGCCGACGCCATCGCCGCAAAATACAGCACCGCCGTAATGACGACGATCAAGATCCCCACCACGCGAAACTGGCGGAACAGGTAAGCATCGGCCCCTTCCCGAATCGAGGCCGCGATCTCCTGCATCTTGGGCGTCCCCTGCGGCGCGCCCTTCACTTGCCGAACAAGGCTTAAGGCATAGACCAGACCGGCGATCGCCACCAGCACGTTGGCCAGCAGGGCGATCTTTTCGCCCGTGTTGTATTTGTCACTCATCAGCGGCGCCCAGAGATGGATAGGCTCCGCCGTTTCCACCTTGGCGGCACCCGCTGCCGGCGCGGGGTCAACCTGAGCGGTGACGCTGCGGCCGATCGCCCCAGGGCCTCCCAACTGCAACCACGTCGCTCCCGAAAGGGTTCCAACGCACATCAAAACCAACAGCGCTAACCCGGATCGCTTCATGTTGTTCCTCGCGTCGCTTTCTGTTTTCTATTGCTGGCCCATTTGGTCCGAAATTGAAACTGGACAAGCTAGCATAAGCAGGTGTTATGAACCAGCCCACAATTCGGCCAAACGGCTCTGCCGTGGGGTGAATCGCCAACCAGCCGGGGCGCCACCGAGGGTTCTGCTTTGCACGATTCGCTGCGACCACTCGGAATGTTGCTCCCCCGCGCTGCGGTGGCGAAATTCTCTCCAGAATTAAAGCAAATCCCGCGAAGAGGCGGCTGGGACATCGGCCCAGAGCATTTTGATTCGGCTCGAACTGGGGCGTAGCCCCAGGCACCCTGCGGTCGGGTCGGTCCCAGCGGGGAACGCCTCTTTGACCATTCGCCCGAGAATTGCGTCGCCGATTAGTTGACAACCGCCCCGCCACCCATCAAAATTGCCGAATCTTTTCCTCCCCGGCTCTTGGGGATGGCGCTAGGGGTGAAGGCGGACTAGGCGGAAACCAAGCAATTTGGCCCGGGCATCTGAGAGGATATTCCAGACATGAAAGAAGAACCGAAGCTTCGTTTGTTTATCGGCTGCTTTACCGCGCTGATCGCCACGGCGTTTGGATTTATCGTTCGCGCGATGATCATGAATCAGTGGGCGACTCAGTTCGGGCTGAGCGATACGCAGAAGGGCGAAATCTTCGGCGTCGGTCTATGGCCGTTTGCCATCAGCATCGTGCTGTTCAGCCTGGTGATCGATCGCATCGGCTACGGCAAGGCGATGGTGTTCGCGTTCGTGTGCCATGTGGCTTCGGCCATCGTCACCATCTGCGCGCCGATGGTGCTGGCGCCGGCTGGATCCACTGAAGTGCAAATCCTGGCGGGCCAAAAAGCTGGCTATTGGATGCTCTATCTAGGCAACTTCATCGTGGCCTTGGGTAACGGCACCGTGGAAGCGGTAGTCAACCCAGTGGTCGCCACGATGTTCGCGCAGCGAAAAACAAAGTGGCTCAACATTCTCCATGCGGGCTGGCCTGGGGGCTTGGTCCTCGGCGGGCTGATCGCCATCTCGATGGATCCGAGCGGCATCATCGGCCAGATGGCCGCCGGGCCGATTGTCTGGCAATGGAAAGTGGCGCTCATCTTCATCCCCGTGCTGATCTACGGCGTGTTGATGCTGGGATGTAAGTTTCCAGTCAACGAGCGCGTGGCGGCGGGCGTTTCGTATCGCGACATGCTCAAGCAGATTGGCGGCCTGGGGGCTCTGATCGTGCTGCTGCTGATCTTCGGCGAAGTGTTCCGGGTCTTCGGCTGGAACCAATATGCAGGCATTGGTTTAGCCGTGCTGCTAGCTGGGGCCTTTGGCGTCTACGTGCAAGCCGTGGGACGACCGATGTTTATCTTCCTGATGATCATCATGATTCCGCTTGCCACCACGGAGTTGGGAACGGATAGCTGGATCACGCCGCTGTTGAATACGGAAATGAAGGCCATCGGGCTCAACGCCGGTTGGGTGCTGGTTTACACGTCGTTCATCATGATGGTGCTGCGGTTCTTCGCCGGACCGATCGTTCATAAGATTTCGCCCTTGGGCCTGTTGGCGGTGAGCAGCGTCGTCGCCGGCGCCGGCTTGTTCGCGCTGTCCAGCACCACCGGCAAGGTGATCTTCTTGGCGGCCACGCTATACGGCTTCGGCAAGACATTCTTCTGGCCTACGATGCTGGGAGTTGTTTCGGAGCAGTTTCCCAAAGGGGGCGCACTGACGCTCAATGCCATCGGCGGCGTAGGCATGTTGGGCGTAGGCGTGGTTGGAGCGGCCTTCACTGGCTTCTTCCAGGATAAGGCGATGGACCGCGACCTGGCTGCTTACGACCAGAAGAACAAAACCGAGTTGCATCAGCGCTTCGTCACCGAAAAGAAAGAAAGCATCTTCGGCACGTATCAGGCCATCGACCAAAAAGCGATTCAAGCCGCCACGTCGCTGGTGGCCCAGGCCGATAAGACCAAAGAAGAAGTCATCGCCAAATTGACGAAGGAAAATAAGTCCGCTCCCACGGATGCGCAGGTCGATGCAGCGCTCAAGGCCAACGCCGATTATCAAAAGCTGGTCGGATCGGCGCAATACCAACAGGAAATAAAAATCTCGCAAGGATTGGACGAGGTTGACGCCGCGGCCAAGAAAAGTGCGCTGCGAATCACCACTTGCTTCCCAGCGTTCATGTTCGTATGCTACATGATCCTGATCGTCTACTTCCGATCCAAGGGTGGTTACCATGCCGAAGTGTTGACCGGCCATGGAGCGAAGGACGACGAATACACCGGCGGCGTCGCCGGCCCTGTGGAATGACGCGCCAAAATAGCCCCGGGCTCCGCCCGGGGGTCGTTGTGGTTTGCAACAGTTGATCTGCGATTGTCGATTTGCGCTGTGATTTGAGGGAGGACTCAACCCATGGGACTGCTCAAAGAGTTTCGCGAGTTCGCGGTCAAGGGGAACGTCGTCGACATGGCGGTCGGCGTCATTATCGGGGCGGCGTTCGGCAGCATTGTCACGTCGCTGGTCAACGACGTCGTGATGCCGCCGATTGGGATGGTGGTGAGCAACGTCAACTTCGCCGACAGGGCGATCGTGCTGCGGCCCGCGGACGAGGTCAACAAGAAACCCGCCGTGGTGATCGGCTACGGAAAGTTCATCAATACGGTGATCAACTTCATGATCGTCGCGGCGGTGATCTTTCTGGTGATCAAGCAGATCAACCGGCTGAAGCGCGAGGGGCCGCCCCCTTCGCCGACGACGCGCGAATGCCCTCACTGCTTGTCGAGCATCCCGATGAAGGCCAGCCGCTGCGCGCATTGCACGGCGGAAGTGCAGCCGGTGGCATAGCGGCAACAGCGCGTATAGCCCCGGGCTCCGCCCGGGGGTGAACCGCTCCGAACTCGTCGGACGGCGCGACGGGAGGCCGAGTCATTGCGCAACCCCCGGGCGGAGCCCGGGGCTATGTTCGCTCTCCCATAGGCAGAGGGCGAATCACTGCGTCCGGCTCGGCGCCGCGTCCCCCGCTTCAATCGGCGGCAAAGGGCGGGGGAGAGTCGCCACGTGCGGCTCGCGGTAGTCGACGGGCGTCGCGACGTTCGGGGATGACCCCAGCCCGCCCGAGCTGGCACGCAGCTCATTGCGGTAGAACGACTCCGTGGGGGTTGGCGCCTGCACGGGGGCTGCAGCGATCTCAGGCACAGTAACATTCGGCGCAATAACATTCCGCGCGGTACCACTCGGCACGGTGGCCACCGGGGGAGCCGGCTTCCTGGCCGGAGGAGCCGGCAGGAAGGCGGCCGAGTTGTTCACCATCGGCACGACGTTCGTCACCACCGGCGCGACATTCCACGCGGGGGGCGCCGGAGCAGGGCGGGAGGCGGCCCCCTGCAGGTTCATCGCCAGCGCGGCGGGGGGCGGCGGCAACTCCGGCTCGCTCTGAGGCGCCGAAACCTGCGCCCGATCCGCGGAAGCCGGCGCGGCGGCCAACTGCTCGGACCAGCGGCGGGCAGCAACCAGGCTCGGGTCGGCCTGCGCCGCGGCGGCAAACTGCTTCGCCGCCTCGGGCCGATTCCCCTTTTGATACAGCAAGTAGCCCAGGTTGTAATGCGCCTTGGCCTCGCCATGCACGGCCGCAAGCTGCTTCAACGCGTCGTCGGTGCGGCCCATTTCCGTCAGCACGGTGGCCAGGTTGTTTCGGTACAGCACCTTCTGCGGATCGAGATCAACCGCCTTCGTGAGCGATTTGGCCGCCTCGGGCAACTTGTGTTGGCGGAAGTAGCACAACCCCAGGTCGTTGTAGGGGCGGGCTTCCTTGGGATGAAACTTGCAGGCCATTTGATACTTCTCGGCCGCCTCGGTCATTTTGCCTTGGCGGTCCAGCAGGTGGCCCATGCCCAGCAGCGCGCCCATGTGATGCGGGCTTTGCTTTAGCGCCATTTCGTAATGCTTCTTGGCGTCGACCGGATTGCCGGACTTCTCCTGCATCTCGGCCATCGTGATGTGCAGCTCGGGCGTGACCTTGCCCATGGTGCTCGAGAGCGACGTCGGATCGTCCTCCTGCGCGGGCTTCGGCGTGGGGGTGACCCAGGAGACCATCTTTTCGGTCCCTTGCTTCATGCCGCCGGCCACGGAGCCGACAAACCCTGTCACGCCGCCGCTGGAAGCGGTGCTTTGCTGCGCGGGCATCACCGCCGACGCGCCGGTCGGCGGGGGCGCAGTGGTTCCCAAGTGAGACGCACAACCGGTGGCGGAGGCAGTCAACAACATGACGCCTAGGCGGGCAAACTTTCGCACGGCGACCTCCCTGGCCGAATGATTCGAGGGCCATCCCGGCCCGTATACTTGTGAGCGATCGTGCCGGCCTTGCGGCTCGTAGCGACACGCTGCCTCACTCTTACTGATCGTCCGGTCCGTCCAACAACCTGCAACGGAATGTTTTAATCCGGATATTCAATCTCAACTGCCCCGGCGAATGTCATGGCGAATGACACTGACATGACGCGCGGAAACGAACAGCAGCCCGCCGCGCGAGCGCGGGACTATGTGGCGTCCTGCGCTGGCCCGGCGGGCTGATGTAGTTCGTTGACGTTTCGCAAGCTGTCGCCACTGGGAAAGCTACTGGACGAACTATTGCCCTGAGCTGCTATTGCCCGGAGCTGCTGCCGCCGGAAGACGTCGAGCCGGCATCCTGCTGCGCGGGCAAGCGCGGATCGGGGGTCGACTGGCGGAACTTCACGTTGATGTCGTCCAGGTACTCGGCCGGCCAGCCGTGGCCCACCATGTCCGACTCGCGAACATCGGCCTTCTCGTCGCCGATGGCAATCTGCTGGGCGTAGCGGCGCGTGGCGGCCAACCGTTCCGACGTTTGCTGCGGCGTGTTGCTTCGCTCGACATACACGGTGCGATAGCCTTGCTCGGCCTGCGTCATGATCCAGCGGATTTTCAACTGGCCCGACTCGGTCAGCTCGTTCGTGCCGGTCTTGAAGTGATGATCGCCGATCAGGTTCTCTTCTTCCCAGCCCTTGCGAATCATGATCACCATTGGGGCGCCCACGCGCTCGCGATCCGCGTAGATGAACGGCTCGGGCCAATACTTGTTGCGGTGGTAGCCCGTGTTCACGTCGCGAAAGAAGCCACCCAGCGGAGCGGCTTGCAGCGCGGCGGACGTGGCGAGCGTGGCCACGGCGGTGCCGGCCAGCGCAACAAAGCGGGCAAGGCGCATGATCAATTCTCCGAGCAATGGGCGGGCAGCTCCGCGGTAGTACACCGGAAGCCGCGTCGTGGTGGGGTCGGGGCGGGGTGGGCGAGGCGGGACGCTTTGGCCCTGGCGGGCCATGGACCGCGACGGTCGGCATCGTGCCAGCCGTAACAGCCCCACTCACTTATCGGCCGTCCGAGGGGTGCAACTTCCGCCCTAGACGTATGTGATTTACTCGGCCCTCCAGGTTTGCGCCGCCGCAATAACCGGCAAGGTTGAGTGGCCCGTACACGCTGATGAAAGACGGATCGCGAAAACGCGAAAGCACGAAAACGAAGATCGTGTAAGCCGCGGTGTTTGTGCTTCCGCGAACGATTTCTTCGCGTTTTCGCACTTTCGCGTTTTCGTGATAGCGTTCGTTCAGCCTCAGGCACCCTTTTGTTGCGGTGCCTCGTGCTAGCACCGCCTTAGCCCGAGTGTCCCTGCATCGCGGGGAACATCTGGCGGATCATCGTGATGGCGGCGGGGCCGACCAGGATCACGAAGATGCCAGGAAAAATGAACAGCACCAGCGGAAAGATCAGCTTGACCGCCGTCTTGGCCGCCTTTTCCTCCGCCAACTGGCGGCGGCGGGTGCGCATCGAATCGCTCTGTACTCTTAATGCCTGGGCGACGCTGGAGCCGAACTTGTCGGTCTGAATCAGAATGGCCGCCAGGCTCTTCAAATCGTCCACGTCGGTGCGGACTCCCAGTTCGTGCAGCACTTCCGCCCGGGAGCGCCCCATCTGCAACTGGAAATTCGAGAGAGCGAACTCGTCCGAAATTACGCGGAACGAGTGCTTCATTTCTTCCGTCACCTTGCGCATCGCCTGGTCGAGCCCCAACCCGGCTTCGACGCACACGACCAACAAGTCCAGCGCGTCGGGCAAGCCGTAGAAGATCTCGTCCTTGCGGCGCTTGGTGAAGAACCACAGCAGGAGGTTGGGAATATAGAACATCACGCCCGCGATCAAGCCGGTGCGGAGCAGCATTTTTTGCGTCATGCCGTGCAGCAGCAGCATCGTGCCGCCGGCCAGGAACAGGCCGACCACCAGGCCGACGAACTTCAAGCCCAGGTAGATGCTCACCGCCGATTCACTGCGGAACCCGGCCGCGGCCAGCTTCTGCTTGAGCTTGTTGGCTTCCAATTCGCTGGTGGGGCGCAGCGGCTTGGCCAGCGCGGGTCCGGCCTTCTCCAGCACCTTGGCCACGGCGCTCGATTCCTTGATCGGATCGCCGTTGCCGTCGCGGCGGCGCGCGGGATTCTTGATGTCGTCCAGCCGTTGCTCGGCCTTCGGCTTGCCGGTGGCAAACAAGTCCAGCAACCACCACGCGGCGGCCGCGAACAGGCCGAAGATGGCAAACGGCAGGAACGATTGAACGCTCAATGAATCGGCCAAGAGCAACATGGTACATCAAACCTTGATATTGACGATCTTCCGAATCACCAGGGCACCCAGCACTTGCAGTACCACCGCGCCCAGGAGCATCTTCTTCCCCAGCGGATCGGTGAATAGCACCGAGACATAGTCGGCATTGAGCCGGTACACCGCCAGAAACAACAGCGGCGGCAACGCCAACAGCACGATGCCGGACAACCGGCCTTCGCCCGTGAGCGCCTGCACCTGGCCCCAGATCTTGAACCGTTCGCGCACCAGGTAGCCGATCTTGTCGAGAATTTCGGCCAGGTCACCACCCGTCTGACGCTGCAAAATGACCGCCGTGGCGAAGAACTTCAG
>JAIOQB010000329.1 GCA_021413585.1 Planctomycetia bacterium
TGCAGCCGCTTGAGCGACCAGCCGCGGTCGATCAGCCGCCACGCCAGATAGTCCAACAGCGCCGGGTTCGACGGCGGTTCGCTGCGGGCACCGAAATCGTCCGGCGTGCTGACCAGCGGTGTGCCAAAATGGTGCATCCAAATGCGGTTGACGATCACGCGTGGCGTGAGCGGGTTATCGGCTGACGCGATCGCCCGGGCCATCTCCAGCCGCCCGCTCCCTTGATGAAACGGTTGACGGCTAGGGCCGGCCAGCAGCCGCAGAAATTGCCGCGGCACCGGCTTACCCGGCTGGGCCGGATTGCCGCGGATCAGCACCGTCGGATCGTGTGGGTTCGGCCGCTCGACGAGCGTCATCGCTCGCGGCGGCGCGGCGGGAGAATGAACGGCCAACGTGTAGAGTTGGTTGGCGATGGCGTCCAGCTTGTCTCGCTGGTCCCGCTGCAAGTAGTGAGCCACTTCGCGCTGCGGCACGTTGATGGGGGATTCGTCCAATATCAAGACCGCGAGCAGTTGATCGAACCCGGCGGGGGGCGATGAGGTCACTGAAGTTTGCTTTTTATTCGACGCATTCTTCTTTTCGACTTGGCTTTGTTGATAGACGCTTGTCAGCAGCGTGCCGTAGACTTTGGCGACTTCCAGCGGCGACTTGGGATCGCCGTCCCGCAACGCCCCAAGCAACAGCGGATTGATATCTCCCGGCGCGGTCCCGGGACGCTTCTTGCGCCAGCGGTCGAGGATCGCTTGGAACTCCGCGGGCGAAGGATCGGCCTTGGACGCCATCATGTCGTGCCAGAGGCCGAAGACCGGATGGTCTGCGCGATCTTGGCGCGTGAGATATTCCCGCCAGCGATTGATCAAGCCCGGCTTGAGGTCATCCGGCCCCAGCGATGTGTAGGGAGGGTCGGTCGTCGCGTTGCGCCGCGTGGCCATTAGATGCGCTAGATAGTCGGCGACATGCGCGCGGGCATGTTCGATGAGCGCCCGCTGGCTGCGGTTCTCGAAGTCAACGCGTTCCGCGTCGATCTTGTCGTACTTTGCCTTGAACTCCGCATAGGCGGGCGTGGCGGCGGGCTGGCCGATCAGCGGCAACTCGCTCGGCTCTTCACTGCTGGCCAGCACGCCGTAGAGAGAATAGTAGTCTTCCGTGGGGATCGCGTCGTACTTGTGATCGTGGCAGCGGGCACAGGCGACGGTCAAACCCAGCAGGCCGCGGCCGATGGTGTCGATCTGATCGTCAATCTGCAAGTGCGCCGCCACCAGCGGGTTGCGGAGCGTCAGGAAGCCCAGCGCCGCGAGCGTGCGCGGGTCCTGCGTTCCAGAGGAATCATGCGTCGGAAGCAAATCGGCCGCCAATTGCTCCAGGATGAAGCGGTCGAACGGCACGTCGTCGTTCATCGCCCTGATGACATAGTCGCGATATGTGTAGGCATACGCGAACCCGCGCTCGCGCATGAAGACCTGCCCCTTCGTATCGCTGTAGCGTGCGACATCGAGCCAGTGGCGGCCCCATCGTTCGCCGTAGTGTTGCGAAGCGAGCAGGCGGTCGAGCAGCCGCTCGTAGGCGTCGGGCGAATTGTCGGCGGCAAACGATTCCAACTCGTCGAATGTCGGCGGCAGGCCGGTGAGATCGAAATACGCGCGGCGGGCCAGCGTGCGGCGATCGGCAGGCGGCGACGGAGTGAGCTTGGATTGTTTCAACTTTGCCAGCACTAGGCTGTCGATCGGCGTTTGGCCGAGGTCCGATTTAGCAGCGGTAGTATTGTCAACGTCCGGGATCGCCGGCTTCTTCACCGGCGCGAGCGACCAATGCGTGCGACGGATTTTCTCGAAATCGTAAGCCGAGGAAGGTGACGACGCTGGCGAAGGATCGCCCGCCGCGTCGGGCCATGGGGCGCCCATCCGGACCCAGCGTTCGAAGTCGGCGATGACGGCCCGATCGAGTTTGCCTTCGGGGGGCATCTCGAGGCCGTCCCACCGCAGGGCGTGCAGGATCAGGCTGTCGTCCACTTTGGCCGGCGCGATGGCCGGGCCCGAGTCGCCGCCGCGCCGCAGGCCGGAGAGGGAGTCGAGATGCAACCCACCTTGGAGCTTCTTCGCGGCGCTGGAATGACACTTAAAGCAGCGGGTGGCCAGGACCGGCTGAATCTTAGTGGCAAAGAGTTGCTGCCCTTCGCTCTTTTGGGCGGCGGTATTCTTACCGGCGTTGCCAGTCGCAATGGGCTCGGCGGCGGATCCCCTGCCCGGCATCGCATCAAGTGCGAATAGACCGGCGACAGTTATACCCGCGATGGCGATCGCGTTGTGCGTGATGCGGACCATGGCGGCAGGCACTCGGGCGAGTCCGGCGTGGAAACGGGCCGGAGCCGCCAGGCAAGGTGGGAGGGGCCATGCAGGTGCTGGTTAGTATAGCCGATGGCAGGGTGGCTGGGGCAATGCCTCAGAGGTTTTACTCCTTCGGCAACTCTTTCCCCTGCACCGTCTTCACCCCGTCGCGACTAACCGTGCCGATCACATAGCGAAACCCCTCGCCGAAATCGAGCGTCGCCATGCCGATCACGTTGAGGTTGCCGGCGTCGCTGAGCGTGCAGCTCAGTGACAAGTGGCTGCCGGGGGACGTGGCCAGCACCACGATCTCCTTGCTGAAATCGATTGCCGGCTTGTCGGCCAGCTTCCATTTTGTCCAGAGTGCGTCGAACTCCTTGGCGGTGGCGATGAACGTCGGCGCGCCGTCCGCCAGCGCGGCGTCGGCGACGGAGCCTTTCCATTGGTTTGAGAGCTTGACGGGTTTGTCATCGGCGCTGGCGGCAGTCGAGAAAACGACAAGTGACAATATGATCAGTGCCAGCAAGAAACAGTATGTGGTCTTCATGTCGTGGTCACCTATTGGTTCAATTTCCCAAGTGTGAGCGGCACGGCGCCAGCCGCCGGTCCCACGATACGCGTCGCCAACCGTGGGACCGGTGGCTAGCGCCATTCCGCTCACAATGCAGATCCCGCCCGGCTGGCGGGGATCTACTGCTACCCTCTCCCCCCTTCGCAGCACGTTTCACAAATCGTGTGACACTGGGAGCAGATCAACTTCGCGCGGATTTCGATCAATGCCCCGCCGCACGCAGGACAGCGTGTGCAACTCGGATTTGCATCGGCCGATTCGATGGCCTCGCTCTCGTTAAGCATCATTCTCGTTTTTCATCGTTCTCTTTTTTTAACCGGCATCCGCTATACTGACGGGCGTCAGCCTTGGTGATACCCAGTCCAGCGGCGAAGGTCAAGAACGAGGATCACGATCATGCTGGGACTGACATCAATCGGAGTGATTCACACGGCGATCAGCCTGATTGCGTTGGCGGCCGGCATCATCGCCATGCTGCGCGACTGGCGAATCACGCCGCGGAACATGATCGGCAAAATCTATATTGTCGCGACCATCGCCGTCTGCTTGACCAGCTTCGGGATCTCCAAAGACGGCGGATTCAGCAAGGCGCATGGACTGAGCGTGTTCACGCTGGTGCTGCTGGGGGTGGCGGCCGTGGCCGGGTATACAACACTCATGGGCCGGGCGGCGCCGTACGTCGAAACGATCTGCTACACGACGACGTTTTTCTTCCACTTGTTTGCCGGAGTGGTCGAGACGGCGACCCGCCTGCCGCGTAGCGCGCCGCTGGCGGCAAGCCTCGACGCGCCGAGCTTGCAGGTGGCGAAGATCGTGCTGCTGGTGTTGTTTTTGATCGTGGTCGGGTTGCAGATGTGGCGGCTGCGAGTGAAAAGCAACAGGTAGGGTGCGTCGCAGACCCACCAATGCATCTTTGAATCGGAACACATCGTGGGTCTGCGACCCCCCCTACAACTATTGAACTATCACTCATAACCCAGGAACACCCAATCCCATGTCCACACCATCCAAAAAGCTCTCCGGCAAAGTTGCCCTCGTCACCGGTGCCTCGAAGGGAATCGGCGCGTCGATCGCCACGCACTTGGCCCGCGAGGGGGCGGCGGTCGTGGTGAATTATTCTTCGAGCAAGGAAGGGGCCGACCGGGTCGTGGCGGAGATCGTCAGCCAGGGGGGCAAGGCGGTGGCGATCGGCGCCAATGTCGCCAAGAAAGCCGAGATCGAACGGCTGCTGGCGGAGACGATCAAAGCGTTCGGCCGGCTCGACATTCTCATCAACAACGCCGGCATCTACGAGATGCTGCCGCTGGCCGAAATCACCGAAGAGCATTTTCACAATCAGTTCAATCTCAACGTGTTGGGCTTGATCCTCACCACGCAGGAAGCGGTCAAGCATTTTGGCCCGGAAGGAGGGAGCATCGTGAACCTCAGTTCGATCGTTAGCACGCTTTCGCCGGCGAGCGCCACGGTGTACAGCGCCACGAAAGCGGCGGTCGATTCGATCACGCGTTCGCTGGCAAAAGAGCTTGGCCCGCGCAAGATTCGGGTCAACTCGGTGAACCCTGGCCTGGTGGTGACCGAAGGGACGAAAACCGCCGGCATCGCGGAAAGCGATTTCCGCAAACAGATGGAATCCCAAACTCCGCTGGGCCGCGTCGGCCAGCCGCCAGACATCGCCACCGCAGCCGTGTTTTTGGCCTCGCCCGATGCATCTTGGATCACCGGCGAGACGTTGTATATTACGGGCGGGTTGAGGTAAGTGAGACGGGGAAATAGTTAACCACGGAGGCACGGAGGATAAAATCCCAATGACCAAATTCCAATCTCCAATAAAGCGATGGCGCACGTCGTATTGGAGATTGGAATTTGGTCATTGGTCATTCTTTCTCCGTGTCTCCGTGGTGAATGAAACATTTTTTAGTGTGACATAGCCACGAAAGGAGCATCCCATGCCCACCATGCGTGCCGTGCAAGTCGTCAGTGCCAAAGGCCCATTTGAACTCGTCGAGCGGCCGATTCCGGAGCCGGGCCCGGGCACGGTTCGGATCAAAGTGCAAGCCTGCGGGATCTGCCACAGTGATTCGATAGTGAAGGACGGACTGTTTGCAGGGATCGATTATCCTCGCGTGCCCGGGCATGAAGTGGCGGGCGTGGTCGACGCGATCGGGCCGGGTGTCACGATGTGGCAAGTGGGCCAGCGCGTGGGGGTCGGCTGGCACGGCGGCTATTGTGGTGAGTGCGAACCGTGCCGCCGCGGCGAATTGTTTGCCTGCACGACGGGGCAGGTCACCGGGCTGACGTTCGACGGCGGGTATGCCGACTACATGATCGCGCCGGTCAGCGCCGTGGCGCTCATCCCCGCGGACCTGTCCCCCGTCGAAGCCGCGCCGCTGATGTGCGCCGGGATCACGACGTTCAATGCCCTGCGCAATAGCGGCGCGCGGCCGGGCGACGTGGTGGCGATCCTCGGCCTCGGCGGTCTGGGGCACTTGGGCGTTCAGTTCGCGGCGAAGATGGGTTATTACACGGTGGCCATTGCCCGCGGCCAGGACAAGGCGCCGCTGGCGAAGCAACTCGGCGCCTCGGTCTACATCGACAGCCAGGGCCAAAACCCCGAGGAGGAGTTGCTGAAGCTCGGCGGAGCCAAGTTAATTGTGGCCACGGTGACCAACGGCGATGCGATGTCCGCGGTGCAAGGAGGCTTGGCCGTCAACGGCACGCTGCTGTTGTTGGGCGCGGCCAATTCGATGACCGTTTCCCCCTTGCAACTGCTGCTGGGCCGCCGGTCCGTCAAAGGCTGGAATTCCGGCACGTCAATCGACTCGCAAGACACCCTGGACTTCAGCGCCCACACCGGCGTGCGGTCGATGAACGAATCGTTTCCGCTGGAACGGGCCGCCGAAGGGTACGACCGCATGATCAGCGGCAAAGCGCGGTTTAGGGTAGTGCTGACGATGGAGTAAACCTGTAGGTCAGGCCTCTGGCCTGACAGAATTGTTAGTCAGGCCTTCCGGCGGCAGAGGATGTTCAATGTGCATGCGATGGGCGTCATCAATAATCCTTTCCAGCGGAATCTGTATTGGCTGTGGCGGCGGAACTGCTCCAGCAACTTTGCCGCCGAATCCGGCGCTTTCTCCAAATGCGCCGCCGGATCGGCCGGTCAACGCGGAGGGCGGGGCTGAAGTGGAGAGAGTTCGCGCGGCCATCGCACCCTATGTCGAGCAGGCGAGGAAGTCGTACCCTGCGGCAAGGGACCGTTATCTGGCTGGTTTGCCGGCGGGCCAGCATTTCTTCGTGGTTACCGAGTTGCACGATGCATCAGGCACCGTCGAACGGGTTTTCGTTGCAGTGGCCGCCATCAGCGATCATCGAATCACTGGACGGATCGCAAACGAAATCATTGGTGTTAAGGGCTTTAAGGATGGCGATCCCTATTCATTTCCGGAAAGTGAGTTGGTTGACTGGCTAATCAGCAAATCCGACGGCACGGAAGAAGGCAACGTGGTCGGGAAGTTCTTGGACGAGTTTCAGAAGGTTCACCGTTAGACTAGTGCTGTAGGTCAGGCCTCTGGCCTGACACGATGATCTTGGCCTGGGGACGTTGCTAAAGCTACGGTAGATTGTCAGATCGGTGGCCTGACCCTCTGAGATGTACCGTCGCGTTGCACTCCAAATCGATCGACCCAAGGACGACTGCGATGGATGATGACGAGCACGAATACGGTATTCCGGCAGCGAACATCGGCGATATCGACTTGGAAGTACTCGCTCAGACCGATCCTGAATCGGCAAGAGAAATTGCGAGGCTCGACGCTCTAATGAATTTAGGCGAGGAGTCCAAAGAGGAATTTCGTCGTCTTTGCAAGTTGTTGTTCGATGCGGGATCGGTCGCCGCCGCGGAAATTCTACTACGGCGCAATCTGGATTATTATGAGGGCGAAGCCCTGTACCTTCAGCTATTCGGTTCGACGAAGGAGGATGAGTTTGTCTTTGCCATGGAGGCGTTCAAGTCTCAATTCGAGATAGATCTTGTGTTGGAAAAGGAAAATCAATTTCTGGTTTCAACCTATCATTCTGGCGGTGGGCCGCCTCGTTGGGACGATTTCCGGTTGCTCTCGCAGCCGTGTGAAATCAAGTTTGGCTACTTCGAGCAGGATAAAATCGAGGCTGACATCACATTGCTTGATCCTGGTCGCGATATTTTTCGGGCCGATGAGTGTTTGCTTTTGTTTTTTGTCAACGGAGTGTGGGAGATTGGCGATCCGATGACCGACTGATCGGGGCCTCTACGGAGCTTGCCTCTTCCGATACTCCGAAGGCGTTATATTCCACAGCCCAGGGTCAGGTCGCTGCGGCGATCGCCACCCTGGGTTTCGGCCCCACAAAACCTTTTCCCTTCGCGGCTCGGGCGGCGAAGCCGCCCGAGCCGCGAAGGGCGTTTAATAAACGGGAGCGTACCCAGGGTGGCGCGGACACGCGGCTGCGCCGCGAGTCCGCTGACCCTGGGCTTTGGGATACAACCCCGTTGGGGTTGGTTCTTTTGGCAAGACCATCATTCTCTCACCGCGCCACCAACCCTTCAATCTGCTCGACTTCACCTGCCTCCAACTGAAAATCAAATACCTCCAGATCGCTCCGTATGTGTTCGGCGCTCGTCGTGCCGGTCAGCGGGATCATGCCGATGTCGAGCGCGAAGCGGAAGATGATTTGCATTAGCGTGCGGCCGTGGCGCTGGGCGATGCGCGCCAGGTGGGGATGGGCGAGCGCTTCGGGGTTGGCGGTGAGCAGCGAGAAGCCCTGGTAGGTGATCCCCTGGTCGGCGCAAAATGCCCGCACTTCTCGGTCCCAGCCGACGATGGCGAAGCAGCGGTTCTGCACGAAGCTGGGGCGGACGCGGGCGTCGTGGCACAATAGCTTCAGTTGTTCGAGCGTGACGTTGCTCACGCCCAACAGCCGCGCGCGGCCGCTGGAGTGAATCGCCTCCATCGCCCGCCACGCCTCCCAATCGTCTGGGCTAAGCCCGCGCCGGACGCTGGGGCCGTGCAGGACGTAAGAGTCGATCACGTCGATTCCCAAATGCTCCAGCGAGCTGGCGAACGATTGCTCGACTTGTTTCGCAATCGGCGCCGCCGGATCGTAAGGGAGCCGATGATCCTGCCCCGGCTGGAACGTGAACTTGGTCTGCACGAACAGCTCGTCGCGAGTGACCGAAACACCGCCGCCAGTAAGCGCCGCGGCAATCCCCTGCCCCACCCCCGCCTCGTGATAATGCCGCCGTTGATTGGCCGTATCAATGCCGCGAAAACCGTGCGTCAGCGCCAGTTCCGTCAGCCGCGCCGTGGCGTCTTCCTTCCACGCCGTGCCGTACAGGAACCGCGGAACGCGCACCCCGGCAATTGAAATAGTCTGTTCGGACATCGAATGCTCCAGTCGGGCCATGACTGCTTGCCGAGAAATCTGAGGAATGACACGGCCAGCTTACCGCCCCCTGTGGATGTTGCAAGGGCAGCAAGCCGCCCATGGCACTGGGCAGCAGATGGCAGCGCGGCTCGATCAACCCGTCCCCCGCCCTGCTTGCAGCAACTGCAGCGGTTCGGCTCGGCCGGTGGCGATGGCGGGCCCCAGCGCGGCGAACAGGCACAGCAGCAATGTCGCGCCAAATCCGGGAGCCAGCTTCATCCACGGGATCACCAGCGGTGTGATCAGCCCGCCATGCACGTCGACATACCGCGACACCTCGGTGCCGCAGTAACCTGTCACGACGCCAAAGCCGAGGCTCAGCAGACAAGCCACCGCGCCGATCAGCAGGGCCTCGGCCAGGATCAATCGAATCAGTCCGAAGCGAGTGACACCCACGGCGCGGAGCACACCCAGCTCCCAGCGCCGCGCGCGGATCGACGAAAGGACCGTGTTGACAACGCCCAACGACGTGACGAGCAGCGTGACCAGCGGCAGCACGCTCAGGCTCCAGATGATGCCGTCGGCCCGTTGGACGGTGGTGGCGCGCAGCGATGCGGTGGTTTGAATGCGAACGGTGGAGTTCATTGCTCGCCGCGGCCTCGCGGGGCTCTGATCCACAGGGCTCGCCCGATTTGCTCCGTTGCCGCGATCGGCAACTATTTGCAGCGCCGTGCGGACTTCCTCCTCGTTGGCCTGGCCGCTAAAGTTCAGCCATAGGAACTTGATCCGGTCGATCCCAAAATCGTGCCGCACGGCGTCGTACGGAGCAAAGACCATCGCCGCGGAGCGGGCACCGCGAGTGCGCAGCCCCCCTTTGCTCAACAAGTGCCAACCCTCCATCGATACCACACCCGCGATTTCATACTCCACGGTCTGCTCGGGTGAGTTCGGGGGTACGAGAGCCAGCTTGCCCCCCACGCCGAGTCCGCTCTCGCGTCGAAAATGATCGGGCACGAGGCAATACCGGCCGCGGCCCAGCTTCTCCATCGCCTCACGTCGCGTTCCTTCGACGAAGCGGAAATCGAACATGGGCTTTCCGCCGCCGAGTGCGCGCTGGGGATCGACGCCGACGAGGATGCAGTTGTCCTGCCGCGTGATCGAGGCGCGCAGCTTCGCGCCGGTCAGGTCGTTGGAGAACCGCGTTTGCTCGACTGCCAGCGGCAGGCATTGATCGGGCTGGACTCCTTTCACGCGCGCGATCGCCGGAAGGTCGGACGCGACGATTCCGCCGGCCGGCATCGTCACCAGCGCCTGGGGCATCCAATCGCCAGGCAAAAAAGGAAGCAGCATCGAGTACCCCCAGGTTTGCATCGCCACGAACAGCCCCAGCCCCAGGCTCAGCGCGACGGTGGTGCCAATGGTTCGCGAAAGATTCGCCGACAATTGCGTGGCGAGCAGCGCCGAGTTCAAGCCCAGCAACCGCGCGATGACGGGGCCGAACAGCCGTTGTGTGCCGACGATCAGCGCCGGCGTGAACAGCAGGAACCCAATCGCGGTGCTGGTGCATCCAAAGGCCGCAGACACCGCGTACCGCGCCGTATCGGGCATCGGCACAAAGAACATCAGCACCGGATTGATCGAAATCAGCAGCAGTCCGATTAGCGCAATGGACCAGCGGAATCGAGCCGAGGCCCTGGGCGGCTGCGGAGCCATCGCTTCCAGCGGGCGGACCGCGGTGGCCCGCCAGGCTGGAATGATCGCTGCCGTCAGGGCACCGCCAAACGCGCACGCACCTGAAAGTGCGATGCACCACGCGCCGAGCGCCGCACCCGCCGGCAAAAAGTCAGGACGCAACATCCCCGCCACCTTCAACAACCCCCAGCCGGCCAAGAGGCCGCCGCTCCAGCCGATCAGTCCCAGCAGCATGCTTTCCAGGGCCACCATCGCGCCGATCTGCGCCTTGCTCAGCCCCACCGCGCGCAGCACGGCGAACTGCCGAATCCGCTCGTGTACGCCCATGCTCAGCGTGGTGAAGATGATGAACAGGGCGGCCAATAACGAGATGCCGGTCGCGGTATACGCCTGGGCACGCGCCGCCTTGGAAGTGCTGCTGTCCTTAAGTTCGGATTCGACCTCGACCGTGGTTTGGATTTCCACTTGGGCCGCGACCTGCGGAAAGTCCCGTTCGAGCGCATGTCGGAAGTCGTTGATGTCACTGCCCTGCTTGAGCACGATACCGGCGTAGTTCATTCGTGCCGGCCGGCGCGTGAGCTTTTCGGCCAGCGGGGTTGGCACATAGAGAGCGGCGTCGGCCGGTCCCCGTTTTAAGACCGAGACGCGCATGGAAGGCATGCCCGCGCCAAGGTCCATCGGTGGCAAGGTCTTGGGTTGGTCCACGATCCCGACGATGCGGACGCGAAGATCTGCTTCTGCCCGCCGGCCTGAGACAGTCAACTCGTCCCCAAGCTTGACGTGCAGCAACTCGGCTGAGCCGCGGCTGAGGGCCCCTTCCATTCGATCGGGCTGCTTA
The DNA here is from genome assembly GCA_021413585.1 of Planctomycetia bacterium. Lineage (GTDB taxonomy): Bacteria > Planctomycetota > Planctomycetia > Pirellulales > UBA7805 > JAIOPX01. The sequence continues at coordinate 10,823 of JAIOQB010000329.1, forward strand.
GGGTCGATCCATTTTCCGTCCAGCAGTGCGTAGGGAGGTTCGCTGGCGTCTGTGCCGACGAGCATCGGCATGTTGTCGGACTTCAGCCGTGCCCCTCCGGTAGTCCGACTGGCGGCGGTTTCCACTCGAACCCGCTCTTGATACACCGGATCGACTGTGGCGACGGCCGGAATGCGGCGCAATGACGCAACGACCTCCTCCGACAATGCCGGGGTCTCGCGACGTTGTTGTTGAGGTGGCCGTTGCTGAGGCGGCCGTTGCTGCTGAGCCGATTGATCGGGCTGGTGCGGCACGACAACCGCCTGATATCGGCCCAAGTATTTTTCGCTAAAGTCGCCGAACTGTTGCACCAGCGAGTCGTAGCCGCTGACCACCCACACCACGATGCAGGCGGAGGCCACCGTGGCCAGGATGGTCAGCAGCAACCGCCCTGGATGCCGCCGAGCTTGGGCAAGCACCAAACGGCCGACCAGTTTTAATTCGGATCGGGTCATGGCGGGTTCGTTCAGCGTGGTGGTTGCAGCATAGGATTCTTCGCCATACCTACTCCAAGTCGATAGGCTTGAGTTCGTTGTCGCCTGCGTGGATCGTGACCCTGGCGGGCGGGCTGTCTAATTTTGAGTATCGCGCTCCCAGACGATCGTCGCCTGAGACCACCTCTCCTGGCGAAACAGCGTACTCAATCGGCCAGTTGACCGTGACTGCGTATTCCCCGGCCGGTAAACCATCGTGGGCGTGATACGTGGTGGGATGGAAGCTGCCGTCCGCCTGCACCACGGCCAACGGACGCGTGCTGCCGCCGTCGATGGGCTTTCGCGGGTGAAAGTAAACGATCGCCTTTTCCGCCGGCTTGCCACCAATGGTGAGTCGCCCACGCACAGCAAACACCGGCGATCGCTGAGATCCGGCATCCTTGCAGCCGCGCACAACCAGGAAGGCTGCCAGTAGCATTGCCAGCGCAAGGAACTTGAAGGGATTCGATGAGCAAAGTCGCATCGACCTTGAGAGCCAAGCGTGCAGCATTCAATAACCTGTTTCATTCACCAATGACGGGCTCGCCGCCGGAGCGGGTGAGCAATTCAAAAACGAGCCGTGTCGAGACATTTTCCCCCAAAAAGTGAACACTGCCGTCGCAGTACGACACCATCGCCCCGCCCGGGTGCTGTGACGAGATGCCTTGGCTGTTGCTGCAATTGATGGCGCAGGCCGCGCCTGGCCCCAGGCCCGATGCGTCATAGCCCTGAAACGCGAATGATCGATAGGAAGTCCACGCCATCAACCATGCCGGAGTGACCAGGTTGGTCGTGTTTGGCTGCTTAACCCCATGGAGAAAGTGATCGGGGCGGCCAGCTTGCTCGCAGATCAAAATCGTGTTGGAAAGCCCGTCAGTGACCCTGCCGGCCGGATGCAACTGGTTCTCTTCTCCGCCAAGGATGGAGAGCACGGGGACGAGTTCGCCGGAGCCCGACCCCGTGGTATTGCAATTGGGCGAGCAGGCGAGGCCCGCGGCGTGGGCGGTGACCCCATCGAGAAAGTGTACGACTGAGTAATCGGCAGCCGCTCCTTGGGTGGTGTAAGGCATACCGCTGGCCGCCGTCAGCGGATAGACGCGATCTCTTGGCAAGCCGAGGACAGAAGGGCACATTGCAACGACGAGGGGCATCTTCGTGATCGTGGCGTTTTCAACGGCGAAAAAGTTTCGGTCGGTCCGGTAGGCGTTATAGATGCCAGCCTCTCCGATGTAGGGGAGCAAATCGACGATCCAGCCGTGCTGTTGACCGGTGAGGGTGATTCGCGCCGGCGGAAATCCTTCTTTGGCATCCAGGTGGCCGTGAAAGCCGAGCATCAGTTGCTTGATATGATTGCTGCAAGTCGTCCGCCGGGCGGCTTCGCGAACCGCCTGAATGGCGGGCAACATCAGCGCGAACAGGATTCCGATGATCGCAATCACGATGAGCAGTTCCACGAGCGTGAAGCCGAAATGCGCGGCGGGGCGTTGCGCTTGTTCAAAGTGCGGTCGACGAATCATCTCTTGAAATCTCGATTTCCTGCGTTCAGACGACTGGTTCAGACAACGCGACCAGAATATCGACGCGACAATATCTACACGATGCAAATTTGGCGCCGTCCGCCGTTTCCGTAGCAGGTGTAGCGTTTCTGCCAACATTGCGGCATCATCGCGCGATCGCCAGTTGTTGCTGCGGTGAACTTTTCGACGAGCGCGCCGAAGTTTTCGACACGCGAATTTATTTTGTGCCGCACCAATCCCCCCACTGCGGCGGAGCGTGAAATCGCACATTTCATTTTTGTCCGACGAAATTCGCAGACGATTGTGAATTCCAATTCCGCGAAACGATCTGGCACGTTCTTTGCAATTGGATTTCGCAATTACCATCCGATGACTTCATCGGCCCGCATCGATTGATCGGCTGGCGGGCTTACCATCTGGCGAACGCCAATGCGGAACTTTCTACCGAATTGAAGGAGGATGCGTCGCCGGATTCTTTCGTCGTGGCCTCGGTTCAATGCCAGCGATGAAGTGACGATCACTCGGCTGCATGTTGCGGCTCGAGTCCGTATTCCACAAAAACAACAGAGGAAATCGGCAAATGATTCGAAGAACATTGAAGGGCAAGTCAAAGGCTTTCCATTTCCAACAGCGCACGTTTAGCCGCCGTTTAACCGCGTCCATCGCCTTGTTCTCGGCTTGCATGATTGGCGTGGGAAGGGCAACCGCCGCCCCCGTAACCTTCGACTGGGTTACGGTTGGCGATATAGGGAACTTTAGTGGAGATGAAATCACGACAGGATCAGGCCCCAAAAGTTATGGAGCCGTTGCGTACGAGTACCAAATCGGCAAATACGAAGTCACCAATGCGCAGTACGTCGAATTTCTAAACGCTAAGGCCGCCAGCGATCCCTTGTCGCTCTATAACGCGAGCATGTCTTCCAATGGCAGTGGCGGTATCATCCGCAGCGGCGTTTCCGGCAGCTTCACCTACTCGGTCAAGCCGGGCCACGCCAACAAGCCGGTGAACTATGTGTCATTTTATGACGCCGCCCGATTCACCAACTGGATAAACAATGGCCAAGGCAACGCCGATACCGAGAGCGGTGCTTATACGCTGCTTGGCGGCACCGCCACTCCGACCGCGGGGACTTTAAATGGCATCGCTCGCAGCCCGAGCGCGACCATCGTATTGCCATCAGTTGACGAATGGTATAAAGCCGCCTTCTACGACCCTACCAAACCCAACGCGGTCGACGAGCCCGACTATTGGAAATATCCGACGCAAAACGACGCGGTTCCATCGCTCATCACAGCGCAACCCAGTAGTGCGCCAAACACCGCAAATATCTACGGCACCAATTTTTATGGTCCTGGCTATGGCATAGGTTATGCGATGACGCCGGGGGTCGGATCCCCGGCAGTTTCAACTGTTGACTATCTGACCGACGTTGGTGCGTACACCGGTTCAGCCAGCCACTATGGAACGTATGACCAGGCGGGCAATGTCATCGAGTGGACTGAGACGCTGACCATGCTCGCCAACCCCAATGGCGTGCGCAACGTCCTTGGCGGAAACTTTGCCAACGATGAGTATAGCGCTCGATATGAAGGCCCTGCGGCAGCAACGGGCGGGAGCGGCGGCATCGGCTCTGGTTTCCGACTCGTCAATCTGGCCATCGAGGCCGATGCCGTCCCTGAGCCGGGAACTCTGGCGCTGGCGTTGACCGGCTTGATCGGACTAGGCGCGGTAGCCGTGCGCAAGCTGAGTGCGCGGCGCCGGCAGCAGTCGTTGGCTCAAGTTTCGTAAGTGCCTGTCCAAATACTCCCTCACCCCGGGCCCTCACCCGGTGCGTGAGGGAGTAGGCGGATGGGAGCTTCTTAAAGTAATTGATATTAGGCCCGGCGTTTACGCCGGGTTCGCCGACCAAAAAAATTCTTGCGGTAGCCCCGTTCACGGGGCTTACTACGGCCCTCAATCGTCACACCCAGGATAAAATCATGTCGATCATGAAGTCGTGCTATATGGCCCTAGCGATGGTGGCGTCGATAAGCTGCTTCGCAGGCAGCACCGCCGCGGCCGCGGAGGCTACGGCAAAGCAGGTGGATCGGACCGCGCTGGACGCCAGCATCGCCAAGGGTATCCACTATTTGCGGGTCAAGGGCCAAAACGAAAACGGCTCGTACAGCGACCGCGGCGGCCCGGGATATACCGCGCTTGCTACGATGGCCGTGCTGAGCAACGGCGTTGGCGTGGATGACCCGCAGGTGGCCAAGGCCCTAAAGTACCTGGACGGCTTTGTGCAGAAGGATGGCAGCATCACCTCTCCCAAGCCGGGCGTGAGCAATTATGAGACGAGCCTCTGCATCGCCTGCTTTGCGCTGGCCAACAAAGATGGGCGTTACCGGAAGGCCATCGGCGATGCCGCGAAGTATCTGAAGAATGTTCAACTCGACGAAGGAGAAAAGAGAACGCGCGACAGCGTCGACTACGGCGGCGCGGGGTACAACAGCAAGACCCCCGGCGGCGATCTATCCAACACCGCGACCCTGGTCGATGCGCTGAAGGCTTCCGGCGCCGGGCCGAATGACGAAGCGATCCAGCGGGCGTTGATCTTCGTCTCGCGGTGCCAGAATCTGGAAACGGAGCACAACCTGCTGCCGTTTGCCGCCAAAATCAACGACGGCGGCTTCTTCTACTCGCCCAACGGCCCCGGCTACAGCCCCGCCGGCAAGGAAACCAACGGCGGGCTGCGCAGCTACGGCTCGATGACGTACGCGGGGCTGAAGAGCATGCTCGTCGCCGGCGTGAAAGCGGACGACCCGCGCGTCAAGGCGGCCCTGCAATGGCTGCGAACGCACTACTCGATGGAAGAGAATCCGGGGCTGGGACAGCAGGGGCTGTATTACTATTACCACCTGATGGCCAAAGCGCTCGATGCCGTCGGCGCGCCCGAGTTTGAAGACGCCGCCGGCGTCAAGCACAACTGGCGGGCCGAACTCTCCGCTACGCTGATCGGCAAGCAGGGGGAGAATGGTTCCTGGATTAACCCGAACCATCGTTGGTACGAAAGCAATCCAGACCTGGCAACGTCGTATGCACTGTTGGCCCTGTCGCACTGTCGAGAAGCAAAGTAGCAAAACGTCGAGGATTGGCCGCGGCGAAAAAATATTTCGCAGTGTGGTCCCTCAACAACCACTTCGCACTGGCGCATCATGATGCGAGTTGCAACAGTGAAGTCTTGTGCGAAAATTTATTTGAATTTATTTTCGATGTAATGAGGCGCGCAAGTGCAATAGAATTACCAACTCTCATTGGATCGCGCTTGTGCATCGGCGCATTCTGTTGTAACGCTCGTCGCTTATTTTGTGCGCCCCTACTTCTGCTCAGCACCACCCGGCTCTGTGGGGTGGTTTCCCTTGCGGCGCGGCACTCTTTAAAATCATCCACACGCTGGTCGATCGTGTAGAGCATCGAGCCAGCGAGGAATTGAGATGTCGTTCGGGCTGCCCACGCGTGTGGGCCTCGCCAGGCTTTCCCAAGCCGTGCCCGAACTGTTGTTCCCCCAGCAAACACGGAGGTAATTCTTTTTACGGTCGAGATATTGGAATGTTTCCACCGTCGCAGAGTTCTGCTCGTACGGCATCCGCCGTGGCGGAATCTGCATTTTCAGATCTCAACAATTTCAAGGGAGGCGATATGAAGACCCTGACTACCATATTCATGTGTTCACTTTCGTTGGCTGTCGCCGCGCAAGCGCATGCGGCGACCAACGCGCTGGACGAAGTCAACGCCGTGCGCGTGAAGCGCGGCTTGCCAAAGTTCGTTCCCGACGAGGAATTGTCGAAAGCCGCCGCCAAGTGCGCCGACTATCGCGCGGCGCATCTGATTGCCGGCCACACGTCGAATGACTTCTCTTTCGTGCCCGCCGGATCGAGCGCTTCGGCCGCCGGCTGTGCCGCCTGGTCGCCGCAAGATGGCTGGGGCGCGTGCTGCACGTACGAGAACTTCAAAGTCGCCGGGGCCGCCTGGTCGCAAGGGCGCGACGGCCGCCGCTACATGCATCTGTTCGTCCGCGGCGGCGGAGGGGGCGACAGCGGTTCCAGCAGCGGATATTCATCGAGCGGCCGCGGAAGGCGCGGGCGACGGTAACGCCAACTTTTGGCGTCGAATGATGTTGCGAGTAATTTGATTGGGCCGCGCTCTTGCTCGAAAGGCGAGAGCGCGGCCTTTTTCAGTACTCAGTACTCAGGCTCGCGTTACCCAATCTCCACTTCTGCCGTGTGTTCCACGCGGTCGTCCACCAGATGAATCGCCCGGTCGGGTTGGTCCTGGCCGTCAACGGTCACGCGGGTTGCCTCGCGGCCGCCGTTGTTCTTGATCGTGATGTGGTAGAACGTGTCGCGATAGCGATAGTGCAGCTTGTACGACGGCCAGTCGGGCTTCAGGCAGGGAGCAAATCGCAGCTTGTCAACTTCTAATCGCAGGCCCAGCAGAGATTGCACTAGCAACTGATACATCCACCCCGCCGAGCCGGTGTACCACGTCCAGCCGCCGCGGCCGACGTGCGGTTCGACCGCATATACGTCGGCCGCCACGACGTACGGCTCGACGCGATACGTGGCGATGCCGGCGGCGGTCGATCCATGATTGAGCGGGTTGATCATCGACATCAGTTCCCACGCCCGCTTCGCATCTCCCAGGGCGGCGAACGCCATCACGGTCCAGATGGCGGCGTGCGTGTATTGCCCGCCGTTCTCGCGCACGCCGGGGACGTAGCCCTTGATGTAGCCGGGCTCCAGGTTCGATTTATCGAACGGCGGCTCGAACAATTGAATCAGCGATTCGCGGCGGCGCACCAGATGTGAGTCGACCGCATCCATCGCCTGGCGTGCCCGCTGCGCGTCCCCTGCCCCGGAGAGCACGGCCCACGATTGCGGAATCGAATCGATCTGGCATTCAGGGCTCTTGGCCGAGCCGAGCGGCTCGCCATTGTCGAAGTAGGCTCGCTTGTACCACCCGCCGTCCCAGGCGTTGCGTTCGATGTTTTCCTTCAGCAGCGCCGCCTGCGCCAGGCACTTGTCGGCAAACGCGGTATCGGATCGCAACGTCGCGATTTCCGAAAATTCGCGCAGCACCTGAGCGAGGAAGAACGCGAGCCACACGCTCTCTCCCTTCCCTTCGACGCCGACGAGGTTCATGCCGTCGTTCCAGTCGCCGCAGCCCATCAGCGGCAGGCCGTGGCTGCCGAACCGCAGGCCGTTTTCGATCGCGCGGACGCAATGCTCGTACAGCGTGGCGGAATGTTCGGAGCGCAGCGGGAGATCGTAGTACGCTTCTTCGTCCGCCTTGACGGGGCGTCCTTCGAGGAAGGATATCTGCTCGTCCAGCACGCCCGTGTCCCCCACCTGCTTCACGTACCGGCCGGTGACCAGCGGCAGCCACAGGAAATCGTCGGAGAAATGGCTGCGCACGCCGCGCCCTCCCGGCGGGTGCCACCAGTGTTGCACGTCTCCTTCCACAAATTGCCGCGACGCCGCCCGCAGCAGATGCTCGCGCACCAGTCGCGGCTCCGCGTGCGTCAGCGCCATCACGTCCTGCAGTTGATCGCGGAATCCAAACGCCCCGCCCGA
>JAIOQB010000330.1 GCA_021413585.1 Planctomycetia bacterium
AGCCGACAGCCCCGTCTCAATACCCCGAATCCATCCCCAACCGGCACTTCAGCTCGCAGAACTGGCGGCTGTATTCGTCGCTCGACGAATGGACGTGCTCGGCTTCGGTGATGAACTTCAAAGACTCGTCGCAACGCAGCCCACTGCTGCGCAGAATGTTTTCAAACTCCTTCAGGTCGGCTCCATAAACGATCAGCAACTTGTGCTCGTCGAACTGGATCTCCAGCGGAATCCGCGGGTTGAGCACGGCGATGCCGGTGCAGCCGTCGTTGAGCAGCATGTCTTCATAGTCGTACAGCGTGCTCTTGAGCACCGGCAGGTCGATGTGCTCGCGGTACAGGTCAGTATGTCCGCGGCCTTCGCGGGTGTGGCTGGTTTCCAGCACCACGTCGGCCTGCGAGCCTAGCGGATCGAGCAGTTCCATGAACAGCTCGAACAGGTTTTCGGTGGAAGCGGCCGCCATCAGCACGGGCACTTGGGCCCGGGTCTCGGCGTCGCGATAAATGTCGTGGCGATACCCTTGCCGCGGCACGACCTCGAGGTTGAACGCGGGGCGAATCGCGTCGGTGAGGAGGAAATCGCCGTAACGGGCGACTCGCAAATGCGCTTCCATCTGTTCTTCGGTGAGCATGGCAAAGCTGCTATGGGCCTGGGTTGCCGGTTCGCGGAGGACGTTGCGGAATAATTTCTTGAGAAATCCCATCTGGAAGATCCCTGTTGCTCTGACCGGCCGGTGGTCCGGCGGTTCTATCGGCCCTGTCAGTGCTCCGTTTCCTTACTCAATCGTAGGTCATTTCCGGTGCGCGGCGACCTGGGATGAGAGTTCCTTGGGCAGGCCCGAACGGACCCCCGCAGAAACGGAACAACCGACCTTTTCGCTCCCTACGCCCCCCCGGCGAGGTGCATTTTGACCAGCTTTTGCGGGCCGTCATGCACCGAATTCGCATCACCGACAGGAGAGGGATTTTTTGGTGACAAGTACTCCGCCAACGCGGACCGGGTGGCTGGGGCAGCGGCCCCAGGGGTGTTCAATCAACCGCTTCCGGGGCGATGCCCCGGCCAGCCGCCCTGGATCCCTGGCGGTCGCGTCAATACACCTTCAGTCCGTCTAATTTTAGCACTCGCCGGCGCGCGTGCTGGGCAGTGGCTGGCGGAGTTGCAGAAATCCGCGCGCCGCATGCGGGGAGTCGGCCGGTGCGCGGAAGTTTGCCTGCGCCACGGACCGCCCAAACCGCCGGCCCGGCCCGATATGCAAGCTCGAATTTGCGGCCGCGCCGCGACTCGGACGAAATGCGTTTGGCCGCAACCGCGCAGACGGGCTATCATGATGCAAAGAAAATAGCCCCGGGCTCCGCCCGGGGGTGTTCCGGCTTCGCGACGCGTTACCCCCGGGCGGAGCCCGAGGCTATTTCAACTGTTACTCCTTCATGCGATCCAATATGCACACCATCAAACATTTGCCGGTCACCGCGTTCGTGTTGATCGTAGTATTCTCCATCGTCGCCGCCGGTTGTCAGAAACCGACTGCAATCGAACCCCTGCCGTCCGCCAAACCCTCCGCCGCGGCCGCCGGATCGTTACAGCCCTCCGAGTCGTGGTTGGTGGTGTACATCGGCAAGGCGAAGGTCGGCTATCAGCACCTCGTGCGCCGCGAGATCACGGAGGATGGCCGCAAGCTGTGGCAATCCGAAAACGAAGCCCTGATGAAAATGGCCCGCGATGGTCAGGTGGTCGAGCTGTTGATGAACGCCAATTCCGTTGACGACGAGGCCGGGGCCATGGTCCGCTGTGAAACCCGCGTCAACCTTGGACCCACTCCGATGACCACGCGTGGCACAGTGGTCGCAGATCCCAAAGGCGGAGAAAAGCTCGAATTGGAAGTCACCACGCAAGGCAAAACCAGTCGCACCACGCTGCCTTGGCCCGCCGACGCCGGCGGGTTGAAGGTCTGTGGCTTCAACGGCTCCGAGCAATCGCTGGAGCGCAAGCCGATGCAGCCCGGCGAAACCCGCCGCATCAAGGAGTTCGTGCCGATCTTTAACCAAGTGGCCGAGGTGACCCTGACCGCCAAAGACTTCGAATCGACGCCCCTGATCGACGCCCCGCCGCAGCGGCTGCTGCGCATCGACACGGAAACCCGGCTCCCCGGCCAGCAGCCGATGAAGGGGGCCGTCTGGACCAACGAGCAAGGCGTCCCGCAGCGGGTCCGCCAGGACATGCTTGAACAAGAGACCTTCCGCACCACGCGCGAAGTGGCCCTCCGCGAAAGCACGCAGGCCCCGCCCGACCTGATCAAGCTCAGCCTGGTTAAAGTCGCCCCGGCCCCCAAGAAGCCGCACGAAGCGCAGCGGATGGTGTATCGCGTGGCGCTCAAGGACGGCGATCCGCTGCAGACGTTTCCCGTTTCCGCCTCGCAAGCGGTCAAGTCGCTCGGTCCGCACGAGGCCGAAATCACCGTCCGGGCAATCCGGCCAGGCGACGGCCACGCGCATGGTAAATCGGAAGCCCCCACCATCGCCGACCGCCAGCCAAACAACATGATCCAAAGCGACGACGCGGAAGTGATCTCGCTGGCCAAGGAAGTGGTGCCGCAGGAAACCGATCCGTGGCGGATCGCCCTGGCTCTGGAGCGGCATGTTAAGAGTTCGATGAAGCAGGCGGATTTTTCGCAGGCCCTGGCCTCGGCCGCCGAAGTGGCCCGCTCGCGCCGCGGCGATTGCACCGAGTACGCCGTGCTGCTGGCGGGCTTGCTGCGTGCCCGCGGCATCGCGTCGCGCGTGGCGGTGGGTTTGGTCTACGCCCCGTCGCTCGGCGCGTTTGGATATCACATGTGGACCGAAGCGTGGATCGGCGACGAGTGGATCCCGCTCGACGCCACCCTGGGCCGCGGCGGCATCGGCGGCGGACATTTAAAACTGGCCGACACCAACTTCTCCACCGGCAGCCCCGATAGTTTTTGGCCGGTGTCGCAGACGCTGGGAAGGCTGTCCGTGAAACTGGTGGATGAGCAGCACTAAAGTAGCGTGGGTGCTTGCACCCACGGGCCATTGCAGCCATGGGCCAATCTCTCAGGCCTGAAAGGCCGAAATGTGATAGCCCAGGGCGCAGCCCTGGGTACTCTGGAATATCATATTCCGTCGTAAGCCCTGAAAGGGCGAAATCAACGACCACACCAAGCGGAGGCTGACGGCATGTCTCAATCCCTGTCCAACATATTGTTGCACCTCGTCTTTAGCACGAAACATCGCCAGCGCTGGATTGACGAAGCGATCGAGGAAGAACTCTTTTCCTACATCGCGGGGACTTGTCGCGGCATTGGATGTCCGTCACACAAGGGCGCCGCGGACGACCACATCCACATTGCCTGCTCGTTGTCGCGAACTATTTCTGTCGCGACGCTGCTGGAGGAGATCAAAGTCGCTTCATCGATTTGGATCAAGAAGAAAGGACCGCGGTACGCCGGGTTTGCCTGGCAATCAGGATACGGCGCCTTCTCAATCGGCCAATCGCAGCTCGATGATTTGCGACGCTACATTGGCAATCAGCGCGAGCATCATCGGCAGGAATCATTTCAGGATGAGTTCCGGCGGTTGTGCGAAAAGTACCAAGTGGCGCTCGATGAGCGATATGCGTGGGACTAGGGTGATAGGGCGACGATCTATAATGCCCTTTCAGGGCTTACGACAAATTATTATTCCTTGCGTACCCAGGGCTTCGCCCTGGGCTATCGTATCCCGGCCTTTCAGGCCGAAGCGAACGCGGATCACCCCCCCTCCCGCTCCTGCGCCGCCTGATAAATCACGCCGTTAATCTGCCCGCCGAGCATCAGGATCGAGCCGATCATGTACAGCCAGATCAGCAGCGCCACGACGCTGGCCAGCGCCCCGTACGTTTCGTTGTACGGGCGA
>JAIOQB010000331.1 GCA_021413585.1 Planctomycetia bacterium
CGGGCAGGCGTGCGGCACATCAGCGTCTACAACCAGCTTGGCGAAGAGGAGTTGATGGAGCGGATCAAGCCGGAGTCGGAGGAAGAGCGCCAAAGCATTCCGCTCCACCTGCCGTACATCATCTGCATCGCCGACGAAATCGCCGACCTCATGATGACCGCCCCGAAGGAAGTGGAAAGCCATATCATCCGCCTGGCGCAAAAGAGCCGGGCGGTGGGCATCCACCTCGTGCTGGCCACGCAAAAGCCGACGGTGGACGTCATCACGGGCTTGATCAAGTCGAACTTGCCGGCCCGCATCGCGTTCCAAGTGGCCAGCCGTGTGGACAGCCGCGTCGTATTGGACGAAATGGGAGCCGACAAACTGCTGGGCAACGGCGACAGGCTGTTCCTCTGGCCGGGCACCAGCACGTTGTTGCGCGGCCAGGGCACGTACCTCAGCGACGACGAAATCACCAAGGTGATTGGAGCCGTTGCCACGACCGAGCCGGACTATGTGGGCGAACTGGTGCAATTGCAGCCGGCCAACGCCGCGGGTGGTGGCGAGAGCCAAGGGACCAACCGGTTCAAGAACCGCGACGACATGTATGAAGCGGCGATCGACGTCATCGTGCGTGAAGGGCGGGGCAGTGTGTCGCTGTTGCAACGCGCCCTCGGCATCGGCTACGGCCGTGGCGCCCGGCTGATCGACTTCATGGCCGAAGACGGCATCGTGGGAACGTACAACGGTTCGCAAGCCCGGGAAGTGCTGGTCACACCGGAGCAGTGGGCGCAGATGCAGGCCGAAGCGAACGGCACCGCGCCCCCTGCGGTGCTGGCCCCCGCCCCCCCGCGACGCAACAAAATTGAAGTGACGCCGCGCCGCCCGTCGCCGCTGGAAGAGGATGAGTTTGCCACGGCCGAGGAGGCCGAATCGCAAATCGCCGCCGCCGCCAAAAGCCGTCGCACGGTCCGCCCGTCGGATGAGGATGAAGAATCGGAAGAGGAAATAGAAGAGGATGAATCGGAATACGGAATCCGCCCCCCCGTGGAGATAAGCCGCGGGGACGACGATCCCGACGAACTTGGTGAGTCCGAAGCGGAGGAACTTGACGAGGACGATCAGCATCTCTCCGACTGGCATGAGGACGAAATCGACGAAGCGGACGAGACGGCCGACGAGGACGAGGTCGAAGAATACGCCGAGCTGGACGAAGAAGAAGAAAGCGAACCGATCAATGCCCCGCGCCCAAGCGCCGGCAAGATCGAGGCCAGCAAACCGAGTCGTGGCAAGGGCCGACAAAGCCGCAGCGCGTAAAGGAACAGGCACACTCCGAGATTGTCATTTTTTGTAGTGCCGAAGCGAAGGCTTGGCAACCAGAAACAACTTCGGCAGGTTTGCCAATTTCCGCAGAATCATAGGCGCGGCAAACATCCAATTTCCAGCGAGCGGGACAAGCGGCGGCCAGAGAATTGGCCAGAGCTTCCTCAGGCAGCGGCTCAATCTTCAAATTGCCGTCATCACCTACTTCGATTTTCTTGAGTGGGAAGCGCCGCGCTGGCCGCCGGCTTGCCCCCCTGAAAGGCTGGGTCGCTTGGTTCTCCACCGCTGCGCAGATAGGCCAGTAGGTCGAGGATCTCATCGAGCTGAAAGGTGTCGATCAACCCGCCGGGCATCATCGACACCGTCGAAGGACGAGTTTCTTCGATGTCGCCGCGGCGGACGTTGGTGAATCTGCCCGGGTCGAGCATGTCGGTCATAATATTGAGCGTATCTCCGCTCATGTTGGCCACGCGGCCGATCACGGTGCGGCCGTCCTTCAAGTCAAACACGGTAGATTGATATTGATCGGAGATGACTTTATTGGGCTCGATGATCGAATCGAG
>JAIOQB010000337.1 GCA_021413585.1 Planctomycetia bacterium
GGTTCCGTATCTGGTGAGTCAAATCCACGGCACGCCGCAAGCTATGGCGCCGGAGGTGCTGCTCAAGCTGATTCAGCAACTCGACGACGATGAATTCGCCGTCCGCGAGGCGGCCCAGCGGCGATTGCTCGAGCTGCGCGAGCCGGCCGACCGACTGCTCAAGCAGGCCCTGGAGCGGGGCATTTCCCCTGAGTCGAGATTTCGGATCGAGAAAATCCTGGCCGCGCCGCTCAAGAAAACGCAGGTCAGCCCCATCGACGCTCTGCGTGGGCGGCGGCTGGTGTTGGCGTTGGAGATGATCGGCGACGAAGCGGCGCGGAAGCAATTGGCGGAGTTCGCCGGCGACGCGGCCAACGCGCCAGCGGCACAGGACGCCACGGCGGCGCTGGCAAGGTTGGGGGGGAAGAACTGAGTACCCAGTACTCAGTACTCAGTACTCAGTACTCAGTACTCAGTACTCAGTACTCAGTACTCAGTACTCAGTACTCAGTACTCAGTACTCAAGCCTCCCTTCAGCTCACGCACCCACCGGCGGCTGCTTGCCGAGGTGGCGGACTTCCGAGGCCATGATCAATTGCGTCACGCCGTAGACGATGGCGAACACGCCGATCACCCACACGATCGTCACCGCCCCTTGGATCGGATTCGTGGCGAGCAGCACCAGACCAAAGGCGACGCTGACGAGCCCGCTTAGGAGCAGCAACACCCAACCTCCGCCGGCGCGGCGCAGGCCGAAGGCATAGGCAATTTCCAACACGCCGACGATCAGCGCTCGCACGGCGATAAAGATCAGCAGCACGATCGCCGTCACTTGCGGCCGCATCAGCGTGATCACCCCCACCGCGGAACTGAGCACGCCGGCCAGCAACATCAGCCACCAATCGTGGTGATGCGGGCTATGGGTAATGGCCCCGATGATCGCGGTCACGCCGTCAACCAGGGCGTAAATGGCGAACAGCAGAATCAAGCTCCCCAGCGTCACGCCAGGCAGCGTAACAGCCAGCAAACCAAACACCAGCGCCGCGATGCCGCGGGCCACCAGGATCCAGGTTAAACGGTGCAAATTGAGCATGGCAGTGATCTCTCGTATTTGGTTTGTGCGGGGCGGGTTTTTAAGTGAATGGTGCAGGCCGGCGAAAGGGTCGCCGTAGGCCTATGAATACTATAGGTCACGCAAAATTGCCAGTTTTGGGGAAAAATTGCGAGAAATTCGGCCCGTCAGTAGGCCGCTCGATATAGCCCCGGGCTCTGCCCGGGGGTTGCGCCGCTCGCTGGCTCGAACCCCGTACGAAGTGCCAACCGGTTTACCCCCGGGCGGAGCCCGGGGCTATGACGCGCTGCGCGTCACGCCAGAATCTGCTTCCGCACGTCGCCGGCGACGTCGGTCAGGCGGAAGTCGCGGCCTTGGTAGCGGTAGGTGAGCCGCTTGTGGTCGATGCCCAGGAGATAGAGCATCGTGGCGTGGAAGTCGTGCACATGCATCACGTCCTCGACGGCATTGTAACCCAGCTCGTCGGTCTTGCCGTGCGTGATGCCCGCCTTGATCCCGCCGCCGGCCATCCACAGCGAAAAGCCTTTGATGTGATGATCGCGTCCGTTGCCTTGCGCCATCGGCGTGCGGCCGAACTCGCCTCCCCAGATGACCAGCGTGTCCTTGAGCATGTCGCGCTGCTTGAGGTCTTTGATCAGAGCGGCCGAGGCGCGATCGACCTCGCCCGCCACGCCGGCGATGTTCGTCTTGATGCCGCCATGATAATCCCAGTCGCGGTGATAAAGCTGAATGAACCGCACGCCGCGCTCCGCCAGCCGCCGGGCCAGCAGGCAATTGGCGGCAAACGTGCCGTCGCCCCCCTTGGTGCCGTACATGTCCAAAATGTTCTTGGGCTCGCTGGTGGTGTCCATCAGGTTCGGCACGCTGGTTTGCATCTTAAACGCCAGCTCGTACTGCGCGATCCGCGTGGCGATTTCCGGATCGTCGACCACGCGGTCTTGCAGTCGGTTCAGTGCATTGGCCGTGTCGATCGTGTCTTGCTGCCGGCCAGAATCGATCCCCGCCGGGTTGTTCACATACAGCACCGGCGCCCCTTTGCTGTGGAACTCGACCCCTTGATAGCGGCTCGGCAGGAAGCCGCTGTGCCACTGCCGGGCGGCGATCGGCTGCGCCTGGCCAAAGCGCCCTTCGGACGTGAGCACCACGAAGCCGGGCAGATTGTCGCACTCGCTCCCCAGGCCGTACAGCAGCCACGAGCCCATCGCCGGCCGACCGCCGATTGACGTGCCGGTGTTCATGAACGTGTGGGCCGGGTCGTGATTGATTTGCTCCGTCTTCATCGAGTTGATGATGCAGATGTCGTCGGCAATCGAGCCGATCTGCGGAAACAGGCTGCAAATCTGCTGCCCCGATTTGCCGAACTTCTGAAACGGATGCTGCGGGGCGAAGCAATTGAGCTTTTTGCCCTGCAACTGGGCGATCGGCTGGCCTTTGGTGTACGACTCGGGCATCGGCTGGCCGTGCATTTTGGCCAGCACGGGCTTGTAGTCGAGCGTTTCCAGATGCGACGGCCCGCCCGCCATGTAGAGGAAGATCACCCGCTTGGCTCGCGGCACGAAGTCCAGCGGCGTATGCACGCCCAGGCTGGCGCGGAGTGGGTCGGGCGTCGAGCTATTTGAAGACGTCGGCTGCCCCGCCGAAACCAGGTTTGGGCCCAGGATCGAAGCCAGCGCGGCGGCCCCCATGCCCGTGGTGGTGCGACTGAGAAACGTCCGCCGCGTCTGCGCCGTGCCAAACATGGGATGCAGCATGGTTACGCTCCGGAAGAGAAAATCCCAATGTCTAAATCCTAATGACTAATGAATGAGTTGCGCACGTTTTTCATTTTTTGGACATTGGGATTTAGACATTAGACATTTAGTTTCTATTGATTGTCTCATACAAGTTCAGCAACGTGCGGCTAACCGAAGTCCAGGCGGCCAGTTCGGCCGGCGGCAGGTCCTTTGGCTGGGGGGCCTCGCCGATGGCGATCAGCGCGGCCGCGGCTTTTTGATCGGCTTGATACGCTGTCAACTGCCGGGCGTAATAGTCACTCAGCAGCTTGGATTCCTCTTCGGTCGGCACGCGTTGGAGCGATTGCTGCATCAGATAGCGCACGCGATCGGCCGGCGTCGTGCCGCCGTCGTGCATCGCGTGGGCAGCCATGACTCGGGCCGCCTCGACGTACGTCGGATCGTTGAGCATCACCAGCGCCGCCAGGGGCGTATTGCTGCGGGTGCGATCCACCGTGCATTCCTCGCGCGACGGCGCGTCGAACGCCAGCAGGCTGGGGTGCAGGAACGTCCGCTGCCAATGGGTGTACAAGCCGCGACGATAGAGCGCCTCGCCGTGGTCCTGCTGATATTCGCGCTTCGGAAAGTTCAGGTGCGCGTAGTATCCGGCCGGTTGATACGGTTTGACGCTTGGGCCGCCGATCTTGGGCACCAGCAGGCCGCTGACGGCCAAGGCGTTGTCGCGAACATGCTCGGCCGGCAGGCGGAACCGACCCTGTCGAGCCAGTAGGATGTTAGCCGGGTCGCGGTGCAGCAACTCGTCGCTGGCCCGCGAGGTTTGGCGATACGTGGCCGACATGGCGATCAGCTTGAGCAGCCGTTTCGTGTCCCAGCCGTTCTGCACAAAATCGGCCGCCAGGAAGTCCAGCAACTCGGGGTGCGACGGAGCGGCCCCCTGCGAGCCAAAATCGTCGGCCGTGCTGACCAACCCTCGGCCGAACATCTGCTTCCAGAGCCGATTGACGTACACGCGAGCTACCAGCGGATTGGCTGGATCGACCATCCATTGGGCCAGGTCGAGCCGCGTGGCACGGCGGTCGCTCGCCGACAGCGGCTTGAGAAAGTCAGGGACGCCGGGCGTTAGCACCTCGCCCGTCTCATCGAGCCAATTGCCGCGCGGCAGCACCCGCGTGACGTGCGGCTTGACCGACGAGGTGACCAAAATCGGCTCGCCCGACTTGAGCAGCTTTTCGCGGCGATTCTTGATCTCCTGGAGCTTCACCCGCGCGCCGTCCAGCGTCGGCGCAATGCTGCGATAGTACGCCGCAACCGCGCCGCGTTGATACTCGTTGCGCTTGCTATCGTCGACACGGAGCAAGTCCACAATCTCCTGCGGAATCGCATGGGCGCCGATCCCACGGGCCGTGCGGGGCGTGGCGGAGGCGAATAGCTTGAACTTGCCAAGCGTCTTGCGGCTCCCCGCCTCCTGCACCAGGACGACGGAAAACTCCGCTTCCTGGCCGGCCTTGCCCAATGGCGGATCGACGCGGAACTCGATGGCGTGATCCTTGCCGGCGACGTGGTAGATGTCCCAGCCGGTTTTGGGATCACCGTCGATCGCCGCGCTGGCGGGGGCCTCTTTGCGGGAGAAGTCTGCGGTGGCCTGGCTGAGCTTGAACTTGACTGGGGGCTGGGGCTTGGCGGCAACCGTTGGCTTTACCGCCGCGGGTTTCGCTGGGCCGGGCTTCTTGTCGTCAGCCTTTGGCTTAGTTCCGTCGGGCTTAGTTCCGTCCGGCTTGACCTTTTCGCCCTCCTTGTCACTCTCACTCTTCGGTGCGCCGAGTTGCACTTGAATCTCGTTGAGAATGAACTCGCCAAAGTCGCTGCGCCCGGGGCCGCTGTCGGGGAACGTGGGGTCGGAGATCGCTTCCAGCCGCAGGGCGTTGATGCCGGCGATCTTGGTCTTGATCGCCACGGTGTAGGTATCGGTTTCGGGCCCTTCGTTCAGACCCATCAGCGTGCCGTCTTCCAGGATCCGCAGCGCGCTGCCGCTTTTGGTGGTGATCGAGGTCGGCATCAGGGCTTGCCACTCCGGCAATTGCGGTGCCGCCCGTTTTTCCCACTCCCGCTGGGCCTTGGCCAGCTCGTCGGTCGGCGTGGCGAGCAGCTTGTTCGTGGCGGCAATCTCGGCGTTGATCTGATCGAGCTGCTTTTGATTCTCGACCGACACCATCACCGTGGGCTCCTGGTGCCCCACGACAATTTCATCGATGTCGGCGAAGAACGCTTCAAAGCGATAGAAGTCTCGCGTCAAGTAGGGATCGAACTTGTGGTCGTGGCATTCCGCGCAGCCGAACGTGGAACCCAGCCAGACGGTGCTGGCGTTGCGCACCCGATCGGAGGCGTACTTGGCCATGTACTCCTTGGGCTGCGCGCCCCCTTCGGCAGTGGTCATGCCCAGGCGGTTGTAGCCGGAGGCGATCCGCTGCCAGTATGTCGGCTTGGGGAGCAGGTCGCCGGCCAACTGCTCGATCGTGAATTGATTGAACGGCTTGTTCTCGTTGAACGAGCGGATGACGTAATCGCGGAACAGCCAGTGCGGCCGCTCTTGATCGCCATGAAAACCTTCGCTGTCTGCATAGCGCACCAGGTCGAGCCAATCGACCGCCATCCGCTCGCCAAAATGGGGCGACGCGAGCAAGCGGTCGACCAGGTTTTCGTAGGCGTCGGGAGATTTATCGGCCACGAACGCCTCAACTTCGGCTGGCGTCGGCGGAAGCCCAACGAGATCGAACGACAACCTGCGGATCAGCGTGCGGCGGTCCGCCTCCGTGGCCGGCGTGAGCTTTTCCTGTACCAGCCGGCGCAGGACAAAGCGATCGATTTCGCTGCGGTCCCAGCCAGGGCTGGTGATGGACGGCACTTCGGGACGCGTGATGGAAACGTACGCCCAATGGGTCGTGTACTTGGCCCCTTCGTTGATCCACCGCTTCAGCAGCTCCACCTGAGCGGGGGTCAGCGGCGCGCGGCCCGAATCGTGCGGCGGCATCCGCTCGTCGGCGTCTTCGCTGGTGACGCGTTCGATGAGCGCGCTCTTGTCGGCGTGGCCCGGTTGAATGGCCTTTTTCAGCGCCGCGTCGCGAACATCCAACCGCAGTTTCGCCTCGCGATGTTTTTCGTCCGGGCCGTGGCAGGTGTAGCACGAGTTGGAGAGGATCGGCCGGATCTGGCGCTGATAGTCAACCGGCGCGGTGGGTGGTGCATCGGCGGCATGGAGCGTGCCCGCGGCGGCCATGACAGACGCCAGAATGCAGACATGTAGAATGACTGCTTTTAGAACGATGGTTTTTAGAACGATGGTGGCGAGAGGTCGCGGCATCAGCATCGGCCTCGAACTGGAGTCGGGTTGGACGGAAAAAGGGGCGGCGCCAATTTCCTGCGACGCCGGCGGGCGGGTCAGCAAATAGTTCGCGTCAGCAAATACCTGCTGAATTAAGTATACCAGCTTCGCCGAGTGGCTCCAATTGGTGGTGGCTGCGAGCGAAGCCCAGCGATACAGCGAATTATCTGGAATTGGCATCGCGCGTCGCCCCGGCAATGCGATCCTCGAAACAGTCTCCGGGGTTAATAGTTTTGTCCACCACTGGGGCAGATTACCTTGACTCGGCCCGCTCGCCAGCCGACAATGCGGTTGGAACAGGGACGTGAGGTCACCCTGTGCGGCATGGCCTAGGCAACCATGCGACGAATGCACAGCGTGCCCTCCAGGAACAAGAGAAAGAGAGGCATTTCATGCGACTTTTAGCGCCAAGATTGCGCACGCGCGCATTCACGCTCGTCGAATTGTTGATCGTGATGGCGGTCATTGGGATTCTGGTAGCCCTGCTGATGCCGGTGCTCGGCTCGGCACGAGAATCGGCCCGCGCCACTGCTTGCCAGAACAACCTGCGTCAGATTGGCGCGGCGTTCACGCGCAGCTCCGGGAACATCCCCTCGGACCATCTCAAGGCGGCGATGTTGCCGCAAACGCTGACCAACTCGCTCGGCGGCAATGCGAATCTCTGGATCTGCCCCAACGGCGTCGGCGAAACGATGGCCTACGGGTTCAACGGCCGAAGCCATCGACTGCTCAACGGCGATGGCGGCAAGATTCTCGCGGTGGAGTATCACAAGCCAGTGGCCGACGTGATCGGCAGCCCTCCGACCGATAACTGGGCAATTCAGTCGGCCGCCCGTCATCGCAACAGCACGAACATGGTGACATTCGGCGGCGCGGTTGCCACGCGCACCATCGACGCGATCGATCCGAACTCCTGCACGAATCAAGAAACGCTATGGCGGCCGCTGCTCGACTCGGCATTCGTGATTGGCGGCGGTTGCGCAACGACGGTGCATTGAGGCAGGAAGCGGACTGTCCCATTCCCATTTTCGCGCAGCGAAAATAATGGACTGTACCCCTGCGTTCCGATCCGCCGCTCACACAGGACATGACGAACAATTCACTAGCCCGACGTGCCAGCGAGGGACGGAGGGCCGTGCGCTCCTCGCTTGCGCGTCGGGCTAGTGAGCAACCGGTTTGGCACACCTGATGCGCCGAACGCCAGGGGACTTTCCCTGGCGCTACGTCACCTGCACTTGGTCCACGAGCGATTCCACGCCCATGACGCTGCGGCCGCAGCTTAGCGCCATCTGCTTTTCGTAGAACGAGGCGACGCGACCGCGGAGCGTGACAATGCCCGCGCGGGCGATCACCACCATCCGGCGCAGCCCCGGCATTTGCCGCTCGGCCAGATACATGGCCACTCGCCGCTCCAAATCACGATCCGCCATGGTGGCGGGCTCCCGAGCCGGGTCCAATTGAAGTTTCATGCTTCATCCATAAGCCTACTTTGTCCCGATGGTCCGCGGTCTTTCCCCGTCATCCTGTCCAGGAAAAGCCGGCCGCCTAGAAACGCCGCCTACCCAAGAACGGGCAGCGCGACTTACAGCGCGATTACAAGTGCAATCCGTATGCCATGCGGAGAATGCGCCGCCTGCAAGCATCGACTGACGCTTGCCGAAACAACGAGTTTGATTGCACTTAGATACGAACTGCGGCCGCCGACTGCGACTTATTCGCCATGCCAACGGCCTGACGGCTTGTGCAGTGGCTGGGCACAGAATGAGTAGAATCTGTGCGATGCGCTACGCGCGTGAGCCGCCAGGCGCTAGCCCAATGGCACTTACTTTGTGGAAAAATCACGTAGTCTCACGAAATGCTAGCTGCAGATTCTTGGGGAATTTGCAGCTAGCAATTTCACATTGGGCTTCATTCAAACGTAAAGTAAGTGCCATTAGGCGCTAG
>JAIOQB010000338.1 GCA_021413585.1 Planctomycetia bacterium
CGGCGCGACTCCACAACAAAAGAGTGCGTGACCTTCTGCCCCCCGCCGGCTTCGGTCCCGGGATAAGCAAGAGTCTGCACTAGATCGACGCGCCCGGTGGCGGCCCAGAGTCGCCCCGGGCGCTGTCGTTTTATACAGGAGCGTTTTTACGCAAAATTTTGAACAGGAGGAAACGGAGATAACAGAGGGGTTGATACGCGGCGCACGATGCTTACTGAATATGAACCTTCTTCCTTAACTTCCTTCGCGCCCTTCGCGAACTTCTGTTAAAAAACTTTTGAACAGAAGGTCGCAAAGGACGCGAAGAAGGAATTTTGTTTACTGAAGTTCTTCCTCCGTTCCCTCTGTTTGCTCCTGTTCAAAAAACCTTTGTTCTTCCCTCCGCGTGGTTCGCGACCTTCTGTTCAAAGTTTTTAGTCAATCGGTTTTGAGCGGGACGGCGATTGACCCTCCCCCGGCCCCTCCCTGTCAGGGAGGGGGGTTAATGGACCACCCCCGACTTGGACCGACCAGGCGAATAGCCGGCCCAAGTCTTTGGGGCGTCCTTCTGGCCAGGCGGTAGCCAGAATGGTGCTTCGCTGCGGCAACCCCTTAACGCGGGTCACTCACCACGGCTGGCCCTCCCGAAGGCGCCGTGGTGAGTGCAGTCCCGCACCGCAGCAGGTCGGCAGGCAATCTCCGGCCGCAGGGTAAAGCAATCTGCGTGCCGAGCCCGCGCCGCCACCGGCCGCCAAGCGTTGCCTGATGCATTATCAGGCGAAAGCCGGGCGAAATGCCCGGAGCCGTGGCCGTGGTAGAAAACGACTTGAAGTGCCAATCGCTCACTAGCCCGACGCGCAAGCGAGGGGGCGCGGCTCTACGTCCCTCGCTAGCGCGCCGGGCTAATGATCACTCTCGGGCCAGCTTCTGCAACACGTCGATCCCACGCCGGATCACCGCGTCGTCCGCCGCATACGAGATCCGGAAATGCGTGTCGCGGCGGCTGAAGACGTTGCCGGGTATGATCAGCAACCCTCGCTCGATCGCCCGCGCGACAAACTCCGTCGCCGTGCCGCGCGGCGCTTTGGGGAAGGCGTAGAACGCGCCGCCGGGCGTGACCAACTCGAAGTCGTCCGCCAGCCCGGCGACCAGCAGGTCCCGCTTGCGGCGATAGTCGGCCGCGTGGCCGCTCATGTCGATGTCCATCGCCACGGCCCCTGCCCATTGGGCCGGCTGCGGGGCGCAGACGAACGTGTATTGCTGCAGCTTGATCATCGCGTCAATGATCGCCCGCGGCCCGTGGGCAAACCCCAGCCGCCAGCCGGTGATGGCGTGCGACTTGGAAAAGCCGTCGATCACCAGCGTGTCGGGATTGAACGAGGCGGGCGTGAGAAACGGCTCGTCGTAGCAAAACTCGCGATAGATCTCGTCGCTCAATAGCACCACGTTCCGCTCCGCCGCCAGCTCGGCCAACTGCCGCACGACCGCCGGCGAGGCGACGACGCCGGTGGGATTGGCGGGGCTGTTGAGCAGAATCAACTTGGTGCGCGGCGTGATGGCGGCGGCCACGCGCTCGACGTCGATCTGGAAATCGGGATACGTGTCGATCAGCACGCACTTGCCGCCGATCAGCTTGACCAGCGATTCGTACATCACGAAGAACGGATCGAACACGATCACCTCGTCCCCTGGATTGACCAGCGACCACATCGCCAGCACCAACCCGCCGCTGGTGCCCGAGGTGACGATCACGCGCCGGTCGGGATGATTGAACGCCGCGTCCACCTGAGCCTGCAACTTGTCGCGCAGCACCGGCATTCCCTGCGTCAGGGCATACCCGTTCTTCCCGCCCCGGATCGCCTCGATGGCCGCGTTCTGCACCTCCAGCGGCACGCCAAAGTCGGGCTGGCCGATCGAGAGATTGATAGGGTCCGTAAGCTTCGCCGCCAAGTCAAACACCTTGCGAATGCCGGAACTGTCAAAAGCCCGCGTACGATCGGCAATCCAGGCGTCGCTCATGGTTTTGGTTTGGATGGAGCAGGGCAGGGGAGGGGGCGCGCAATCAGATGTCGTGCGCGAAACTGGCGCATTTTAACGCGAGGGAAGAGGATTGGCGAGTGGCGGGGGCAGGCGTTCGCGCTTTGGCGATTCCTCCTGTCAGAACTGCGCACCACTCGGAAGATACGAATTCGAAATCACAATCCACTGGCCGTTGCGCTGCTCGAACGACACATAAATCTCGCCGCGGAGGCGCCAAAACACACCGCTCTTGATCGGCCCTTTGAATTTCTGTGTCCAAACTACACTGACAAGCCCATAGTGGCCTGCGGACTGACTGACCGGCTGCCCGTAGCGTGCAATGACCTCCGCATCCGTGCGGCCGACCAGCGCGTTCTCGTCCGGCCACATCCATGCGCGCGTCAGAATCGCCACCACGACGGCCGCCACCGTCATGACGATCAGCAGCGTTCTCAAGCTGAATTGGAAACGGCGAGGTTCCATCGGCCTGATTCTAGCAGAGGGAGGCCAGTAGGGCAGATTCAGAGTGAACCGGTACCGATCCTTTGCGAGTGAAGGAATCGCCGGTCCCGGAGGGACCATTGAAAATAGCCCAGCGATTCATCGCTGGGTTCGCAATCCACGTTCATGCCGTGGCGTCCCGGAGGGACGCTTGAACATTCTCGGTGACATGTCTCAGGCCCGCACGTATCTCGTCGGGTGCGCTGTCTTCAAGCGTCCCTACAGGACGCCGACGAAATGCACGTTCACCGTTACCCAGCGATAAATCGCTGGGCTATTTTCGGGCGTCCCTTCGGGACGAGGTGTACGCGGGGCCCAGCCACCCGTCACGGCGTCGCTGACCTGGCGAGGTTCTACCTCAACCGGCACTTAAACCGCAGCGTGCCCCCTTCGCCCGGCTGGAGCGGCTCGGAGATCTCCCACCGCAGGACCAGCGAATCGACGTCGTTGTCTTGCGTGGAGAACGTCGCCTTGCGGCTCGAGGTGGCGCTGTCGGGGACGTATTCCAGCCGGGTGGTCAGGTTATCGACGATTGTCACGTTGCCGATCGGCTC
>JAIOQB010000504.1 GCA_021413585.1 Planctomycetia bacterium
CGCGGGATCGAGACGCAGGGGATCAATCTGGCGGCCGACTATCTTGGCAAACAGTTTGCGGAGATGGGGCTGAAGACGAAGCTGTACGACGGCACGCCGTTTCAGCGCTTTTCCATCACCACCAGTTCGAAGCTGGGGCCAGCGGATAAGAACACGCTGACGTTTTCCACCGCGCAATCCAAGGACTACGCGAAAGGGCAAGGCAAGGCATCTGAAATCAAGCCGTTTGAACTCAAGCTGGGCGAAGACTTCACTCCGCTGGCCGCAGGCAGCAGTGCGAAGTTCGATCTGCCGGTGGTGTTCGTCGGCTACGGCATCACGGCGCCGGATGCGAAGTACGATGACTATGCAGGAATCGACGTCAAGGGAAAAGCGGTAGTCATCCTGCGACACCAGCCGCAGCAAGCCAACCCGCACAGCCCGCTGGGGCCGAGCCCGTCGCGCCATTCGCTGTTCGACACCAAGATTGCCAATGCCTATGAACACGGCGCGGCGGCGATTTTATTTTGCTCGTCGGACTATCAAGTGCGCAGCGATCGGGACGAACTGCGGCGGCGAATTGGCAAGACGATCAAGCAACTGGAAGAACTCGCGCTGAGCGAGCCGGCTAAGAAGGCGGCAGAGAAGGCATCGGAAAAAGATCCAGAAGCCGAGTTGAAGCGTCTGAGCACCACGCTTCTCGATCAGCGCAAGCAATACCTCAATCTATTGCAACACCCTGACCCGCTGCTCGACTTCCACGGCGCAGGGGACGGCGGCAGGGGACGCGACATGCCAGTCTTCTTCTGCCGCCGCGAAACGATTGACAAAGTGCTCAAACCTTCGCTGGGCAAGTCGCTCGCCGAAATCGAAAAGCAAATTGACGAAAAGCTCCAATCGCACAGCTTTGCATTGCCCGGTTGCCGCGTCAGCGGGCAGGTGGACATGGAGCGCCGCGAGTCGCCGGTGCGCAATATCGTCGGCGTGATGGAAGGAGAAGGCCCGCTCGCCGACGAAACAATCGTGATCGGCGCCCACTACGACCACCTGGGCTACGGTGGCACCGGCTCGGCGGCGCCCGGCAGCCACGACATTCATCACGGGGCCGACGACAATGGCAGCGGCACCGTGGGGCTGCTTCAGATCGCCCGGATGCTGTCCTCGCGGGATCGACCATTGCCGCGACGGATTGTGTTTATTCTGTTCAGCGGCGAAGAGAGAGGTTTGCTCGGCAGCGCCTATTACATCAAGCACCCGCTGGTGCCACTCGACAAAACGGTGGCCATGCTGAACCTCGACATGGTCGGCCGGCTGAAAGACGAAAAGCTGATCATCAACGGCATGGCCACGGGCAAAGAATTCGACCAACTGGTGCGGCGAATCAACGTGCAGCATCGCTTTGAGTTGATCAAGAAGCCGGAAGGCTTTGGGCCCAGCGATCACCTGTCGTTCTATGCCGCCAAGGTGCCGGTGATGCACTTCTTCACGGGAACCCACACCGACTATCACCGCCCCAGCGACACGGCGGACAAGCTGAACATCGCGGGCATCCGACGGATCGCCTCGTTCGTGGCCGAGATCGCCACGGCACTCGCCGAAGCGCCGTCGCGCCCCACTTATCAAGAGACCAAAGCCCCGCCGATGAGCACCGGCGGCACCCGCCCCTACTTCGGCAGCATCCCCGACTACAGCGACGAAGGCCCCGGGCTCAAGCTGCAAGGCGTAGCCCCCGACGGCCCCGCCAGCCGGGGCGGCCTGCAAGCGGGTGACGTGATCATCCGCCTGGGAGAAAGCCGCATCGGCAACATTGTCGACTTCGATAATGCCTTGAGAAAGCACAAGGCGGGTGAGGAAGTGCAGGTCGTCGTGCGCCGCGGCAAGGTTGAGAAGACGCTGACCGTGACGCTGGCGCCGCCGAAGTGAGCCACGAAAGGCTTGAGGGAAGCGGCGCCTCGAATCGCCGACCTAACTTTCCTTTTTGTTTTGTGCTTTTTTGTGCGGTTTCGTGGCCAATTAAAAAGGACGAGTGTTCGGCCACGAGAGCGCACAAAAGACACAAAAAATTGACGTGGACAAAGTCATAGAGCGTCAGTGGCTCTTTGGTTGCGGCTGCACAGCCGTGCTGGGTCGTCAGAGTTAATCACCCGCAGCGGGACACTGCCGCATGTCCATCATCTCCTCGCGGACTCCTGAAGGCTTGCCGAACGAGTGCCCGATTTGCGGCGCCTCGGTCGTCATCGAGCCTTCGTTCGCGCCGGGTGACGCCCCCTGCCCTGCCTGCGGGCAATTACTGTGGTGGTTTCAAGAGCGGCTGGCGAGCCGACGGGGAGTCGACCCGCGGCAGATATTGCTGGATGCCGTACTGAACGATGAAATCGGTGACTCCATCGACACGGTGGAGTTCGTGATGGAACTCGAAGAGGAGTTCGACGTGACGATTTCGGATGAGGACGCGAGCCGGATCTCCACCGTGCGCGAAGCGATTGCCTTTGTTCGGGCGGCGCGCAGAGGGCGTGGAGAGGAAGAATAGGTGCGAGGGCGTGGAAGGCTTGGCGTTGGGGGTACACTTCACCCTCAAGCCTACAGCCTCAAGTCTCCCGCCTACCGCACCCGCGTGACCGACTTAATCACGATCGGCGTCGCCGGCGTGGATTGCAGCTTCGGCGAGTTCGTCACCGGTGCCTTTGAGATGCGGTCCAGCACGTCTTGCCCTTCGGTCACCCGGCCGAAGACGCAGTAGCCGAATTCCTCGGGCTTGTTGCGGCTCCGCTGGTCGAGGTTGGCGTTGTCGGAGAGGTTAAAAAAGAACTGGCTCGTCGAGCTGTTGACCACGTCGGGGCGCCGGGCCATTGAGATCGTGCCGCGACGGTTCTTCAGGCCGTTGTCCGCCTCGTTGCGAATCTCGATATGCGTAGGCTTTTCCACCTGGTCCAGGCCATACCCGCCGGCGATCGCCACGTAGCCGGGCACCACCTGATGGAAGATCGTCTTCTCGTAGTGGCCGTGGTTGGCGTACCACAGAAAGTTCTTTACTGTGATCGGCGCCCGTTCGCCGTCGAGTTCGACCGTGACCGAGCCGAGCGTGGTTTCGATCCGCACCAGCGGATGCATCGTATCCTGGGCCGGGGTCGCGTCCGGCGTCGCAGACGCCCGCGAAGTTCCACCAACGGCCGACGCCCCGGAAACACTGGCGGTCACCCCGGGGCTGTCGGTCTTACTGCAACCCACCGTGGCAATCAAGCATCCGGCGGCGGCCAGGCATGCCAACAGCCAGCGATTCCCTTGGAGGGATCGGCGGGCTCTTTGAACAGGCCCAAAGGGCAATTGAATTGAGGGCATCTGCGTCGCCTCCTTGCTAGGCAGTATTTCGTATGCGGCAGGCCGTGGCGCCGACCGCGGCTCCAATCGAGCGCCAACTCACTCTCGTTGCGGCGGAAAATCAACCGGACGGAGAGGGGGCCAGATCGGGCCGCGGATCATCGGAAGTTTGGGCTTTTGACGCAAGACGTGTTTGGCCCGGGTAACGGCTCGCCCCCCAATAGCCCCGGGCTCCGCCCGGGGGTTGCAGTATCTATCGTCCCGGCGTACGAAATAGCACCCAAGCCCTCTGCTCAATTGAAGTATGCAGAGCAATGCTCCCTCGCTTGCGCTTCGGGCTAGTGAGCGTGAAAGTATCGCCCCGCCACGCCAATAGCTGGCCGCTGCCTGCGGACCATGTTAGATTGTGGAGAGAACGGGGCGGGACGGGGTCGGGCAGGCGGTTTCCAGGCCGCTGCTTGCGGAGCGTGAGAGGCGCCATGGGCAATCGAACGTTCAACCTGATGGTCGTGGCCTTCTGGCTGGCGACCATGTCGTGGCTGATAGTCGAAAAGGTGCTCCCCGAATACCGGCGGGGAGAACCCCCCGATTTTCGCGCGGT